>QCWB01000176.1 GCA_013114715.1 Nitrososphaera sp.
CCTTAGCTCGCCAAGTTTCGGAAGGAATTTGTAAAATGACGAAGTCGAGACATTGGCAGCATGGACAAACTCGCCCATCTGCGACGGGTTAAGCAAGAGGTTGGCGTCCTTTCTCATTTCAAACCTGCGAACCTTGCCAGAAGGAGCTATCAAACTCAAGGACCGGACAGTGGACGAGACCATCAATATCTTTGAAAAGACTGTATCCAGTGATTGCTTGTAGGCTTGAGGAGAGTCCAATTGTATCTTGTTCTTCTTTATAGTATAAGAACTGCTCTATTGGTAAATTATAATATTTAATGAAATCAATCTTGTGATTATTTTATATAACTAACCTTTCAGTATAGCTATTTTTAAGTAATTGTTTATTGTATGTAATTGCAGAGGTCCTATGGCTGAAGCAATACTGAACTGGGATACGATTGTGCACAAAAACGTGAGATCCAAAGACATGTACGATGTAGGCAACGTCATCCAGATAACGGACGCAGACATTGTCATAATGCAGGGAGCAAGCCGTCAGTACAAAGTACCCAAAGGGTACGTCGAAGGCTTCAACGGCTCAGAAGTATACCTTGACCTTACATTCAGAGAACTGCTGAATTACAAAGTGGCATAACGCTGGATCTCACTATTCTTTTTACACTGAAAATCCCTAAATACTGATCCCGACAAAAAACTAGCATGACGACTGTCTATGTCCTTTTGCACTGCAAGGCCGGCTCTGAAAAGAGCATCATAGACGAGATATCCAAGATTCCAGACGTTGTCGAGGTCAGGGGCACGTACGGCATGCACGACATCTTTGTCAAAGTGAGATCAAAGGACATCAAGACAATGAACAAAGTCGTTACGCTTGCTATTAGAAGGATTCCAAACATCATCTCTACAAACACGCTGCTTGCAATCGAACAGCAGGGCGGCAAGGAAGAATAGGGAAAACAATTAAACGGCAACAACCCAGTCGATATTTTGTTGCAAGAGCTGCGCCCGGCCTGGCTGTTTCGTGCCAGATCGCCTGTGTTTGTGGTATTTGTAGTTGCATTTGTAGCATTAAGTGCAGCCATTGCCGCAGTAGGTGCAGACGCGCCGGACGATTCTGTAAACAGATACGCTAAATCAATTCAGGGCAACGCCGCGCTTGACACAGTCATGATAGTCATCACGACTACCGGCGACGTAGGAAGCCTGATTATCGTGGCCATAATCCTGACGATTATCCGGAGGACCAGAAAGATAGGCATGATACTGTTGATAGCCATCGTCATTCTGGCCATAGCCGTGATGTACATGAAGCCGTTTATAGCAAGGCCGCTGCCGCCATACAAGTTTGAGCCGGCACTGCAGCTGCCAGAGAATTTCGGAATTGAAAGCGACAGCCTTGCCCCGTTTGCAAAGGACCTGTCATTCCCGTCTGGCCACACGGCCAGGGTGACGGCCTTTGCCTTTATCATCGGCTTTGCCCTTTACAAAAGATCAAAGACCGCAAGCTATGCAATCTGGGCCTTTCCAGTAATCATTGGCATAACAAGGGTCTACGTGCAGCAGCACTACCCGACAGACCTGATAGGCGGGTTTCTGATAGGCATGATAATTTCGGTTGTACTGTGCAATGCGATGAAGATCTGGCAGCCATTCCAGATGTCAAGGTTCAAAGGCAAGGAAGACAAGCCTCCAAGCGAGGTCCAGGCCTAGGTCTTTTCAAACTTGTCAAAGACTTCGGGGCTGGCCAGAATCCAGCCGTAATGCGTCTCGTCGTGGACGTATTTTAATTCCTTGATGTTGGGCAGCAGATTTTTCTTGCGCAGACCCAGAACCAGCTCGCCTTGAAAAGTGTGGCCAATTCGCTTTGCCTTGCCGGTCAGTTTTTCGCCCCGAGGCAAGAGAATACGATAGCTGAAGGTTCCGTCACGGCTCTGCCGCTCGTACGCGGGCAGCATCTTGTCTACTGCATGCCGTATGTCTGAAAGGTCTTTTAGGTCGATTGTTTCGTGCACTGGAAAGTTTGAGTATTGTAAAGTCATTTGTATTTGGCAAATGCTTCTGTCAGGTGTCCGTGCAGTTTTTTGTTCCAGTCGGCAAAGCCGTCAGGGGTTTCTGGGTAGTTGTAGTAATGCTCGGTAAGCGTCTTGTTGATGGTCGCGCAGTAACGCAGATCGTCTGCTAGTTTCTTGTTCATGGCTCCGCGAATCATCATTTCCAGCTTGCTTACCGTGCCGAATTCTGGATGCTCGCCTTTGGTAATCTTGTCAATGTCCATCTTGGACAAAAAGTGCTTCATGCCGTAGTTTATCTGGTCGTTGGTAAGTTGCTGCAGCATCCTCCGGAAAACTTCAAGCCCGGCCGTCTTGTAGCCGTAGTCATTTATGAAGTGCTTGTTGTATGCCCACAGCCCGCGCTCTGACGTGTCGTTGGCCTGGATTGCTGCGACGATGTCCTTGCCAGCTATGGTCGCCGCAATTATTGCCGGACCGATTCCGCCGGCGTCAAGCGGCTTTGGCATCCAGGCAGAGTCGCCTACAATCATGTAGCCGTTGGCAACCATGCAGTCGTTCTGTCTTCTTACTGATACCTGCCACGTGCCCCAGGCGTTGCCGTCGTCCAGCTCGCCGTCTGCCAGAGTCGGATTCTTTATCGAAGGGTTTGTCTGCACGTACTGGTCTATCAGCGTTTTTAGGTCTGGATGGACGCCCATCTCCTTGTTGCGCGCTTCAAAGGCCTTTTGCTGGACTCCAAGGCCGATGTTTACCTTGTTCTTGCCTTTTGGAAATACCCAGCCGTAGCCGCCGGGGGCCAGTTTCTGGTCCAGGTGGATTATGCAATAATCTGGATCGAAATACGTCTTGTCGTCTCCGGACAACTCAAAGTTATAGATGTACCTGCCTGTCGCTTCCAGGTCGTCTCTGTCTATTCTACGCTCGACGTTTGATTTTATCGGAAGGTTCGTGCGCAGGACAGAAGTAACCCCGGTGCAGTCAACTACCAGTTTTGCGGTCTTTTTAAAGACGGTCTTGTTTTCCAGGTCTTCTCCTTCGACTCCGATTACTGTGTTGTTGTCAACGATTAACTGCCTTAATGCAACGCGTTCTCTTATCTCGATTCCGGCTTTTCTGGCGTCTTGCAGCTGTTTTTGCGGCAGCATCTTGCGGTTTAGGATGTAGCCTTCGCCGTCAAAGGCCACCTTTGTCTCGTGGTCCGGCGAGAAAGCCACCACGCCTTTTACCGGATGCTCTATCTCCGGGTAGCCCCACTGGATCTTTATCCGCTCAGTCATGTAATCGACGGTGTTCTTGCCGACGGCGTCTCCGCAAACCCAGCCGGTGACGGTCTTTTTGCCAAGCGTCGGAAATGCGTTTCTGTCAATTACAAGTATTCGTAACGATTGTTTTGAGTAGTAAGCAGCAGACGAGGCCACAATCATGCCAGCAAGGCCGCCGCCTGCTACGATAACATCATAATCTCTTTTCTCAGACATTTGCCGGTATGGCGAAATGGTCGCAAAAC
>QCWB01000177.1 GCA_013114715.1 Nitrososphaera sp.
GTCTCTGCTGGAAACTCGCAGGCAAGGCGTGTAGGCGACTGGGCGCACATAAAGCCAGTGATAGATTATGACGAATGTACAAAATGCAGGATATGCTTTGTTTACTGCCCAGATAGCGCCATTACAATTGGCAAAGATGATTTCCCTATCGTGAATTACGGGGCATGCAAGGGCTGCAACATCTGTTACACGGAATGCCCGGTAAAGGCAATCTCGCTTGTCCGGAGAGAAGAGCCAGTTTGAAGCAGCTTTTGACAGGCAACGCGTCGGTCGCAACGGCAGTCAGGTTGTGTGCGGTAGACTACATACCGGCATTCCCGATAACACCGCAAACGGAGATAATCGAGCTCTTGTCAAGATGGATAAACGAGGACAGGATGGATGCAAAACTGGTGATGATGGATTCAGAGCATTCCATGATAACTGCCGCCGGAGCTGCGTCTCTTGCCGGGGTCAGGACGTTTACTGCAACTTCAAGCCAGGGGCTGCTGTACGGCTTTGAAATGCTTTACAACCTTGCAGGCTGGCGCGTCCCTGTTGTGATGGCAAATGTCTCCAGAGGCGTCTCCTCGCCGATAACCATGGAGCCTGACCACAACGACGTGCTTTCCGCACGTGACAGCGGATTTCTGCAAATACACGCCGAAACCTGCCAGGAAGTGCTGGACTCAGTTATAATGGCCTACCTGATATCCGAAGACTCGTTGGTAAGACTGCCAACCATCGTGAACCTTGATGGCTTTTACCTTTCCTACACCCGGGAACCGGTGGAGGTGCCTGAAAGAGAAGAGGTTGCAAGTATCTTGCCGCAATACATTCCGACATCTGGATACATGAATGCTCAAAACCCCGTGTCTGTGGCCGTCGCCGTCCTGGACGGCAGGGCCTATTCGTACTTCAAGTACCAGATGCACCTTGCTTCATTAAACGCACTTGATGTGCATGAAAAAGCTTCAAAGAAGTTTGAGAAGGCCTTTGGAAGAAAATATGACATAGTCGATGGTTTCATGCTAGATGATGCCGACTATGTAATAGTAATGACCAATTCGCTTACAACCACTGCCAGGGCAGCAATAAAAGAGATGAGAAATGAAGGAAGAAAGGTGGGGCTGGTCAGGATACGACTCTTGCGGCCCTTTCCAAGGCAAAAGATAGGCCAGATGCTTGCAGGCAAAAAAGGTGTAGCGGTCCTAGACCAGAACATATCCATAGGGAGCGGTGGCATACTGTATCCCGAAGTACTCGGCGCGCTTTATCACAGAAGCGACAGGCCAAACAAGATAATTTCCTTCATCGGTGGGCTTGGAGGCAAACACATCGGTATTTCTGATTTCAAGCATATCATGAGTGTGACAGAACAATCGGTAAAAGAAGACCAGCAGCCGCTGCAGAGTATACTGTTATTTACCGACTCAGACTGGAGCAAAGTAAAACAGATGCTAAAGGTAGCCGGTAAAGGAGAGGTTGAAGGTTGACGACAAAAACGCTCAAAGACCTGCCAGTCGAGGAAAGCCTAACTTCAGGAACAATGCTCTGCGCCGGCTGCGGCGGGCTGCTTCTAGTCAGGATATTTGAAAAAGTTCTGGGGCAGAACGCGGTGACAGTTAATGCTGCAGGCTGCATGAGCATGCTCTCGGTATTCCCCAACACTCCATTCAAGTCGTCCTGGTTTTACGTGGCCATGGCCTCGGCGCCGGCTGCTGCACAGGGCATAAGAGACGCCCTTGACATCCTGATAAAAAAAGGCAGGGTAAAGAAAGAAGATGACCTCAAGGTGGTAGTAATAACAGGCGATGGGGCTGCCTCTGACATCGGGCTTCAGGCTACCTCGGGGGCAATGCATCGGAGGCTTGACTTTTACTACCTGGTCTACGACAACGAAGGGTATTCCAACACTGGCTTTCAGGCGTCAAGTGCTTCGCCTTTCAGCTCTGCAACAAAAACCACGATTCCTTCTGCTTTGGCGCCTGAAGGAAACCTGCTTGACAAGAAGGATCTTTTTGAGATATGGACGGCCCACAAGCCTCCGTATGTTGCCACAATATCTCCTGCATACATTGCAGACATGATGCGCAAGATTGAAAAAGCATCGCAGTTTGCCGGGCCAAAACTTTTCATCGCACATTCTCCCTGTCCGCCTGGCTGGGATGTCGATTCAGACGCCGTGATAAGACTGTCAAAACTAGCTGTCGAGACAGGAATCTGGCCGCTAAAGGAGGCTGTCAACGGCGAGGTGACGCATTCTGTAATTCAAAAGAAGCGCAAACCCGTAGAGGAGTACCTGAAATTGCAGGGAAGGTTTGAGCACCTCTTCGAGCCTGCAAGACAGGACAAAGTCCTGCAGACCATTCAGAACAAAATTGATGCATACTGGGCAAGGGTTGAAAAGTGACACAACATTGTAGTGCATTGCAGTGTATTCTGCTTCCTTAAATAAAAAATCGGATATGCTTGTTCATGGAAAAGCTGCGCAACTTACGAGTAGGTGATTATGCAAGCAGACCAGTTATCACGACTGCCTCGGATACCAGTTTTATGGATGCAGTCTCTATCATGATATCCAACAATATAGGCAATCTCGTCGTTGTAGAAAATGAAAACCCTGTTGGTGTTCTCACTGAAAGAGAATTGCTACAATATTTGGCATTGAACAAAACAATTCCAAACAGGCCAGTCAAGTACGTCCTTTCAGCTAAATTCTCCAAGCTGACACCAGACACGAGCATTCTTGATGCAGCAAAAACCATGATCTCAAAGAAATCACGCCTTTTGGTATTTGAAAAAGAAAAACTGATCGGCATCATCACGGCCTCTGACATAGTACGGGCTTTTCTGACCATTGGAAGAAATCCATCACTGAGGGGAGCCGTGACAGGCAAGGTCTACTCGCTGCATACAAACAATACCATACTTAACGCCGTCAAGACAATGTCCAAGAAAAGGATAGGAAGCGTGCTTGTAACAGCAGATGACAAACCTTACGGCATTTTTACCGAAAGGGACCTCCTAAACAAAGTCCTGAGCAAAAACGTAGACATCGAGGAGCGTGTGGGAGATTACTGCACCTATCCTGTCATAACCGGAAAACTGAGTATTGGAGCCAGAGATGCAGCAGAATTAATGTCCCTTCATAAAATAAAGCGCCTGCCGTTGACTTCAAGACGTAAGATAGTTGCAATCATAACAGCAAGGGATCTCGTAGAAGTCTTCCAGAAAGACTCTAAACTTTGATCAATCTTTTATTCAAATGCAGGGCCGTCGGCTTACATTGTGATTTCAGATTCTTGCACTGCATTCCTATCTTTTATGAAGCTACAACGACAACTCAACACGTTGAGTGAAAAAGAATTCTCCAAGATACTTGTCCCTATAGATGGATCTGAAATGTCTATGAAGGCAGCCAGCCTTGCCATACAGGTTGCAAAAAGATACAATGC
>QCWB01000178.1 GCA_013114715.1 Nitrososphaera sp.
AATACACCTTGCATGAGCGAAGAAAAGAAGTCTGCGCACGCAGCAAACCCGAACCTTTTGGAGCTTGCAGAAAAAAACTTTGAGCAAGCGATAAACGGCGACAGGCCGGTTCTTGTAGATTTTTGGGCTACATGGTGTGGTCCCTGCCAGTTTATGTTACCCATCTTTGACAAGCTGGCCAAAAAATACGGCAAGGTGACCTTCGGTCGGGTCAACGTCGACGAAAACCAGGGGGTGGCCATGAGATACGATGTTTACGCGATACCCACGTTCATAATGTTCATGAACGGCAAAGTGATAGACCGGGCGATTGGCGCAGTCGGCGAAAAGGGCCTAGAAAGCCTGCTGCAGAAATACCAGTAGCTACAGGTATCCAAAGGCGGGATCGGTGGCCCTTTTCAGCGCCAGGATCTTGTTTAGGACCTCTTTTTCCTTGTCGTTTAGCCGATGGATAAAGCGTTCAAGCAACTGCTTTGCCTGCCTGCTGTTTAGGTCTGTGTAAAAGATATCACCTTCGTTTATCTGCCTGCCAATGGTCGGCTCCTTTAGCGACACGGCCACCTGCATCCCTACGGTGGCTTCTTCCATGGATTTGCCGCTTTCCTGGATCTGGTGAACCGTCCCGGCCTTTTTGCCGGACTCGTTGATGACCTGGACCTTCTGCCTAAGCCTGCCGACCTGGACTTCTGCTCCAAAGACTGCTGGATCGTTTCTTCTAAAAACAAAGCCTTTCATGAACTGGAACTGACAGACAGGAGGCAATTCCTTGAAGAGTATAGAGTCCTCGTGCTCTTTTTGGTAGGATAACCAGTCCGTGTAGGTCCTGACTAGGTTGTAGATTATACGCTCGTTAAAGACCTTGACTCCGCGGTCTTGAGATTCTTTTTCCGCGTCGTCAAGCATCTTGACGTTGAATCCAAGGACAACTCCGTTGTACCTGTCGCTTTCCTTTACCGCTGCTGCCTCGACTATGTCCCTTCTCGTGATGTTGCCAATATCAGCTATCCTTATTGAAATATTCTCCTTCTTCAAAAGATCCATGATGGCTTCAAGCGAGCCTATCGTGTCGCATTTTAGTATGACACCAGTCGTGTTTGTGTTGCTAATTATTGCGTTTTTAATTTCGCTTTCCGCAAGCGACTTTAGTTTTTCTAGCTCGGATTCGCCTTTTTCCTTGTCATAGACATAAACCGGGCTGCCTGCAAGCACGCCTTCAAGATCCGGCGAAGTTATTTTCAGTCCTGCTGCGGCGATGACTTCAGAGACCGGCTTGAATTTGTCCCGCGGGTCGCGCATTTCGTCTAGCGGCTTTGGCAAAAGTATGGCCTTTATCCTGGTTGCTATTGCACCATCTCTTTTCGAGACTACAACCGTGTCTCCCTGCTTTAGCACGCCGTCAAGCAATATGATGTTGGCCGACGCCCCAAGGCCAGGCTCCTCGTTTATTTCAAGGACTATGCCTCTTGCCGCGCCCATGTGTCGCTCAAGCCGCTTGGCCATGTATTGCTGGGTCAGGCCGACTAGCACTGCCAAGAGCTCGGGGATTCCGACCCCGGTCCTTGCGCTTACCGGAACGATGGCTACTTCCTTTGTAAAGTCCTTGACGCGCCAGAAAGATTCAGAAACAAAGCCCATCCTTGACAGCGAGCCGACTACCGTGTAGAGTTTTTCATCCAGCATTGTCTGGATGTGCATTTCCTGTTTCTGGACCTCGTCTGAGATGAATCTAGAGTGCGGCCGCCAGCCGGCTATCATGTCTACCTTGTTAAGGGCTATCACAAAAGGCACCTTGCGCTTTTTCAGGATCTCGATGCTCTCTATGGTTTGGGCCTCAAAGCCTTTGTTGACGTCTGCAACAACAATGGCAATGTCTGCGGCAGAACCGCCCCTTGCGCGCAAGTTTGCAAACACCTCGTGGCCAGGCGTGTCAATGACTAAAAGGCCGGGAATTGGTGTATCAGTTTTTGACAGCTTGTTGAAAAGTGGGCCGGTAACCTGTTTTATCGTCTCCATGGGGAAAAAGCTTGCACCTATGTGCTGGGTTATGCCGCCGACTTCCCGGGCCTGGACGGCAGTGCCCCGTATCTTGTCTAGGAGCGACGTCTTGCCAGAGTCTACATGACCAAGAACTACAACAACAGGCTGCCTAAGTTCCACGGTTAGCCGAAGATGACCTTCGACTCTTTTATGAAGCTTTCAGGCGAGTCCGATGCATGTATTATGTTGTCTGTAAATCCAAGACCAAAGTCGCCGCGTATCGTGCCCGGTGCCGCTTCAAAGGACTTTGTCGAGCCTATCATTATCCTGACCGTGCCCACAGCGTTGTTTCCTTCCAAAATGCACGCGACCACTGGCCCGGAAGATATGAATGACACCAGCTCGCCGAAGAACGGCTTTTCTTTGTGGACAGAGTAGAATTCTTCTGCCTTGGCCTTGGTAAAATTATAGTATGTCAGGTTCTTTATCACAAAACCTTTCTCTTCAAAGCGGATCAGGACCTTGCCTGTAAGGCTGCGCCTAAAGCCGTCTGGCTTGACTACTATCAGGGTCCGTTCTACTGCCATGGTCTAGGCACCTTTCTTTTTAAGGCCGCCCTTGGCGTATTTTTTGGTCCACTTTAGCTTTCTTGGGTCTCGCTTTAGCACTCGAAGGTTCTTTTTGCATTTGCTGCTGCAGGTCCACTCTATCTGGCCGTCGTTTTTGACGAGCATGACTCCGTGGCCTATCGAGATGCGCGTGCCGCAGAATGTGCATAGACGAAGCGACGTTGCTGTTCTGCTCATCTATATCACCTTATTTTGCGAGCCTCGCGCTCGGTTTCTCGAAGCATGAGGATGTCGCTCATCCTAACTGCGCCCTTGACGTTTCTAGTGAGAATGCGGCCCTTGTCTTTTCCTTCAAGAACCTTAACTCTGACCTGAATAACTTCTCCAGCGATACCAGTCCTGCCGACAATCTGAATGACTTCGGCAGGAGTAATCTTTTCTTCGGCTGCCTTGCTGCTCATATGGCACCAGCCTCGGGCTTACTCCTTCTTGGCTTTCAGGCTCGCAATAGAGCTGACTACCTGCTCAACAATATGCTGGCCTTCTCCAGCGTCGATGATTGTCGCTGCTGCAGATCCAACGTCTATTCCAAGTGAGACGCCAAGCTGTTGCTTGCTTGGCACAAATATGTACGGCGCGTTTCTTTCTTCACAGAGTATTGGAAGGTGTGCGACTACCTCCGGCGGCTCTACGTCTTCAGCGATGACTACCAATTTTGAAATGCCGCGTTCGATGGCCTTTGTTGTCTCGTTGGTGCCCTTGCGCACCTTGCCGTTCTGCTTTGCTATGCGTACTGCCTCATAAACTGCGTTTATGAGATCCTTTGAAGCTTCAAATTTTACGTAATATGGTTTGCTCATTTCATATCACCCTATGGGAT
>QCWB01000179.1 GCA_013114715.1 Nitrososphaera sp.
ATATCGGTTTTGCGTGGAAATAGCGCACACCGCAGAGCATGCCTTTATCGGCGCATTGCAAAAGATTCTTGGCCGGCCTTTACTGGTTAGAAAAGTAGAGCATGGCAAGGACAGCAACACCGCATTTATCGTCATTCCGGAATTGAAACTTGAAACGATTATAGCGGCAGAAACCATGGTAAACGAGCTGATTTTCGAGGGCCGGCAGGTTACCACGCGGTCTTTTCCGTCGCTTGAAGAAGCCAAGAAATCAATTCCGGGTCTGCGCGCAAACGAGCAGAGAATTTCAGGCGAAGTTCGGGTCGTGGAAATAGAGAACCACGACGCCTCTGCCTGCGCGCTGGAGCATGCCGTCAACCTTTCGCAATGCGATTTCTTTTTGGTAACGCGGCTCTCCAAGAAGGGAAACGAATACGAAGTTGATTTTGTAGTCGGGCAAAAGGCAAAGCAGACTGCTGTTTCCATATCTGCAAAACTGCTCAAAGTCTGCGAGGAGCTTGGAGCAAACCTCAACACGATAGAAAACACGGCTAGGAAGGTAAAGTTAGATTCCGCAGCGAATTTGGGCAAACTAAAGACCCTGAGCGGAGAAAAACTTGCACAAATACAGCCGCTGGCCAACGGTGAGATCCAAATCTTTACGGCTTCATTTTCGAACCTTGCCGACGACAAGGTAATCGAGTTTGCTGGCGAGAAAATCACGTCTCCAAAGACTGCGGTCGTTATTTCCAATGCTGGTCTTGAAACCGCCTTTCTGGTTGTTGCTAGAAGCAATGACCTGTCAGTAGATCTTGCCAAAATTTTCAAAGAGGCTGCTGGCCCCGATGGGCGTGGAGGAGGCAAGCCTCATTTTGTGACAGGCATCGTCAACAAAGAGAAGGCCGGTGAAATAGTCGACAGCGTATCTAAAGCCATACTTTCAGGCACTTGACGGTTCTGAAGATGCCTTCTTTCTCTCCTTGTATTGCTCTATTACAGACTGTATCCTTCCTTCATGCTTTTCTTTGTAGATGCTCCTGCAGGCGGTGCAGCAAAAGAAGCGCTGAATGTCTGCAAATTTCAATACCTTGGGCTGGCCGTTGATAGGCCCGGCGCAATAATCGCACGCTATCTTTATCTTGAGATCCTTGACAACGCGCTTTTTCCTGCTCCCTGAAATGTTGCCAATAGGCTGCTTGCCTTTGTCTATCTTGGCAAGATCAATCTCTGGCTTTACAGACTTGATGAGCCCTATGTTAACGAGCCTGTCGTACCTGGCCTTGACAGTAGGCGTGCTTACTTTGATTTCCCTGGAGATGGCGCGAAAGGACTTTCTTCCATCCTGCATCAGGGAATTGATTATCGCCGCGTCTGTATCGTCAAGCTGCACAGGTAACATTACCGTCCTGCACTTATTAGTTCTTGGCGGCGCAAACGACCCAGCCTTTTGAAAATATTAATATCCTGTTCAGTACAACGCGCCATAATTACTTGGGCTATATGCTAAAAGAACAAGATTTGGGCAACTGGAGAAAGACTCACGGCCTGTCTGAGATAAATCCGGCTATCGGAGACCAGCAAGTCGTCATCATGGGCTGGGTCTCCGCTGTAAGGGACCACGGCAACATCCAGTTCATCATACTTAGAGACATTACAGGCGAAGCGCAAATAACTGCCAAGAAAAGCGAAGTCGGCGAGCAGCTTTTTGCAATGATAAAGGAAGTCAAGGAGCACAGCTCCATAGCGGTCAAGGGAAAGATAAGGCCGCAGGAAAGGGCCCCAAACGGCGCGGAGGTAATTCCGTCTGAACTTGCAGTATTTTCCATAGCCAGAAAAGCAGCGCCATTTGTGACACAGGGCAAGACCTCTACAGTTGGAATCGATACCCGGCTTGACCTCCGGGCAGTGGACCTCCGGCGCAGCTACCTGCAGTGCGTTTTTCGGATCCGGCAGACCCTGCTGAACTCTATTCGAGAGTTTATGTCAAGGCAGCAATTCATTGAAGTGAGCACGCCAAAGATGATAGCGACTGCCACGGAAGGCGGCGCGGCGCTATTTCCAATTTTCTACTATAACCGGGAGGCCTTTTTGGCCCAGAGCCCGCAGTTGTACAAGGAGCAGCTGACCATGGCCTTTGAAAACGTATTTGAGATCGGCCCGATTTTCAGAGCCGAGCCGTCAAGGACAAACAGGCACCTTTCCGAGGCCACTTCAATAGACATTGAAAAGGCGTTTGCGGACTATAACGACGTCATGTCCATTCTGGAGCGACTGATAGTAAACATAGTAGATTCCATCAAGGACAGAAACAAGCCAGACCTGGCTTTTATGGAGCTGTCCATGCCTGCTTTAGAACTGCCGTTTCCAAAATACACTTACTCTGACCTGATAGACAAGCTGCAGGAAGCCGGCGAAAAAATACAGTGGGGCGACGACATATCTCCGCAGGCGCTAAAAAGCCTGTCAGACCAAAGAATGAACGGCTTTTACTTTATCGTCGACTGGCCGACTTCTGCCAAGCCGTTTTACGTAAAGCCAAGCGCCGCTGACGAAAAGATCTCTGAATCCTTTGATCTGATGTTCGGCCCGCTGGAGATGTCCTCTGGCAGCACAAGAATAAACCGCAAGGACCAGCTTGTAGAGCGGATGCAAAAGCAGGGCTTGAAATCAGACTCGTTTGACTATCATCTCCGAGTCTTTGATTACGGCATGCCGCCGCACGCCGGCTTTGGCATGGGCCTTGAGAGGCTCTTGATGGCGCTAACAAAACTAGACAACATCCGCGACGCAACTTTCTATCCCCGGGACATTGACAGGCTGGCGCCGTAGATGGTGACAAAAGAGCAGGTAAAGCACCTCAGCTGGCTTGCCAGAATAGACCTGTCTGATGAAGAGCTGTTGAAATACACAGCGCAGATAGAGCAGATAATCTCGTACCTTGACAAGCTTGACAGCATGCCGCTTGAAAACGCCCCTGCGGTCAAGGAAAAGAAAAACCTTGCAGACTTGAGAAGCGACGAGCCTGCCAGTTTTGACGGTGACGTGGTTGGCACAAAATACCGCAAGGACGGCTTTGTAAAGGCCCCGAGGATGCTATGATGCTCTACAAGCTTGATGCAGGCCAAGCAGCACGCGGTGTATCGTCAAGAGAATTTTCTGCCGAAGAATACATCTCACAGATTCTAGAAAGAATAGAGCGCGTAGAGCCAAAGGTAAACTCGCTTATCACGATAAACAAGCTCGCAGTAGACCAGGCAAGGGTGATAGACAAGAAAATCCGAGACGGACAAAACGTCGGCCCATTGGCCGGAGTTGCCGTCGGCGTAAAGGACAACATCTCTACAAAGGGGATCAGGACTACGTGTGCTTCTAGGATGCTTGCAGATTATG
>QCWB01000020.1 GCA_013114715.1 Nitrososphaera sp.
CACCCACAAAAATGGGCTAGAATTAGGTGAACGCTTCTACAAAGTTCGCGTAGGCCTCTCGTATCTTGTGTTTCTTGACAGGGTTCTTGAATCCGTAGGCGTTTATCAGCTCGGCATTTTTCTTGACGTTGCCCTTTGCCATGCTTGCTCTTACTACGTCAAAAAGCACGTTTCCGGCATTGGCCCCATCGTTGGTGCGCAGAGTCAGGTCCATCACTATGCTGCTGCCAAGAAATCCTTCGCTGACCATCCAGTAATAGCTGTTTCTGGAATCGCCAAGAAAGTCCGTGTATTCTGTCGTGCCTGCAACAGACTCGAATTTGTATCCTGCCTCAAGGCCTATAGTTCCTGTCTTCATCGAGCGCTTGGCCATCTTTATTCGCTCGACCATGGTCCTTTTAGTCTCCTCGCTTCCGCCGACGTCAAGCTGGTAGCTCTTCCGTACCTGGACGCCGCGCTCGACCATAAAGTCAATCATGCCCTTGTGAAACGCCGTGCCGCCAAACTGGCTGAGAAGGTCATCGCCGGCCAAGACAAGTTTCTTTTGCGAAAACTTGTCGGCCAGAGCCGGATTTGTTGCAATCTTTGCTGGCGTGCTGTTGACGAATGCTGCCCCGACGCCCAGCGCAGCCTTGGCGTATTCGAGTGAAGTCTTGTCCATGCCGGAGGATATCAAGTTGAGAACGATATCTGGCTTGGAATCCTTTAGCTGCTTTGCAAATTCTAATGGGGATGCAGAGCTTGCCTCTCCCTCAACGCTGTCAAGCGCGATTCCCGGCATGATTGTTATCTTTGATTTTGCTTCATGGTATTTCTTGGTACTGGAACTTGATACCTGCCCGAGGTCCTTGCCGACCTTGGCTGGATTAATGTCAAAAGCGGAAACTATCTTGATGTCTGAAGGCTTTAAGCCTGCCACTTTTTGGTGCCAAAGGCCAACAGTGTTCTTGTTGTTGCTGTAATATTCGACACCCTGAACAAAAGTAGAACCAACGTTGCCAACTCCGATGACGGCAACCCTTATCTCTGCCATATTTTACGCAATGATTCTGCTGCAGATTTAATCTTTTGCTGGTTTGCTGACCGGCCCGTTTCTGACTTTCATGTCTATCTTTGATATCATGTCTATCAGGTTGGCCTTGTTGGCGTTGAGGTATTCCTGCCCCTTATCGCGGAGTCGAATCTGCGCAAGCCTCAGGTCGCGGTGGTCGTCAAAGAACTGCTCTATCATGGCGCTGCCATGCTTTGACGGGCTGATGAGGTCATCAAAAGCCTCCTTGGTTATCTCCAAGTCGCCACGCTCGATGGCCTCTTTTGCCCTGCCGAGGACCTCGCTGATGTCTTTTAGCTGCTGCATCGGTGCAGACACCTGCTTGCCGCCAAAAAGGCCAACGCGCTTTGTGACGCCAACCTTGTCTGCTATTTCCTTGGTTATCTCTAGGTGCTCTTCCATGCCTGTGATGTTTCTCTTTTCGCGTCTTGTAAGCAGGCCCTTCATGGAAAGACGGGTTATGGCTTCTTCTACCTCAACCTTGTCGACGCCTGTAACCCATACTATTTTGCCGACATAGTCATATCCCTGTCTGATCGATTCTAAAACTACAACTTCGACTATTCTTCGGAATCCTTCTTCTGCGCGGGCGGTCTCAAAGTCCCTGTCTTTCACTGCCTTTCTGGCATTGGCAATATCTATCTCTATGGACCTTTTTAGCGCCTCAAGGCCATCGTCAACCCTGCCGCTTAAGGTGGTGTAGCAGGCCTTGTTGTACCAGGACATGCCGTCATTGGGGTTGATGTCCACTGCCTTTTCGCAGCAATCGATAGCCTTTTCATAATTCTTTAACTTGTAATAAGCCAGACCTTTTAGGTTCCAGGCTTCGGCGTTATTGACGTCTATCTCCAGAGCCTTGTCATAGGCTCCAATGGCTACTGTGTATTCGCCTAGATGAAAATGAGCGTAACCCTTCTTTACCCATGCGTCTACATAAAGCGGGTCAATTCTAATAGCCAGCTCGAAACTTCTTATCGCGTCGAGCATTTTGTCGTTTGACATGTAATTCTGGCCTTTCTTGTACAGATCTCGCTTTTGAAAGTCAGAATCATTGTAACTCTGCTTCTCTTCAACATGTTCCTCGGAAGGGTCTTGATTGCCCTTGCCCCTTCCAAACAGCCTACCCATCAGACAACAAGACTCAAATCGAAGATAAATAGATTATGATAAGTAACTATTGTTGCCTAACAAGGTTCATATTTATACTCTAGACGGCAAGACAGTGCTGTGGAAAGCGGCAATCCTGACAGAGTAGAGTTCCGCATGCTTGATTACTCTAGCATGGGTGATGACACCGTATCATTCAAGCTGGAAGACGGCACCATAGTCAGAGTCAGAGTCTCCCTTGACCGCGCTGGAATTGCAACTAATTACAAAAATCCTGACGGGACCGCGCATTATGCAATCAACACCTCTGTCAAGGTTTTTGTAATCCCTTCTGACAAGCGCTTTACCATGCCAAAAAAACAGGTGCTGGTGTCAGACAAGGACTCTGGCAAAGAACAGCCCAGCCACATAGCCTAAGTCAAACTTTAAATCATATTTAGAAATTAGCTGCAGTATGCAGAATCTTGCCCTGATAAAGCTGGGAGGCTCGGTAATCACTTTCAAAGATAAGCCTCTTTCCGCAAATACCGATGCCATCGACGGCATATCGGGGGCGCTGGCTTCTCTTGGCATCCCTACAATAATTGTTCACGGCGGCGGGTCCTTTGGCCATCACTGGTCAGTCAAATACGACATGCACACCAAGCCCGCTCCGTACGGTGCACACGGAGTTTCTGTAGTGCACGAATCCATGATAGCATTAAACCAGATAATATCAATTTCTATGATACGCGCAGGGCTTAACCCGTATTCCGTAGCCCCGCCAATGTTTACGACTGGACATAAGGCCATTTCGGTAAAGATTCGGGAACTTTACACAATCGCCAAGTCCAAACTAGTCCCGGTTACTTTTGGCGACGTAGTCCACATGGCTGGAAGAAACTACTCTATTTTGTCCGGCGACGCCTTGATGTCGATTCTTGCCAAGGTGCTGCGGCCATCCAAGGTCATATTCGTGACAAACGTTGATGGCATTTACCGGGATCTAAATACCAAGGAGCTTGTAACAGAACTTGTTGCCAAGGGCAAGGCAGACCCGATAAAATTTTCCCACGCAGTAGGCGCAGACGTGACTGGAGGCATGCAGCGCAAGGTCAAAGAAGCCTTTAAGATTGCATCCTTTGGTATAGATGTGATGCTGATAAACGGGCTTGTGCCAGAGCGCATAGGGCAGGCAGTATCCGGCAAACTACAAGTTGGCACAGTGATAAGGGGGGCAAAGTGATTGCCAGACGCATCAGACGTGCCTTCAGACATACAGCTGATAAAGCAGCGCAAAAAAGATGGAATAGAAATCCCGCTGCACAAAGACGTGCAGGCCAAGACCACGACTACTCTTTTAGAGCATATCCGGCTTGTGCACAATGCCCTGCCAGAACTTGATTACGACGAAATTGATCTTTCCACAACGTTTCTTGGCCACAGGTTTTCTGCGCCGATAATAATAGACTCTATGACCGGCGGCACGGACGAGGCTACGATAATAAACGGCCGGCTTGGCGAGCTGGCAGAAAAATTCGGCTTCGGCATGGGGCTTGGAAGCCAGCGTGCAGGGCTGAAAAGCGAAGAGCTTGCGGCAACTTATTCCGTGGCAAGAAGGAATGCGCCAAACGCCTTTCTGATAGCAAATATCGGCGGCGCGCAACTTGCCAAAGGCCTTTCAATAGACGAGGCAAGAAAGATAGTCAAGATGATCCGCGCCAACGCCCTGGTCGTTCACCTGAACTCTTTGCAGGAGCTAGTCCAGCCGGAAGGCGAGCCGAAATACCGAGGCGTGCTATCCAAGATATCCGAGCTGGCAAAGGCCATGGACGTGCCAGTCATGGTCAAGGAGGTAGGCGCCGGCATATCTAGGGAAGTTGCAGTGAAACTGGAAATGGCCGGCGTCTCTGCTATCAACGTCGCTGGAGCCGGCGGCACGAGCTGGGCCGGCGTGGAAAAACTGCGCGCAGATTCCGCAAACGACAGCCTGAAGCAGCATCTTGGAGAATTGTTCTGGGACTGGGGAATACCTACCGCTGCCAGCCTTATAGAGGCCAAGCGCGCAGTCAAATTGCCGCTTGTCGCATCCGGCGGCCTTCGAAACGGGCTTGAAGCGGCAAAATGCATTGCTCTTGGAGCAAGCATGGTTGGTATGGCCTATCCATTCCTAAAGGCAGCGGCAAAGTCTAAAGAAGACCTTGAAAGTTTTGCCAGGACTGTGATAGCGGAACTGCAGAGCACGATGTTTCTGGTTGGAGCAAAAAACATCCCGGCGCTTGCTAGCTCAAGATATATATTGACAGGTGCGTTAGCACAGGAAGTTACCCGTCCATGAAGGCAAACAGCATCAAAGAAGAGCTGGAGTCTTGCGCTTCTGTGGTAAACCGTTTTCTTGTCTCACAGCTTGAGGGCAAGCCAAAGGAGTTGTACCAGGCTTCCTCGCATTATATCAGGTCGGGCGGAAAGCGCCTTAGGCCGTTCATGGTTATCAAGAGCTGCGAGATACTTGGCGGCAGCTTAAAACAGGCTCTGCCGGCTGCTGCTGCAGTAGAACTGGTCCACAACTTTACTCTAGTCCATGACGATATCATGGACAACGACGACATGCGCCACGGCGTGGCGACTGTTCATCGACATTTCGGCGTGCCGCTGGCAGTCTTGGGCGGCGATATCTTGTTCTCAAAGGCGTTTGAAATGCTGGCCCTGCACTCTAGAAAAGCCGGCGTCCAAGACAGGGCGATAACAAGCATGGTTGGCAGGCTGTCCTCTGCATGCACAGTCCTTTGCGAGGGACAGGCCGTGGACATTGACTTTGCCTCAAAGGCAAAATTCCCAACAGAGTCCCAATACATCAACATGATTGGCAAAAAGACTGCGGCATTGTTTGAAGTGTCCTGTGCCATGGGCGCCATGTCCTCGCCAGACCCGTCGGACAAGGACGTTGAAAATCTGTCGTCGTTTGGCTGGAACATCGGCGTGGCATTTCAGCTTGTAGACGACCTAATAGGAGTAATCGGCGATCCAAAACTGACCGGCAAGGCTGCCGGAAATGACATCCGGGAAGGCAAAAAGACGCTGCCGATTCTCCTGGCGCTCAAAAATACAAAGGGCGATGACAAGGACATTATCCTGAAGGTTCTCGGCTCAAAAACTGCATCTGTATCTGACATAGACAAGGCCGTCCAAGTAGTCTCCGATGCTGGCGTCGACGAAGACGTCAGAAACGCTGCCAGGCAGCACATGAAACTGGCCCTAGAATCGATAAAGGGCTATGAAGATTCAGAGGCCAAACAGTCCTTGATATGCTCAGCAGATTTTATCGTAGGCAGGAGTTTGTAAGGTGTCCATCGAGCAGGATGTCTCGGATCTAGTCAAGATACTGGCTCTGAAAAATGCTGTGGAGCACGACGGCAAGGCCCAAGCAGAATCTGTGATTTCCAAGCTCCTCGGCTCAAGGCCAGACAAACGCGGCACGATAAAGACGCTCATACCAGAGATTCGCGCAATAGTCCAGTCGATAAATTTGATGCCACTTTCTGATCAGAAATCGCTGCTAGACAAGATGGCGCCGGAAGAAACTGCCAAAAAACCGGTAGAAGAAACTGGCGTGCGGCTCCCACCGCTTGAAGGCGCGGTTATGGGGCAGGTTGTAACAAGGTTCCCGCCAGAGCCAAACGGCTATCCGCACATTGGCCATGCAAAGGCCGCGATAATAGATGAAGAATACGCACGAATGTACCAGGGAAAACTTATCCTGCGGTTTGACGACACAAACCCGCTGAAGGAAAAACTGGAATACTACGACGCTATAAAGGAAGGCCTTGACTGGCTTGGAGTAAAGCCGGATATAGTAAAGAATACGTCTGACGACATTTCGCTTATCCAACAGTACGGACGCAAGCTAGTCGAGCTTGACGGGGCGTACGTCTGCACCTGCAGTCAGGAGACCATGCACGACCTTCGAGCAAAGGGCGTTGCATGCGAATGCCGCAGAGACCCTTCAGAAGCCCTGACTCGGCTTGAAAAATTGTTCAACGGCTCTTATGAGCAGAATCAGGCCATAATCCGGTTCAAAGGCGACATGGCCGATTTGAACACTGCCATGCGCGATCCGGCGCTTTTCAGGATAATCGAAGGTCAGCACCCAAAACTCGGAAGCAAGATTCGAGTCTGGCCAACTTATGATTTTGCAGCTCCTATAGAGGACAGCTTGGACGGGGTAACGCACGCCATGAGGACCAAAGAATACGAGCTTCGAAACGCCTTGTATTTTGCCATACTTGACCGGCTCGATCTTCGCAAGCCCACAATGATAGAATTTTCCAGGCTCGAGTTTGAAGGAGTTCCTGTCTCAAAGAGAAAAATCCGCCCGCTTATCGACGACGGCACGATAAAAGACTGGGACGACCCGCGGCTTCCAACGCTGTCTGCATTTCGGCGGCGCGGCTTTGTTCCAGAAGCAATACGCAAGTTTGTAATCTCGCTTGGCATAACTCTTGCAGAGACCAAGCCGCCGTTTGAGGCGCTGGAGGCCTACAACCGAAAGATAATAGACCCGTTATCCATGAGGCTTTTCTTTGTCAAAGATCCTGTAGAACTGTATGTACAGGAGGCAGCCGATCTTGATGTCGTCTTGAAGAACCATCCTACTGATACGGCCCTTGGCTCGAGGACTGTAAAGGCCTCTGATAGGTTTTACGTATCTGGAGACGACGCTGCTGGCCTGAAAATAAACGACGAAATTCGGCTAATAGAGCTGTACAACGTCAAGATAACCAGGATAGAGTGTCAGGAGGGCAAACTATCCTTGACCGCGACGCCTGCAGGAAGCGAAATAAAACAATCAATGCCAAAAATACAATGGGTTTCAAAGCAAGATATATTTGACCTTCGGGTGCTTATTCCCAAACAACTGTACGTTGGTGAGCAGTACAACACGAACAGCCTTGAGGTAGTAAAAGGCGTCGCAGAATCGTTCGTATCAGGCTTTAAGCCTGGGCAAGTAGTGCAGTTCGTCAGGTTCGGTTTCTGCCGAATAGATGGCAACAACACCGCGATATTCACACATAGGTAGTCAAAGAATGAAAATAGCACGAATAAACGATGCAAAGGTGAAGGAGACCTACGCCCTTGTCTCTGAAGACGGCAGGAGCCTAGTTACGCGGCAAGATATCCAAGAACAAACCGGGATTCCTGTGCCGCCAAGCATCAAAGATTTCATGTTCAAAGGCTGGGTTGATGAAGTACGGCAGCACAAGGATCATCTTCAGTTCAAGACCAAATTAAGTGGAGTCGAGCTCTTGGCACCGATACCAAACCCGCCAAAAATAGTCTGCCTTGCATTCAACTATTACGACCATGCCCGCGACGCGGGTCTGACGCCATCAGACGAACCTGTAATATTCATGAAGCCCCGGACTGCCCTTAACACTCCATCTAGGGATGTCATCTGCCCGTCATTTGTGACTCGTCTTGACTATGAGGCAGAGCTGGCCGTGATAATAGGAAAGCAGACCAAAAAGATCTCCGAAGAAAACGCCCTTGACTGCGTTTTTGGATACATGGTATTTCATGACGTCTCTGCCCGGGACATACAGTTCAAAGACAAGCAGTTCACGAGAGGAAAAGGGATTGACACTTTTGCTCCGTGCGGCCCCTGGATAACGACCAAAGATGAAATCCCTGACCCGCAAAAGCTCCAGATAACGACCAAGGTCAACGACGAGATCCGCCAGAATTCCTCGTCAAGTAATATGGTGATCTCCATAAAGCGGATTATCTCTGCTCTGAGCCAAACTATGACTCTTGAAGCGGGCGACATAATATCCACCGGCACGCCTGCCGGGGTGGCTATGTCCATGAAAGAGCCGCGATACCTAAAGCACGGCGACATTGTCGAGATAACAATAGAGCGGCTTGGGACAATAAGGAACAAAATAGTCTTCCAGTAGCCTGCTTGATTTATATCAAACAAAAAATTCGTTAAATATGTTGACCGAGACAAGGATGGTTGCAGCAAGAACTTTTTTTGCGCGACTAAACGAGGCAAGATCTGACTGGTTGTCTGAAGACCAGCTTATCAAAGGCTGCGAAGATTTCTTTTCTGCAAACAATTTTACTGTAAAACACAACGTGCAACTGGAGTCCAATCCGCCGTTTACCTCATCCATTGTAGGCTCTAACGGGCAGGAGACTATTGTAACGGTTCTTCATCCCAAGTTTGACAAATTTGATATGCGCTTTGTTGGCGCTGCAGAATCCCTTTTGTTTGCAATGCTGGACAATTACGAGAATTACCGGCTAGCCATAGTCACGGACTCTATGTCGTACAATTTTGTGACGTCAAACGAGGACCTGGGCATTGCAATAGAAAACCTGATGGCAGAAGGCCTGTACCTGCTGTTTGTCAACGGCCGTTCGAGTTATGCCCTTTTTGATAATTTCAAGAAACTGACCATGCCAATACCCGTTTCGGACTAGGATTTGGTCTCTGACTGCTTTGTAAGTCGGACCACTTCTCGCTCTAGCAGCCTTGCATAGTATTCATACGAGTCTGAAATCTTGCTTCTGACGTTTGCAAGCTGGATGGCTGCATTGAGGGCCTCAAGGCAGGTCTCAAGGGACCGTTCGGTGGCAAAGAGGTTCATGGCCGCGTTGAATTGTGTAACAATCTTGCGCTGCTCATCGCTTTGCTCGTTTATAATCGTGGTAAGCTCGTCAACCTCGTCTGACTTTGACGAAAAGCCTCTGCCCTTGAACGGGTCCTTCATAACCAATCAATAGCAGAGACTGGATTAAAACCTAATTCTTTGCTGGATATCAAAAATATTCGCTTATTGTCGTCTTGTAATACTACTGATTCATACTCAGAAACGTGTAACAATGTATTTATTTACCAGCGCGCGCATTTGACGGATATGGTCGTTGACAACAAGGGCAAGATTACCTACCTTCAAGTAATCAAGGAGGATCTTGCGGTCTTTAGGATTACGCCAGATAATGGACAGGTGCCTGACTACAAGGCCGGCCAATTTCTGACGATTGGCACGATGGTGCCAAGCGAAGGCAAGATAATCCGACGCGCTTACTCTATTGCTTCGCCACCTGAACAGAAAAAGTACTGGGAACTCTACATCAGATGGGTAAGAAAGCCGGTCCCCGGAAGACTGACAACACAGCTTTTCAACATGAAGGAAGGCAACGAACTTGTCTGGGTAAAGCCAACGGGCATTTTCACAATCAACGAAAAGATGCACGATGGAACACCTGACAACAGGAGAATTGTCATGATAGGCGGCGGAACCGGTCTTGCACCGTTCGTTTCATACTCTATGCATCTTCATGCTACAGGCAGCAAACGCGAGCTAGTCGTCCTGCATGGCGCCAGCTATGTAGACGAACTAGGATACCGCGAGTTGCTTACTGCATACGAGGAGGAAAGCCTCGATAAGGGCAAGGACAAATGGAGCTTTAGGTACCGCGCAAGCGTCAGCAGACCGCAGGAATGGTTCAACAGGACCTGGGACGGCCAGAAAGGCAGAGTAGAGTCATTTCTTAGGCCAAAAGCAGGAAAGGACCTGTCGCCGCTAGAAGAGCTAGTCGGAGAGAAGGTCACCCCAGAAAACACTTCTTTCTACATATGCGGCTGGCAGGGAACTGTCGACGGAGCTCTGGACTACTTGGTTCCAAAGGGCTTTGTGACAGAACGAAACAAGAGAAAGGACGGTAGCTACGACATAAAGTTCGAGTCGTACGGCTAATCTCTATTTTTTTAAAACCTTATATCAGCCTCTGCGCGCAAAACCATGATATGAAATTTGAATACGAGGAATTTGATACCCTTGATGAACTTCTTCTTTATCTTGCTTCAATAACCCCGTACGGAAAGCAGGTAATGCCCATCAGCTCGTACAAGGATTACATCTTTTCGATAATCCCATTAAGCCCGCTTACCGGTGAAGTGATGATGATGGTCTACACCAAAGGAAAACTTGACCCGGGACTTGTCGAGTTTGACGTCTCTAGCCGAAAACACCGCGTAGTTACCAGCGTAGAGAGGGCAGACAAGAACTACTTTATAGTCCTGACGCCAAAGCTGGCTACGCTGGCAGACGAGGCGATAAACGGCTTGCCCTAGCTCTGCATTTTTGTTAGAATATACCTAAAGCCATCCGTACCAATGCCGTGGTACGAATTGCCCTGCTTGCTCTGTATATGCACGGCAAAATAAAACGGGTTTCCCATCATCAAACCGCGCATTTCTAGTAGCTGCTGGGCTGGATCAAAAAACCAGTTGCCGGCAAACGGCAAATTGCCGTACACCGTAGTCTGCGAGCCTTCCATCGCGCCGCCTGCAGCCAGGCTCACGTAAATCATGCTGTTGGCCGGATCAAAAATCTGCATGGTCCACTGACCAACAGGCTGGAACGCCTCTGGCTTTATAGGTGCAGAACTTACTATTGTTGTATACGGCTTGAACTCTTCTGTTTCCTGCTCCTTTGGAACTTTTCTTTCAACCTCTACGCTCTCTTCAGTAGCTAACATGATAGAGTCTGGATCCACTCCTTCTTTGCATTCCAGTTTTGGTATGTCCTGCCCTGGGATGCTGAGCATCTCCACTTGGTTTTTGCCAAGCTCAAAAGCAGTGTTCGCGCTTTCCCCGGAAGCAAGGCTGTAGTAGAAACTCTCGGCAAAAGCATTGGCAGCATCGTCTCTGACCTCGTTTGACATGCCTACCACGCAGTCCACGTACTTGGCAATGGCCTTGGCCATCTTTTGCGAATAGCAGGCGTTTAGAACCACGCACTGGATCTTTTTCTCTTTTGGAATCGACTTGCGCTCATTAAGTATCTTGAACAGGTTTGAAATCGCCTTGATTCTGACTTCCTCTGGCTGGTCCTTGGCATCCTGGAAAAGCAATGCCCCATGCTCCGTGCCATGACCCGAAAAATGCACGATCTGCGGCTTGTCTTCAAGCAGGTACCTCTGCAGCCCTGTAATTGACGCCTCATGCCTTTGATCAAAATCAAACTCTTTTGCATACGTTGCAGACTTGATCTTGTCTTTGATGTTGTTGCATTCTCTGATGAGCTTTAGCGGATCAGTGCCCTGGGGGTTTGCAGACAGGAAAAGAACCTTCTTCAAAGGCAAAAGAACTACCCTGAGCCAGCGTTTTAAATATTGCTAAAATCCGAGGTATGGCGGATAAACTATATCAGTCTGTAAGGCCGTGGTTTATGAAAACAGAAATGACATGCTTTGCAGATGCAGAAAAGGAACGTTGCCTTCAGGCAGTAAGATATTACGCTTCTGATTGATAACACATTCGAAATTAGGCATTTCTAACAATTCCTTGGTTTGTCAGCGCGATGCACAAAAATGGATTTGAGTTTACCAAGAATTATCAGTTCAAGGACCTTGCCAATTACTCCAAAAGGAAGCTGAAAATTTCATCAATTATTTTTGTTTGTTTATTGCTTGTCTTGATGAACTTGTATGTATGAATCCATGTGCTAAAGATTTCGCCTTGCAGCTTGTCAATGTATTCGTAGGGTTCAGACTTTACTAACGTTTATCCACATTCTGTTGAAAAGCCTACCCAGTTGACTAGGCTGGGTAGGCATGAACTCTCAGGTTACAGTTTGTTGACACTTCCCAAGTACGGGCATGATTAGTTTGGCTGGCGCAATATTTGAACGGGATTATGATTCTAAGGATGGAAAAGATGTTAGGATGTGGTAGTGTTTGGTTATAATGACCTCTGTTTTAACGTAATTACTATGCAATCAGAGTTTTGGCGGCAGCGAAGCCGTCACGGACCTTTTATTGGTGTATCTGGCTATGATGTCTTCTGGCAGCTGTCCGTTGAAAAGCTCCTTGGCCTGGCTGCGCAGGTATTTCATGATGGCCCAGGTTCCGGCCTTTATCAGTCCTGCCATGAACACCTTCATGGCCGGTCCGTAGCTCTTGTTTCTGATGATTATCGGTATGATGTCGTTGATGACGCGCATGTTGTGCTGCCAGCTCATCCAGAACAGCGTGAACTGGGCCTCGTTTAGGTTGCCAAAGTGCATCGAGTTCTTTTCTGAAAAGTCCTGATATAGCAGCGGCGCTACAATTCCGCGCATGTTGGTCCGCTTGAAATCCTCAATAAGGTCGATGGTGTATTGCGTCTCGTCCGGTGTTTCGTCTGGCCATCCTATGATGATTGTAAGCGCCGGGAACCATTTGTTCTCGTTTAGGACCTTGCAGCCTTCCCTTACCACTGCGCCCCATTCTTCTGGCTGGAACGGCTTTGTTTTTACCCCAAGGTGCTTTTTGACCATGCGCGGGGCAACTGTCTCCACACCCAGGTTGGTTGCAAGCCACCTGCCGCTTCCATCGTTCATGCCGTTGATCTCGGACATCTTTTTGATGAGGTCTGGCGATGATGCAACTGCCGAAAGCGTCATGTGGGTTGTCCCGACAAAGCGCGCGCCTGTAGACTTTAGTCCGGACCATAATTGCGTGATAGCGTCATAGTTGGGGATAAAGTCCTTGTTGTCGCAGCCGTAAAGAAGCATCTCGTCTGACTGGAGCCAGATGGAGTCAAATCCGTACTTTAGGTTTATCTGGGCTTCTTTTTGCAATCTGTCGAGCGGAAAGTCCTTCTTTGAGCGCTTGTTTACGTCGCAAAAGTCGCAGCCCCTGCCACAGCCACGCATGGCTTCGATAAGCGAGTTGACCGTCGGTCCCTGCATCAGCGGGATGTTGTCGATGCTGCGCACAAAAGTGTGCAGCAGTTCTGGGGCCTCTCCGGCCTCCAGGTCATGGAACAAGTCTAGCGCCAATTCGTCTGCTTCGCCAATGACAACGGTGTCGATGCCGTGGATCTTCATCCTGTCCGGCTTGGCCAGCTCCCAGGAGCCGTTTCCGCCGACGACTACCTTAAAGTTGTATTTCTTTTTAAGCTGGATAAGGGAAGCGCACATCTTTTTGAATTTCATGGCAACGTAAGATAATTTTTCAGGCGACATGGTCGTGGTTACCGGCGCCATTCCAAGCGGGTCCATGACGTTGATGCCTACAACCTTGGTCTCTGGGCCGATGCACTTTTCAAGCATCTCTGGATGGGCAAGGAAGACTTCGTCGCGCTTGTATTCCTGCAGCAGGGCAGACTCTACTCTTCTCAGGCCGCATTGCGCCACCTTGACTCCGCCAGTTGCAGATTCTGTCTCTACGCTTGGGCAGAACAACTTGTCAAACACAAATTCCGGAACCAGTTCGTACGGTCCGCAGGCAATGAACCCGTAAAGGAAATTACCCCTATAATTCGTCATAAGGCTGCGGTCGGCAGTTAGGACTACCCTTCTTCCACCAGATGATACCATAATATGCCTATCTGCATTCGTTCGTCCCGGGCTATAAATAAATCTATTACGAATCTTGCGAGTAGGACAGTTAGTAAAGGCCTTTCATATGCCCTGTATTTAGGATCTGCCGCAGCTTTGCATGGTCCAGCATGGAAAACGCGTCCTTTAGCTGGACCCACTTGAACTCTTCATGCTCTATAGAGATCTTGATCTCCCTTGTCTTGGTGGTTGCGTAGTAGAACATCACCTGCTTGCTTGAGCGAAGGCCGTCTGCTTTGAAAAAAGAATACGTTATCTCGCCGACGTAGGAATGGATCTCCAGATCCTTGATTCCTGTTTCTTCGTGCACTTCCCGGACCAAGGTCTGCAGTTCGGTCTCGCCTTTTTCTCTGTGACCCTGCGGAAAGCCCCAGTATCCGCGCCTGTTTCTAAGAAGCAGTATCTCGCTAGAGTCGGTATCGGCAGTTGGCTGGTATTTGATTACCGCGCCTACCGATTGCTCTAGGACCACGTCGTAAAAAAAGAAGTCGAGCAATAATAGCTTTGTTCTTTGCTTAAAGGTATTAATATCGTGGCAAGTGCAGCTTCTCCGTTAAGGGCCGGTCGTCTAGTCCGGTAGGATACGGCATTGGCATTGCTGAGGTCGTGGGTTCAAATCCCACCCGGTCCACCTACTACATCAAAATCGTCTCACGGATTTCAAATGCAATCTTGCCGGCGTGAATTATTCTGTAAATCCTGTAGGGCGCGCCAGACAAATCGCGCCCTATCCTGACTATTTTTCTAAAAGTCTCAAAGTTTTTTTGCGATAGGATGGTGCCTATGCCCAGGTTTGCTTTTCTTATCTCTTCGATTATGTCTGCCGGCAGGTTTTGCTTGTAGACTTTGGAGTTTGCGCGTATTAGCGGTCTGCCTGTCTTTTCTGTCAGAATTACCTCCCGCAGGATGGTTGATTCTGTTTCAGTCTGCCTAGAGACATGGACGGATACTGGCGAGCAGACCAGTATGCTTAGGGTCTGCTCAACGGTGCCAATCTCTGCAAGCAGTATTCTCTGCTGCACGCTTAGTTTTCCAGACTTTTTCTCTAGCGTAGAAATTCGCTTGAGCGCTGAACTGCCAAATTCCCGCCTCAATATTGGTAATACAACCCCAGTCTAGGAAAAGATTGCTCTGGTTAACAATACAATCAATGCAAAACAGGTTGTCGAAAGGCAGAGCAACTTTAGCCTGCCTTCCAATTCTTTGGCCGTCTTTTCTTTCGAGTCGGTCTTTACCAGTTGCTTGTATCGCCGCGACATCTTTATCTCGGCGTAACTGACAATAGACGCCCCGGCAGCCACTATTATCGCAATCAGTGAAATCTCGTTTGTCTGCATCACAAAACCTGCCAAGACAGGCAGCGCACCCCAAGAGATCGCAAACCAGAAATTGTTGTGAAATCTGCCCTGCCAGAACTCAAAATTGTATGCAAACAAAAAGAATCCCTCAAGCGCTGCAATAATGCCCAAAACAGGGACATGAAAAACAATGTAGTATCCGCCTATCGCGTAGGCAGCTGCCATGGTTAACAGCATTACTGCTGCAAGCTGCAGTCTTGAAAAGTAGTTTCCCCACGGCTTGACTTTCTTTGAGCCCAGGTTGTCTGCGCAATGCGCCGCAAATCCAAGCGCAAGAAAATAGACCAGTGCTATTGCGCCAACCCTGTCCCAGTGTGTGCTATCGGCAAGCATGGACCCAAACAGGGTAAAAGAAACGCACATTGCAGTGTAGGGCAAAAAAAGCAACCCGACAAAGGCACGAAACCTGATTGGGCCAAACCGCGGTACAAACCACTCATTTATGCGAGTATCATTTGCGCTCAAGGCTTTATTCCAACCACCATTGCAGAAGTGCCAAGCGTGTAATACCTTGCAGTAACGTCTTGAAAGCCAAGTCTGCACAGCGCGTCTTTTGTATCATCGACCCACCTTGACTGGATTATCACGTTGTCTAGATCGGTAAAGACAGCCTG
Source organism: Nitrososphaera sp. (assembly GCA_013114715.1). Lineage (GTDB taxonomy): Archaea > Thermoproteota > Nitrososphaeria > Nitrososphaerales > Nitrososphaeraceae > Nitrososphaera. The sequence continues at coordinate 15,503 of QCWB01000020.1, forward strand.
CCAGGACTTGAAAAACGTCCCAAAGAATCTGAGAATCGAGAAATAACTCTTCCAAAGGCCGTTTATGGCCGGCGAACTTGGACAAGTAAAGTCATGAAAGACAACTACTCCGCCTGGCTGCAGCACTCTCCAGCATTCCTGAACTACCCTGTCGATGTCGACGTACTTGGCCAAATAAGACGAAACCATGGCATCGAAAATTCCTGACCTGAACGGCAATACCTCTGCAGTGCCCTGAGATAGCTGCAAGTCTCCCTTCTTTGCGGCCTGCAGCAAATACTCCTCGGTTAAATCCAGTCCGACTACCTGTCTGCCAGCGGACCTTAGCAGGCTAGTAAGTATGCCCGTTCCGCAGGCAAGATCCAGCACAGCATTGCTTCTGGCAACATGTTGGACAATCTCGCGCTTCCAGGCCGCGTCTTGCCCAAACGTGGTGATTTTGACGCAAGAGTCATAGCTTGCTGCCGTAGCAGAAGTAAAGAATTTTCTTGCCGTTGCGTGGCCGCTATGAGCTAGCAATATCCTGCCTACGCATAGCTTGCTATTATGCAAGCTGGAATCGACAAGTAATTATTCGATGGATTCGCTATGAATCCTGCGCTTGTATTTCGTGAACTGGCAGCGAAATGTATCAGTAGAGGACCGCGACGGCCGTAAATTGGTAGTCAAGCGCGACAAGAGCACAAAGATCTTCCACGAATACGTCCTGTCTGGAACTTTTGCTTCCATCTCACTTCTTCTTGCCCATCCCTCAACGCCACCCTCTCCAGAAATGGTCACTGAAAATGAAGGGCTAGAGATGAGAAAAATGCTTGATGGACTGGACATACCTACTCCAAAACTGATCTCGCTAAAAGACGGCGAGCTGGTTGAGGAGTACATTGAAGGCGGAGACCTTTATCGCGCCGTAACTGAAGGGAAAATCGACGCTTTTCACTTTGCTGTTGCCGGCAAGATGACTGGCAAGATGCACAACGCTGGCTATGCGTTTATCGACAACAAGGCCCAGAACTACCTGGTACGGGAAAATCGTCTTTATCGGACGGATCTCGGCTTTATCAAGAAAGACACTTCTGTATTCTCAAGAAGCATGGACATTGGTTCGTTTCTTGCAAGCATCATGGACATTTCAGAATACCGGGACATGGAGAAGGCTTTTTACGAAGGATACGTGTCTGAGACAAAATCCGGCTTTGCTTATCTGTCGCTGGTAATACGAAATATCCTTTCCGTGGGCTTTTCGTCTGACAGCCGGACGGTCCTGCGAAACATGCTTTTGGATTCTTCGTCGCTAATCAGAATTTAGATTGGCGGCAGTTCTGTTTTTTTGTCAAAGCCGCCAGAGCCGAACTTGCAGTAAAAGCACTGCTCGGACTGCATATAAGTAAGCTTTTGTATGACTATGGCACCAATTTTTAGCGCAAGCTTTGTCATGAAGCGGTACTTGAACGGCATGGATGGTATGACTTCGTTAAAATACACATCATAGTGGTCAGGACAGAACTTGAGCGTTATCTGAGCCTTTTGTTTCTGTTCTGGTGATGTGTTTTTGTTGCTCTCGCTGACGGTTTGAGCGACTTTCATCTGCTCCCTTATATACTCGTGCTTGGGACACGGGCAATCCTTGCCGCCTGGATGCTTGTAGGCAGGGGTATTCTTCCAGTCAAAGTCAGGAAAGTCCTTTTCAAAGTCGTCCATTGCTCATTTTATGATTTGCATCCTTGTAATATAAACATGATCTGCCATTTTTGGGGTGTTGCAAATAACAAAAAATATATTTTTGGACTGCAGCACTTCGATAGTGACGTGGCGCACGCTATGACAACGGTGCAATCTCTACATTGAGTTCGACTAACAACAACATATCAGTGGAAAAAGGTGGGGAATCGGATCCAAACCTAAAGACACTGCAAGAATTTAAGAAAATCGTACTGGAGGAACAAAAATCCGCAGAAAAAAAGATCGAAGAGATCAATACTCAGCTCGAATCTGTCAAAAAGCAAATAGACGAAGAACGAATACAGCTGGATGATGTCCGCAGCAAGCTAAAGCAGGTAAACGAGGAAAAGGACGCGGATTATCCAAAATTCGTCGAATTGCGTACAAATTTGATGGACGCCAAGACCCAGATGAAGTCCCTGGACGACAAACTTGGCTCTGCAGCGGCAAGATCCAGAAAAGACAGACATGACATGCAGAACCTGGCAAAGATCTTGGAGCAGATAGAACGCGATATCCAGACCAAAAAGCTGTCAAAAGACGAGGAGCGCAAGCTTGTGGCACGATCCAAGGAAATTGCTACCAAGCTTCACACGCTAAAGGTGATGCACAAAAAAGAAGACCAGTATCGCGAAATATCATCCCAGTACGACGATCTAAAGAACCGCGTACACAAGATTTTCAGGCTCAAAGAAGAATATGGAAGCAAAATAGGCAAGCTGAAGGAGAGCATCGAGGGCTTGGTCAACATGCGCGAAAGCCTGTATGAGGAACGCAGAAAAGAGATTCACATTGCAAGAGAGTCAACCGCAAAACTGGAAATGATAGAGACGCAGCTAAACGCGATTGCCTTCAAAAAGTCTCGTGTGCAGGCAGCAGAAAGCCGGCACAAAAAGATCAGGGAAAGTGATGACCGTCGGATTGCAAGGCAAGAGGCCATGCAGGAACGGGTCAAGCGCGACAAGGAATATCAAGACCGGTGGAACTCGCTAAAGGAAGCAGCCCTGAAAAAGATGTCAAGCGGAGAAAAACTGACCTT
>QCWB01000180.1 GCA_013114715.1 Nitrososphaera sp.
AGGTCTGGCAGGTAATACCAATACTCCGGCTAGTTTTGAATCGCCAATTGCTTGGCAGGGATCGAATTGATTTCTCCGACTCTTGACCTGCAGCAAATACAGATGCGCGCAATCCAAACGCTGGAAAAAGGCGTCCAGATAGACCTTTCAACTGCCATGTGCAAAAAATACCTGCGCCGGCACGCCAACCAAAAAACAAACGTTGTGGTGCTGTATGTCGATATTGACGGATCAACCCAGATGACTCTGTCTGTCAAATCTGCAGACCTGGCGCACATACTGCAGCTGTTCTCACAAGAGATGAGCATCGTAGTCGCAAACTATGGCGGATACGTGCTAAAGTATGTAGGCGATGCGGTTATCGCCTTGTTTCCCGCGGAACACGACATGAAGAAGGCCAACAGCCAGGCCCTGGAATGCGGCAGGATGATGCTTGAGGTCATTAACAAGTGCATCAATCCCGCTTTGTCATCAAAGGGTCTTCCTGAGCTTCGTGTTAAAATTTCGCTTGATTTTGGAGACATTCTAATTATCTTGTACGGCAAGAGCCTGGAGAATGCTCATATCGACGTGGTAGGATCTTGCGTAAGCATGGCAGCAAAAATGCTGGCCATAGTCCCGTCAGGCCGGATAATCATGGGCCAATCGGTAAGAGACAGCCTGCCAGAATCGATATCAAAAAGTCTGGTCCAGTTTGATGTCGACGAGTCGATGTGGTCGTACATGGACCAGAACAAGAAACGATACCGTCTTTACCTTACCCTGCCGTTTTGAATCAACTATCTTAATATCCATCACTATCTATCCACTGATAATGGTCTCAAGAAAGACAATTGATCATTCTGCAATAGTGGATCATGCCGCAGAAGACGAGCATGCCGTGATTTGCGCTCTAAGTTCTAAAAAAATTGTCCTGAAAAACCCTTCAGTTATCGCAGGCTTTCCAGACAACGGAATGGTGGCGTCAATCAGTCTAAATCATGTCATAGAGCAATTAAGGATGCATCAAGTCGCGTTTGTCGATTCGCAGTATATCATGGCCAGTGCCCTGTACATTGGCAAGAAAATCCGACATCCGTTCCGGGTATACACAAACGATGCAGGTACTGCCTGCGTGCTTGTCTGCGAAGTGCCAGTCCTTGCAAGGGGAATCCGGTCGATTGTAAACTCTCTAGTCGACTGGCTTATCTCAAACAAGATTGCTGATCTCACCGTGATGGGCGGAATACCCCCTACAAACGTCAGCCCATCGCACGGCAAACCCAGAACTGCATTGATTCTGTACAACTTTGACGACGCGGATCCTGAAAGCAAATTTCAAGATTCTTTTGACCAAACGAAGGTTGCTGTACCAAGCACCGCCTTTGTGGTGGGGATAGCCGGCGCCCTGCTTGCTTCATGCGTTGCAAACAAGGTAAAATGCCGGGGGATGTTTGTCCCGTCGATTGGCGCCACGCCTGACCCGGGAGGCGCGGCCATGCTTCTTGAATCTCTGTCCAAGATTGCGCCGTTATTTCAAACCAACACTGCTTCTCTTGAAGCAGAGGCAGAAATGATAAAAAAACAGCTCGAAGAGCTGCTAAGGATGCAGCAAGAAGCCATGGCTGAAAGTGAGCAGCCTGCAATCCGGCCAGAGGCCGAAAGGATCTACAAATGACCTATAGGGCTGTTTCGCCTTTCTCTCTTGTCCCGATGTCATAGGCTTCAGAAACATCATACACGAATATCTTGCCTATGGCCGACTTGCCGTTTCCAAGCGTCTTTAGCACATCGTCGATTATGGCCCTGGCTGTTGAATCCGAGACAAGCACCTCAACTTTTGTCCGATGGCCGAATTCCGGAATATAGCGCATGACTCCTCTTCCAACGGCCACCGGCTCGTTTTTGGCCCTTCCCCGGCCCTTTACGTCGTAAAACGACATTCCACCGACCGCGTGACGGTGCAGTATGTCGTTTATGTCTGCCACATGTTCATGCGGAACTATGATGTCTAGTCTTTTCACGGCATTTTTTGCCATTCCGGGAATAATAAATGGAGCGCATTGCACTGCAATTCATTAGCATCTTTGTTACTGTGCGTTCTTTTATCGCTAGTGCGGCCGTCGAACTTATGCTTTGGGTTTAGCACCGAACCATATTGCTTGAAATAATAATCACTGACCTGACTTTCGATACGGATTAACGTCTTTCTAGTTGATGCCTGCGCTATTTCCGCTAGCCATTGTATTAGCCGCTCATTTGGCAAGTTCGTACGCTCGCAGGCTGTTATCTCGCTTTGTAACTTGGCTTTCACTGTCTGTTTTTGTAGATAGAATCCTTTGTCTTTGCAAAATTACATACCCAATCTCTAAAGTTGGTTAAGGAATATCGACATTGTAAGCAGTTAGAGCCTTGATTGCTCCAGTCGATATATTTCCAAAGCCTGTAATAACTAATCGAGCATATGGTAACCTTGGTAAAAAGAACCGTTCAGGTTCTGGCTTGCTGCCAAACAGTTCGTCAATATTACCATCTTGAATTATGACTTGTCTGTCTTTGATATAGATTCGTAGGCCGTAGCCGTCTAAGACTTTGGTTGTTAGTATCATTGAACAGTTAGACTTAACACTCAGCTATAGCTTTAGTGATATTGACCTAGACGCTCTATCCTATGCAGACCAATCGAAACATTATTCTATTTCGCTGCCTTGAGTGAACCTGCAATATACACTGTGATATAATGGTCATCGACCTTGACAATACATACAAAGGATTATCCTCAGATTATGCTGCCTACAAGAGAATTTTAAGACTAATGATTTTGCCGACTTTGGTGGCATTTTTCACGCCATTATCTGCGCTGTCTCTTATTCAGCGTCCTGAACTAAATAATCTCCAGGGATACGCTCTCTTTATGGTAGTGTTCGGGGGTTCTGTTTTTACTATTATTCTTCTTAAGAAAAAGGCAAGAATACTTTCGATTCCTCTGCAAAATGAAGCTGCAATAAAGTGTTACCATGCTTATCGAGCGGTGTCAAAATTCATTGATGATGGTTTTGCTATTAGCAAGCAAAAAGAGCCGAAAAACGCTTTAAAAGAATTTTTGTTAGAAATAAGGGAATGGAAAGGTCATAATACACCTAAATTTATCGCAAGACCCACTATCAATCTTATCAAGGCTATAGAAGAAAAAGCGATTCCTGCAATAGAGCAAGGAAATAAAGATGACGTCAAGTTGGTTAAGGAAACATTATTTCGTTTGTTGTGTGTGCTGCATGAAAATTCATCAGTTGATGGTCTAATCGACGTTATTAAACAATTTGAGAATATATCCACTGAAGAGAAAAAACCTAAAACGTTTGAAACAGAGAA
>QCWB01000181.1 GCA_013114715.1 Nitrososphaera sp.
ATGCCTATAACAGCCTATCACGCAAAATACTTCGCTCATTATTTGACTCGGCAGGTTCCTTCGCATGAAACTGATCGTCTGTCGATGTCGCTTTTTGATGCCTCCGTAGACCTCAATCCTCATCAGGTGGAAGCAGCCTTGTTTGCTATCCGATCACCTCTTTCTAAAGGAGTGATTCTTGCTGACGAAGTAGGTTTGGGCAAAACAATTGAGGCTGGTCTGGTACTCTGCCAGAAATGGGCTGAGCGCAAACGTAACTTGATCGTAATCTGTCCGGCCGCGCTGCGAAAACAGTGGGCTCTTGAACTTGAAGAGAAGTTTAATTTGGCCTCTGTTGTGCTTGACGCCAGAGAATACCAGGGTTTGAAAAAGCGGGGACTAGGCTTACCTCTAAAACCGTCGTCCGTTGTTATTCTTTCTTATCATTTTGCAAATCGGATCAAGGATGTATTACGCTCCATTGGCTGGGATTTAGTCGTCATTGATGAGGCTCACAAGCTCAGAAACGCCTATCGAACGAGCAACAAAATTGGTCAGGGCCTTAAATGGGCCTTTGAGGATAGACATAAGATTTTACTGACGGCAACACCTCTGCAAAATTCATTGCTGGAACTGTATGGCCTCTCAACTCTGATTGACGAGCATCTTTTTGGGGATGTTACGTCTTTTCGCTCACAATTTATGGGTGCAGCAGGCTCATTAAGCAGTTTGCGGCAGCGTTTGCTTGGTTTTTGCAAACGCACTCTTAGATCAGATGTTTTGGAATACGTGCGTTATACAAAGCGGCTTGCGCTCACGCGACCATTCAGGCCGACAGATGAAGAGCATGGGCTTTATGAGGCTGTTTCAGAGTTCATGCAGCGGCCTAATTCTTACGCCATTCCTCAGCGACAGCGGCATCTCATTTTGCTAATTCTGCGCAAGCTGCTGGCTTCTTCACCACAGGCGATTGCGGGCACCTTAGAGACAATTCGGGAGCGTTTACTTCAGCTGAAGCAGGGACAGACGCTTGATTTTGAACTTGCAGAGCTGGTCGAGCAAGAAGAGTTGGAAAGCGATTTAATCGATGAATGGCTTGATGAGGAAAACGAAAAAGCAGAGGCTGATGCCCCGGCGATAAATATTGGACAGCTTGATGAAGAAATAGAGAGCTTAGGCCGTTTAATTGTCTGGTCACGTAGTCTGGGCATTGATACTAAGACCCGTACGCTTCTCAAAGCACTAGATCTGGGCTTTGAGAAGTTGAGTGAGCTGGGAGCAGCAAGTAAAGCTTTAATCTTCACAGAGTCACGCCGGACCCAGATGCATTTGAAGCAGTTTCTCGAAAGTAATGGTTATCTGGGAAAAGTAGTGCTCTTTAGCGGGACCAATTCTGATCCCGATTCTCAGCAGATTTATGCCAAATGGGTTGAGCAGCATAAGGGAAGTAGCCGAGTTACGGGCTCCCGCGCGATTGATATACGTACCGCCGTGATCGATCATTTTCGAGAGCATGCTGAAATTATGGTGGCGACAGAAGCCGCTGCCGAAGGCGTCAATCTTCAGTTTTGCTCACTGGTCGTGAACTATGATCTGCCCTGGAATCCCCAGCGGATCGAGCAACGAATTGGTCGCTGTCACCGCTATGGTCAGCAGCACGACGTAGTGGTACTCAATTTCCTCAATGAACGCAACGATGCAGACAAGCGGGTCTATGAGCTACTCAATGACAAATTCCATCTGTTCGAAGGCGTCTTTGGTGCCTCGGATGAAGTCCTGGGCTCGCTGGAATCAGGGGTAGACTTTGAGCGCCGGATTTTGGAAATCTACCAGTCCTGCCGCCAGCCTGAAGAGATCGAGACAGCCTTCACTCAGCTACAAAAGGAGTTGGAAGAGCAGATCCATGCACGCCTGGATGATACGCAACAAATGCTCTTTGATCATTTTGATGAAGATGTGCATCAGCGTCTGAAGCTCGAAAGGGATGCAACACTGGCGCAACTTGATCACTTCGGCAAGCGCTTCTGGTTTGCAACGTCTTATCTGTTGAGGAATTATGCTGAGTTTGACCCAAGCCATTGGTCCTTCCAGCTGAAACAGAGCCCTGTGCCAAATGTCGCGCCTGGCCAATTTTTTCTGATTTCCAGACAGCAGCCTCAAAATGACGTGGCAACTCAAAATGGTCAGCTGTACCGGCTTTCACATCCTTTGGGAGAATATGTCCTTGAGCAAGCCAAGTCACTAACAAGCCCCATGGCTTGCCTAAGCTTTGACATAACGAACCATTCTGCCCGTATTGCAGTTGTCGAGGCTCTAATTGGGCAGTCTGGTTATCTGATTCTTAAGCGTCTGGTCATCGAATCTCTGGAAAAGGAAGAGTATCTGTTGTTCAGCGGTCTGGACAGCGAGGGTCAGACTCTGGACGCAGAATCATGTGACAAGCTCTTTCAATGTCAGGCGATTTTAGAGCCTGCCGATATTTCCTCTACGGTGAGAGAGCGGCTGGAGAGGGAGGCCGAACAGCGACTTAAAGCCACTCTTAACAAATCTATTGAGCTGAATAATTCTCATTTCAATCAGGCGCGTGAGCGTCTTGAACGCTGGGCCGAGGATAAGATCGAAGGAGCCGAACAGGCTTTGAGAGATACCAAGAATCAAATTAAAACTTTACGCCGGCAGTCCCGTCAGGCTGAGTCTCTGGATGAACAAAAGGAAATTCAGGGCCATTTGCAAAAGCTTGAATCCCAGCAACGGCGGCAGCGCAGAGAAATCTTTGAGGTTGAAGATGAAATTGCCCTGCAAAGGGACCGACTGATTGCAGAACTGGAGAAGCGTCTGCACCAGAAAAGCCAGGTGGAAACCCTGTTTGTTATCCAGTGGAAAGTAATCTAAAGTGACTAAAGGAAAAAGATTAAAATGAGTCAAGCATATGACAAACTTGTCGCATTGTTGCAAGAACTGTTTCAATTGAACCAACCAGAGCTGGATTTCGGTATTTACCGGATTCTTAACGCTAAATCTAAAGAGATTATAAATTTTTTAAACAATGATTTATTGCCTCAAGTAAAAAAAGCTTTTAGCAGCTATCAAAGTGCTGATCGGGTGCAATTGGAAGAAGAGCTTCGCAAAGCTATCAATGGAGCGGAAGCCTTGGGCGTTTCTCCCGAACTGTCTCCCAAGGTGTCTGAGCTGCGTCAAAAATTGGCCGATAGTGCAGTCGATGTGCACCAGCTTGAACGAGAAGTCTATGACCATCTCTATAGTTTTTTCTGCCGTTACTATAATGAAGGGGATTTTCTTTCAAGAAGGGTCTATAAATCCGGC
>QCWB01000182.1 GCA_013114715.1 Nitrososphaera sp.
GTGATGAACGGCTATGACACAGACTTTGACACCGAGAACAACTTTTACACCGTCAATGGAATCCCGTACTACTACATGCACCATCCAATAGAGATTGAAAAAGACCGGCTGGTGCGCGTATACCTAGTCAACGTACTCGAGTTTGACCAGATTAACAATTTTCATCTGCATGGCAACCTGTTTAACGTCTACCGGACCGGGACAAATCTGGAACCAGACGAGTTCACAGACATGATAACTATGAGCCAGGGCGAGCGCTCGATACTGGAATTTTCATACAAGTATCCGGGGCAGTACATGTTCCATGCACACAAGACAGAGTTTGCAGAAAAGGGCTGGACAGGTCTGTTTCTGGTAAAGGAGTAGGGCATGCAAACATTAAGCTCGGCTAGATTCATTGCAAGCGCGATAATCCCGCTAGTGGTACTTGGCGCGATGGTGGCGTTCATCTTCTGGCCGGGAAACAGCATACTGAACATAGGAGTCCCGCTGCCAGACGTGTCCATCGAACGGATAGAATTTCATGAACGCCTGATAATAGCCACTATACGCAACACCGGCCCTGAAACAATTACAATAGCCCAGGCAGACATAAACGACAGGATTTTGCCCGCTGCTATCGAGCCGTCAAGAACCCTTGAGCGGTTTGCAGAGGCCAGAGTCGCAATACCGTTTGAATGGAATGAAGGACAGCCCTACGAAGTTGGAATAACCACTTCTGATGGTACGCGCTTTGCCAAGGCAGTAGCTGCCGCGGCTGCTTCTCCGCAGCCTGACGCAGAGCACGTGTCTTTGCTGGCGATTATAGGTACCTATGTTGGAGTGATACCTGTCCTTATCGGGCTTTTGTGGCTGCCTTTCCTGAGGGGGCTGTCAAACCAGAAATACGTATTCTTTCTCAGCTTTACTGCAGGGCTTTTGCTTTTCCTGGGCATAGATGCCATGATAGAGGCAAACGAGATCTCGGCTGAATCTGTTGCAGGGGCCTTCAACGGGCCGATGCTGATATCCTCAGTAGTCATAGTCTCTTTTCTTGCCCTCGTCTATTCATCAGAAAGGCTGATTGGCAGGGCTGGAAAAATCGGAGCTAGCTCCATAGTAATCGCAGTCATGATATCCATAGGCATCGGCCTTCACAACCTTGGCGAGGGGCTTGCAATTGGCTCTGCGATGCTGGTTGGAGAGGTGGCATTAAGCACGTTTCTGATAGTGGGCTTTACCATCCATAATTCCACGGAAGGCCTTGCAATAGTCGCGCCGCTGGCACGCGACAGGCCAAGGATCGCGCAAATAATAGCACTTGGGCTGATTGCCGGAGCCCCGGCCATAATAGGAACTTGGATAGGCGGATTTGTTGCGTCGCCTGTCGCATCGACTGTTTTTCTGTCCGTCGGCGCTGGAGCGGTCTTTCAGGTGGTATACGCAATTTTCAAGTTTACCGGCAAGAACGCAGGCATGCATCTGAAATCCGGGAGCGTCATCGCGGGAATTTCAGCCGGCATGTTTGTCATGTATCTGACGGCGCTTCTGGCCTAAACTAAATAACCAACCTGCGGTACCTGTCAGTGGATGAAGACGCTTACCATAGATGACCAGACGCACAAGCGGCTTACCTCGATACTAAACGAGATGATGCACGAGTCAAAAAGAGACGTTGACTACTCTGACGTGATAAACAAACTAATCAACGTGTACCAGGACAGTATTGCCTTTAGCGGCGAAAATGCCGGCGGCTAGCAGCAAAACTTGAAATTGCCGAACAGACATACATTGTCCATGTTAGTCACAGCTGCCCTCTCTGTTCTGGTAGCGGCAATGCTTCTACTTGTCCAAACCGCATACGCAACTAGCAACTATGCGATTTCTAATTCCGAATACTCTTTTGTTGATTCTTCTGGCATGACTAATATTGTTGGTATTTTCAAAAACATTGGAGACACTTCTATCAGCGTTACCCTCGGACTGGACATAGTTGATAAAGACGGGCAGAAAAGCGTCTTGCAAGAGATTCCGTATGGGCGGGTCATTTCTCCGGCAAAAGACGCTCCGTTCAAGTTCAAAGTACCTGCAGGCAGCAGTCCAGTTGGCGCGCCGTATGTAATTGACCTCAAAGAGATAGGGCAGCCCTACTATGACATGCTTGTTTTCGATTATTCCAACATGGCAGTAGGCGAAGAAAAGATGCTAGTCGGCACCGTCCGGAACAACGGCCCGTTTGAGTTCAGAAACATCAGCGTGTTTGCATCAGTTCATGACGAAAAAATGCATCATCTTGATACGGTAAGAAGCAACGTAATTGAGATCCTACTGCCTGGCCAAATAGCAGAATTTTCAGCCACGCCTGATCCTACGGTCAAGTCACAGGTCTATTACTACAGCTGCGCCGGCTTTGATTTGGACGAGCCAATAAGCACACTTGATGCTGGCGATGGTACCTTTATCCCATTTAACTTTCAGGCCGTAGCAAAAGTAAGCAGCCTAAAGTACAACAGTACAAATGATGCAATTGAGTTTGGAATAACGCACTACAATCCAAAGGGCGGTACTGCAAGCCTAAAGGTTCCGCAAATATTTGAGAACCAGACTCTCACGGTAACAGTCGATGGCGAGCTATACGACAATACTACTGTTTCTGTCGATGGCCGGACAGTACATTTGGACTTTTTTGTTCCTCCTGGAGACCACGAGGTTCAGATTCAGGGTGTAAGGACAATACCAGAGTTTCCATTTGTAGTGCTTGCACTGGCTGCGGTTATGACAGCGGTGATAGCTTTTGCAAGGCTAAAAGCAGCGTTTAAAATCTCCTAGACTGTGAAATCCCTATGCACGTTGCAAAGGTAGAAAAATCAGCTGACAGTGTATCTTTTTCTCTATATGATGAAAACCTAAAGCTTTTGGAGTCAGAATCCTTTGCTGATTTGTATACGCTTAATTTTCATCTGCAGACGCTGGCAAAAAAATATGGTCTTCAAAAAAGCTTGCTGGTAATCCACGATATACAAGCAAACAAAGTAACCATGGAGATTGCAAAGGACGAAAATTCTTTTTTTGTCTAGCTGTGGTAGTTCTTGCTTGCCAGAGATACTTTCATTGTTGTTCTGCAGGCAGGACATTCTGCCCAGCTGTGTCCCCCAAAATACTGCCAAGTGTAACCGCATTTTTCATAAATACACTTGAGCCATCTTCCACGCGGTACCTTGACCCAGTTGTCCTGCATGGGTTTTCTAGCTCTTCTTGCTGCCCTTGGAAACCTCTTGCCGTACACTGATGGCATACTGTAACATAGATTTCTTGGCA
>QCWB01000183.1 GCA_013114715.1 Nitrososphaera sp.
TTTCTTTCACAGCGTTGCCTAGCGCGCTGAGGCCATCGATAGCCGCTTGTTCTGGATTGAGTCCTTGCTTCGTCTTCAGCCTGTCCATCACTTTGGCCCAGTTCTTTTCTTTGCATCCGGGTTGTTTCTCCCCCAGCAAGATGACTTATCTTTACCCACATTTTTCAATCTGTGCTGAAGCAGAGGGTTTTGGGGGGCTCTTTGGCTGGCTTGGGCGCAGGATACGATACATTGTTGTGAGATCAGAGAGGCGTTGAAACCCTTGCCAAAAAGATTTGACTCCTGGTTGACCATCTCCTTTGCGAGCTAAAAAGCCGCCCAGCATGGCGATCCATCGGACGGCATCGCCCAAAACTGGTGGATTGGAAGGTGGAGTTGGAGTTTGATGGATCGTACAATAAAGGGCCTGCCACTCTTCAGAGTCGAGCAGCGCCGTGCAAGGAGCATCTGGCACGTGACGGCCAAGCATCACCGCATAAAGGATTCTCCAGGCAATGACACTGTAGAGAGCCAAGGCTCGTTCGATGTTCTCGCGGCTCTTGAATTGGCGCTCCTCGATACGGCAGCCGCTCTTGAGGACTTTGTGCCAAACTTCGATTCCAAACCTCTTTGTATACCAACCCAGCCGCTGATGGGCTTCCTCTGGGCTGTTGACAGGCATCGAACCGAGCAACAGCCATTCCAGAGGCTCGATGTCTGGCGGAGGATTCTCTTCCAGCGCCCACACAACTCCAAGGGTTACACTCTGGAGCTTCTCCTTGACCCGATGTTTGGGCGGCTTCAGAGTGATGTTGTGGTATCGGACACTGAGTGTGGCCGTACGCGCCGCTTGTCCGGCTCTCCTGGGGATATCGATGTCCACTTTCAGAGCAAGCGGCTGTGCCTTGATGGTTTCCCATAGATATTTTTCAGGATGAAGCACTGCACGATTCCAGCTTGCTCTTACAAGTAACTCCACCCCTTCAGGGCGTGGCTTGATGAACAAATCGTAAACGTCGCTTTCTCGGTCTCCCATCAAAACGAAGCTCGTATCTGGGCAATGGGCCTTGGCTTCAATGACGGCATCAAGACTTTGAAGCCACTTGAAACTCTCCTTCTCCTCTATGGGTAGACTCTTGCGCTTTGCTCGCTTTCCCTTGGACTCTTCACGAACCCAGCGCTGAAGGCTTAATACACCTAGCGGCACACCTTCCTCGCTCATCGAGAGCGACCCATGCGCCAGCAGCCCAACACCGGAGCCGCTGCCCACTGAGCCTAGCCCTTCCGTTGCAGGATGCCCCGTCAGAACCAGCTCTGTCGTGTCGTTCGCCACCAACACCAACTCTTGCCGATTCATCCTACCGTAGGTCGCTTCCACATGGCTTCGCAAAATTTCATCAGGATCTATCGCATCATTGTCGAAAAACCTATAGGCGCCTTTTGTCGCAGCCTTGCTTCCTGCAGCTTCTGATATCGACCCGGTTGGACGCTCCGCAAGAATTGTCGCCAATTGCACAAGTCTTGCGGTGCGCCGTTCGTCACCTAGCTGGGCTTCTCCAAATTCATGCACTGCCCAGCCAAATCCTTCTAGCTCCAATCCCATTTCCATCTTTTCCGCTCCTTATCCTTCAAGCCTTGGCATCATCGCCATCCATCCCACATCTTCTATCGTAAATCAAAAAATGTGGGTAAAGATAAGCCCTTGTTCAGGGAGAGCAACTGTGATGAAAATCAAGAGGGAGAAGCCAAATTTTCATTCCAAGGTGAATTGTTTTTGAACATTGAATTCAAAATAGTGAGAAGCTTACGCATGCAAGCAGTGATCGCGACTTTAGCAGCTTTTCCGGCCAGGCGTAGGCGTTTGTAGAAGGCCATGATGACAGGATTATGGCGAGTTGCATTGAGGGTAGGCATGTAAAGAGCTGTTCGGACATTGGCTCTGCCGCCCCAAATTTGGCGTTTTCCGCGAAGAGTGCCGCTATCGCGGTTGAAAGGAGCAAGACCTGCAAGAGCAGCGATTTTCTTATTGGAAACAGAGCCAAGCTCTGGCATTGAGGTCAAGAGGGTAAAGCTGGCAACGGGTCCGATACCAGGAACGCTTTGAAGCAACTCATCTTTTTCTCGCCAAACTGGGCTGTCTTTGATGGTTTGGCTCAAATCTTTATCCAAATGGTCCAATTGGTTCTCAAGCCACTGTATATGGGCTTTGATGTTGGACTGGACTTTTTTATCAGAAGAAGAGCCCAGGCGATTGCTTTCGGCGACTCGCATCTCAATCAGCTGGCGACGCCGGTTGACCAGCGCTTCGAGAGCTGTGACTTGAGCATCAGGCAGAGGCCTCACTTCAGGCCGGATGGCGTCGGCAAAATGAGCCAGGACTTTCGCATCGATAGAATCGGTCTTGGCAAGCCGTCCTGTCGCTTTGGCAAAATCTCTTACTTGCCTGGGGTTGACTACAACCACTGGCAACTGAGCCAAAGCCAGAGCGCAGACCAACTCATTTTCCAGGCCTCCTGTCGCTTCGAGGACTATCAATGAAGGAGCTGCTTCTTTCAGCTTTTTGGTCAGTTTCTGCAACTCTTTTGTTTCTGCTTTCACAGAAAAACTTTCTTCTTGACCTCCCCTTAATGCAATATCTAAACTCTGCTTTGAAACGTCGATTCCAACGAAGGTTTCCTTAATCTGGCTCATATTTGCTCCTTGCGTGTTTTCCTGCGATTCGTCATCATTGGAGACGGCTCCGAATTGACCCAGCCTTGCAATATGCGAGCATTTCACTCTGGCAACTGTTCGGGTTCTATTCGGAGACATCCACACGCCGACCCAAGCTCTCCCGCGGTCTCTATGGACCTAGGGGGCAACGGTCTAGCGTGTGCAAGCCTCCTTGAAGACTTCTTCTTATGCGGTTTCCGCTTTTGTTTGCCGCTCTCTCAAGAGAATACATCCTCATTCAGGTAACTCAAGAACCGCTTCGCTCGGCTACGCCGTTCTTGACTTACCTTCTCTTCGGATGATTGTTTCTCTTGAGAGCGTCTGCACAAAAAGCTTTGACTTTTCGCTTCTTTTTTTCATACAAGGGGGCAGGGGGGTGAGGGTGTTCGAAGCGCAAAAGCCCTTCAAATCGAGATCTAAATCTCGGATAACCTCTAAGCCAAGCAAACAGGATATTTTACATGCTCAGAGCTTTTAAAAACCAGCTTCCCAGACTGGGCCAGGGCGTTTATATCGACCCTTCAGCCCAGGTGATCGGCGATGTCGAAATTGGCGACGATGCAAGCGTCTGGTGTGGCTGCG
>QCWB01000184.1 GCA_013114715.1 Nitrososphaera sp.
CATTCTGTTTTTTTCTGAACAGCTTTATTGTCTGAACTACCATGTCATCAAAGTCGATAAGCGCCTTGCTTCTCTGGAACTCCTCGTACTGGAAATACACCTTGCAGAGATCGGACAGCTTTAGCACCAAGTCGCGCTCCTCATCTGATATGTTCTTGTCAAGTTTCTGCCGGATGTAATTTTGCAGCTCCTGCGGAGATACCAATTCGTCCTTAAAGGTGCTTATCCCGTCTATTATGGACTCGATTAATTCCACCGCATTATTCCCAATCTCCAGATACTCCATCTTAAAGTCGTCAATGTGCTTCAGGCCCCACACAAGCTGTGCAGACCTCTTTATCACCCCTGACGACATGCCTACTCCTGAATCCAGCACGTTGTCCTCTAGGACCTGCTTTGCAAAGGAATGAAACGTGCTGATCTCCATGTCCGTAATGTCTGTCATTTTTTCAAGCCTCTGCCTCATCTCCTCTGCTGCCTTTTCAGAAAACGTAAGGCACAAAATCTCCGACGGCTTTACTCCTGTTTTCAGCAGGTGCATTACCCGCTCTATTATGACCCTGGTCTTGCCGCTTCCAGGTCCTGCTATTACCAAAAGGGGGCTACCTGAATGCGTTACTGCCTGCTTTTGCTCAAAGTTGAGGTCAACTGACATCTCTGGTTTTTAGTGCGTTTCGTATAAAAAATAGATTTTCTGCCCCCAGCTGACCCAAAATGCGCCAAAACAACACAAGATAAAATCCCTCAAAATCAACTCCATTCCATGGATGCCAATTACACCAAAATAACAAGGCCTGATCCAAGCTCCCCGTCAAACACCTACACCGACTGCACCCTGCTCAAAGACGTGGCGTTCTGCTGCGAGCAGTTCAGAGAGTTTTCAAAAAAGTTCCCGTCCTGGAGCTACGAACAGGGAAGGTTCACCATAGTGGACCAGATCACATACGACGGGCAGACCCAGATTGTAATCAACTATTGTCCGTTCTGCGGCAAGAAAATAAAATACAAAGAGATCAAATCAAAAACTCGGACGCATTGATGCCGTCCTGCGTTATCTCTATCCACCTATTGCGGCCTATCTTTTCCACCCGAATGAACTTCCACTCATCCTCAAGCGGCTGGATGATGTTCTTATCCAGACTCGCAAACCGCGCCTGAGTCAGATTCTCCTCCTTTGCGTTCACTGAGATCAGATTCTCCCTTTCCGCAATCTCTGCCATCTGCTTTTTTGTCAGTCTTCCGTTGTTTTCCTGGATTATCCTCAAGGCGGAAATCAACTCCTGCTTTGGCGTGTGAATCTGGTATGTCGGAATCTGCATCAAATTCTTTACGCCATACGACATCTGCTTTCCTGCAAATCCCGGGTATTCGGCAGCCTCCGCGTAAAACGGAATGACGTTGTTCTCATTGAACATCATGCACGCCATCATCAGCCCTATTGCCTGTATCTTGGAGCCGGACGCAAGATTTACGTAAATGGTGTTTCCTTTTTCCGACTCGATTATCTTTTTGACCGACTTTATTATCTTAAACAGGTCCAGCCTGTCGTGGTGCTCCTTTACAACCTTTATCTGCTCTTTTTGCAGCTGCTTCTGAATCTTTTCCACATACGGCGTTGCCTTGTCGGAACCCGGCTTGTCGTGGACCAATAGCCAGACCTTGTCTGCCTTCATGTTTTTGGCAGATATCACGACCCTGTCTATCTCAAAGCCGACGGGCGCTATGTGGACTCGCAATGCAGAGAGGTTACTCATAATGGTATCTACAGTATGCATACTATTGTGATGTTATATAATAATTTCTAAATCCGAATCACTCCATGAACAAAACAACATACTATCCAAGAATCATCAGGGAGTTTGACGACCATGATGAGCCAATGGTTTACGGGTCGTAAGCCATGGCATATGTCGAAAAACAGGTCATCCTGGAGCAGTTAGAGCAGGAGCTCAAAAGCCACCAGAAAAAGTACCAGTACCACAAGAAGATAACTGACGGCTATTCTGATCTGATCCAAAAGACGCAGCAAAAGATGGATGCGTGGGAAAGAAATGCTTTCTGAGGAGCAGGTAAAAACCCTGCTTGATGACATAAAGTCGGCGTATCTGGTCGGCTATTTCAAAAAAGACTTGGACACCGAGGCAGAAAAGTGGGGCCAGATTCAGATCCTAGAGTGGATCCTCTCAAAGTGATCACGTGTCCTTTGCGCGCTCGTGCTGCTCCAGCATGACCTGCTTGATTTTTTCGTACTTTTCGCATCCATAACATGTTACAGTTCCATCCTCCTCGTACCTTGGAAGCTTGCCGTTGTCATCAAAGTATGACTGCAGCCCCTCGTCGGTGAATCCGTACTTTATGTTCAGGTCTGTGACAAATCGAATCATCTCGGTCCTTGGGAGCGATGCGTACTTGATGTATTCCTTTTGCGCCTCAAGGAACGTTCCTCCGTTGCTTATGACTGCCTCCTTTGCCTGGGTGGCAATCCGTATCTTTTCATTCATGAAATTGAACTGGTCCCAGTAGATTGGCGCATGCGTGGCGTTTACCCTGTTGACAAAGCTGGAAAACGCATTCTTTGGGGTATAGTCGACATATTTTTTGTTAAACGATGACAGGTCTTTTTCCAATTCCGCCTTTGCAAGGGCGCGCTGCTCCTCTATGAATTTCTCGTGCTCCGTCTGTATCTTTTTGCCCGACTGCAGTTCTGCGAGTATCTTTTTTGACAACTCTATGCTCTTTAGGATCTGCGCGGCAGCAGGGCTCTTTTTTATCTCGTCCCCAGTTATTGTGGTGGAGTTGTACGCCTGCGCAAACGCCTCAGAGTGAGAAAATGAGATCAGCAAAATTGCCGCAGTGCCTAGCATCAACCCATACTGCATTCGGACCATCTAAGATTGGGCAGAATTGATGCAAATAAAGCATTGAGGAACAAAATTACCTAAATCTAGGCGTGGTTTTCGTATTATTTCGGCTCCGACGGCTCGTCATCGTCGAGCTTTTCATCTATCTCTTTTTGAAGCTCCTTGTAGCGATCGTACTTTTTGGTCCACTTGGAGAGCACTATCCACTGCCTTATCCCGATTCCAAGCCACACTGCAGATATTGCAAACGGAATTATCCTGTGCAGGTAGAACTTGGGCCTTGGGTTTTCCTTTTCCGTCTTTTCGCCTGCCTCAAACGGCGGGTCGTAAATTGCCATCGTGATCAAAAACATTATCGGCGGAATGATCATGATTGTCAAAACCATCACAATGAACATCT
>QCWB01000185.1 GCA_013114715.1 Nitrososphaera sp.
AAAGTTCAACGGCCGGCAATTGGAGCCAAAGATGAACGCGCACGTGCTGTGCGTTGCCGGCTCCGAGGACCGTGTCCACCAGGCAAAGGGAGCAGCGGTGGCATTTCAGATCCTCGGCTGGGACTCTGTCTACCTTGGCAACGTCGAGCGCGAAATAGACCCGTTTTTTGATATAGATTTTCAGAGGTATGTTTCGCGAATCTGGGCCAACAAGCGGGGCATGATGCTCGTCTGCGTATTTTCGTCAAGCGAAAGCTCGCTCAAGTTCTTGACGTCTGTCACCTCCTCGATGAAAGGCCGATTGAAAGGTGAGCTGCGCATAGCCGCCATGACTTCTGCGGAGCTAGAGCCAGTGGCAGAGGAGCATGCAGATCATTTTCCAAAGGACCTGCAATCCCTGCTTGAATGGTCTGAGCGCCAGTACTCCTCCTTGGCTACCTAGACGTTGAAGGCCGGGATCGGAGTTATCTGCGGCGCGTCTGGGATGGCAAATTGCAGGGCAACGGTGATTATTGCTCCGATTACAACGAATAATACCGTGGCAAGTATTGCAATCCCCAAAGCCCGCAGCCAGCCCGTCTCAAAGCCATACTTGAATACCGCAATCCACGCGATAAAGGCGAATATGAAAGCAAGGCCGATAAACAGCGGTCCGGCAATTCCGGCAAGAACAATGGTAGAAACAAAGAACACTACTCCGTATATAGCTGGCCCGATTGCAGTCACCAGCAAGGCGCGCTTGAACTTGGCCTTGCCTACCGTGATGATTTTTGCAGCAAACCAGACCGGGACTGATGTGATTATCCAAAGTATAACCAGCGACACTATGAGGGCAATGACCGTAACAGCCCATTCTGCTGCGGCCTGCAAAAACAACTGCTCAAGCAACGACATTTGCTTGCCAAAGATGCAATTTAAGGAATTCTAAGAGCATCTTTTCAGCAGGTCATAAATCTTAGTTCTGATGTTGAAAATAGGATTATTGCTGCCGCAGAAAATGTGATAGGTGGAAAAAGAAAATTTTTGTCAAATCCCTTCTACTTTTAAGCCAGATAATTAAATTGTCGTGCCTAGGTCTTTTTGCTTTTTTTTCGCACTGCAAGAAGAAAAACTACTGCACCAAAGGTCGCAAAGACGCCTGCGACCATCAACTCCTTCCAACCGCCGTATTGAAAATACTCTATCTCCTCTGAAGCCGCTGACAGCTCTTCTGAAACATAGAATGTCGCGGTCTTTTTGTCAAACGAATATCCTGTTGGCGAGATAAGCTCCACCTGGACTTTGTGCTCTCCGTTCTCTTCTGGGATGTATACAAAAGAGGTCTGCTTTTCCTGCCCTTTTGACGTATACACTTTTTTCGCGTCAATCTCGGATTCCTGTCCGCTTGGCTTTGTAACAGAAACAAGCAGAAAAACCGCCCCTTCATTTTTCGAGCCTTCTTGCAGGACCTTGACATTGATTGGCAGCTCATGTCCAACATAAGATGCCGGATACGCTGCACTCAATGAGGTGGCCTTGAAGCACCAATCCTGGCTGGGGGTGCAGTTTTCCTTGGCTGTGGTTATCGAAGTCCTGTCTATCAGGATTTTTTGGTTGTCTTTTGTAATGGCGTATACCTCGTAGAAATATTGCTTCTCCGCAGCAAGGTCTTTTTGTACGTACATCGTCGCGTTGTCGGTATTTGCAAGAAAAGCATAGTCCGTGGACTCTGACTTGTATCTTACCTCATAATCAATTACATCTGCCTGCGGCGCGCTCCAGAAAAGAAACACTTCATTATAGGAGTTGAGTATGACTCGCACATTTTCTGTCTGACCTGCCGCGACTGGCAAGGCAGCATGGATCAAAGCTACCGTCAAAAATAGTAATGAAACATGGACTGCTGTCGCCGGTTTCAATTTACGATTGTAGACGCTGCTTTTACTTAATAGCTTGTCTATTGCAAGTACCATACTTTCTAGCAAAAAAGTTAAACTCTTTAAGGGAAAATCAACAATGTCGTTCAAAATGAAGATTAAACTTTTGATGCGCTCGTCTTCATTTAAGCAGATCCTAGACGAGCGGCTAAAAGAGATAGGCCTTGAATCTCAAATGATAGATAAAGAAAAATCATTGTCCAGCCAGCTCTCGGACAGCGAGGTTATTGTCAACGGAACCGGCAAGATAGACAAGTCAGTGATCGACCTTTGCCCAAACCTGTTGATGGTACAGCAGGCTGGCATCGGCTATGATAATGTCGACGTTGACTATTGCACATCAAAATCAATCTTCGTGGCCAACGTGCCGCTTGCAAACGCAATATCTGTTGCAGAGCACACTTTGTTTCTCATGATGTATCTAGCAAAAAATATCCGGTTTGGCAATCTGAAATCCAGTGAACTGGGCACCGAGCTTCAGGGAAAAACCCTGCTTATCATAGGCCTTGGCGCAACTGGAACAGAAGTGGCAAAGAGGGCAAAAGCATTTGGAATGCACGTGATAGCCGTGACCAAGGAACAATTCAAGCCAGGACGCGAAAAATCCTTCTTTGTAGACAACATACACGGCCCGGGAGCTCTGTCAGAGAATATCTCTAGGGCAGATTTTGTCTCCCTTCACGTCCCACTTACCGAAGAGACACGTGAGATGATTGGAACCGCAGAACTTGGCATCATGAAAAAATCTGCCTTTTTGATCAACGTCGCTCGTGCCGGCGTGGTTAGCCGGGATGCCTTGTTTGAAGCGCTAAGCAAGCGCCGGATTGCCGGTGCTGCATTTGATGTATTTTGGGATGAGCCAGCCGATCCGTCAGATAGTCTGCTTCAGCTGGACAACTTTTTCTTGACTCCTCATATCGCCGGCTGGACAAAGGAATCGATTGACAGCACAACTAGGATAATCGCGGCCAACATACGCAGAGTGCTTGAAGGAAGCTCGCCTCTCACACTAGTTAATACTGGATTGCTGCGTTAAGGCATTGTTAAGTTGTCGGGTGGTGGCAATGCTCTCGTTAGTCATCACCACCCGCTAAGTTAACAGAACCTTATCAAGCAAGGTCAAATAGATGATGACTTTAATCTGGAATCTCTGGCTCAACTAGTTTAGCTAGATTGGCGAGTGATTCCTGCCAGCCAAGATAACAGGCCTCAAGAGGAATGACATCAGGCAATCCTTCTTGTACTATAGTCAGTTCAGTTCCAACAGAAACCTTCTTCAAAGTTACAGTAACCTGAATCTCTCCAGGCAGGTTCGGGTCGTCAAAA
>QCWB01000186.1 GCA_013114715.1 Nitrososphaera sp.
AGCCGCTTGTGACTGCACGGCCGATAAAGCTGTCAGAGCTGTCAAACAAAGTAGTTGCCATAGACGCGTTTAACACCATATACCAGTTCCTTGCCACCATTCGCGGTCCGACTGGCGAGCCTCTGATGAACGGAAGAGGCGAAGTTACCAGCCACCTAAGCGGGTTGTTCTACCGGAACATCAACCTGCTGATGGAGGGAATAAAACCTGTCTACGTTTTTGACGGCAAAATGCACGTGCTAAAAACAGTAGAGATAGAGCGAAGACAAGAGGTAAAGCAGCAGGCCAGCGAGAAATACGCAGAAGCCATCTCCGAGGGCAGGATGGAAGACGCTGTGAAATACGGCAAACGGACATCAGTGCTGACAGAGGGCATGGTACAGGAATCAAAAAAGATCCTGTCCATTCTTGGCATTCCTTATGTCCAGGCTCCTTCTGACGGAGAGGCAGCTGCAGCATACCTGACAAAGACAGGGCAGGCGTACGCGTCTGCAAGCCAGGACTATGACTCCATATTGTTTGGGGCCAAGAGGCTCGTGAGGAACCTGGCCATAAGCGGCAGGCGAAAAGTTCCAAACCGCAACGTGTACATTGACGTCGAGCCTGAAATGTTTGAATACGAAAGCGTGCTTGCAGAGACTGGCCTATCAGCAGAGCAGCTGGTAGACGTCGGCATACTCATTGGCACGGACTTTAACCCCGACGGCTTTGCAGGAATCGGCCCCAAGACTGCCCTAAAGATGATAAAGGAAAATGGCAGGCTGGAAAATATTTCAAAGATCAAAGACGCGCTTGGCAGCGTCCCCTACCAGGAGATA
The DNA here is from genome assembly GCA_013114715.1 of Nitrososphaera sp. Lineage (GTDB taxonomy): Archaea > Thermoproteota > Nitrososphaeria > Nitrososphaerales > Nitrososphaeraceae > Nitrososphaera. Next base: position 819 of record QCWB01000186.1, read on the forward strand.
AGGGAGATATTTTTGAATCCGCAGACGCCAACGGTGGAGAGCTTGGAGTTTGGACAAGTGAGCAGGGAAAAAGTGCTCGACTATCTTTGCGTGGAGAAAAGTTTCTCGGCAGACAGGATTTCCGGCGCCCTGGACAGGCTACAAAAAGTAATTGCAAACAAGAGCCAGTCCCTTGAAAAATGGTTTGGCTAGCTACCAGTACGCGCTCTCGCTTTCAGAGTTGTCGTTATGCTCGACAGAGAGGTATTGCCTTACGCCGTCAAGACCCTTGAAGACGCCGTCTGGCGCAAACACGGATGGAGCACGAGTGGTTGGAAGTTCGCCGCAGCAGCTCTCCTCGAACTTTGATATGTGGTACGGCACATACTCTACGTTTTTTTCTGCAAAAAGCAGCGCCGCAGCCTGCGAGTCATTGCCGTCGTCTATCAAAAGAACAGGCTTTCTTTTTCGCACGGCTGCATAAAGAACCAAATCATGATAAATAGATTTTCAAGGCAGATCCACGTATATGCTGCCGTCTTGTTCAAGCACGGGATACAGGGTCAAGTCATCGGATCTTTTCCATTCCTCTGACTGGCGCCTCCAGTTGCTCTGCTGCTTTAGCGAATCTATATTGACCAGCTTGCCAGAGAACGCGTCGTATTCGTATGCATGCATGTAGCAATAGATATTGTTGCCGTGAAGTTCGCCCATTGCAAGCGAAGCTCCGCGATGCGGACAGACGTTGTCGCAGGCAAACAACCGGCCAGAGATCCGGCCAACAAGCACATCGGCCTTGTTTATGTTAAAAAGTTTCATCGAGTTATCAGGTATGTCGGATTGCCTGCAAACCCAGTGTTGCATGACAAAAAAGGAAAAAGGGCGGGGTATAAAAGTTCCTAGAGGTGAATCAGGCTTCCCTGGGCACCCACGTGTGGAGACTGGCCGACGTATTTTCTTCTAAAGTGACCGGATGGCCTCTTTGACAGCAATTCTATGAACCATGCCTCGTGCTCTACTTCCTCCTGGAGGATCCTCTGGGCAATGTCGTACGTCCTCGGGTCTTTGCCGTTGGCAGTCATGTCGCATACTTCAGACCATGACCGGATTGCGCACTGCTCCGCTTCAAGGAGAAGTCTCAGTATAGAGGTAAGGTCTTCCCAGGTGTCTGGAAGGAATGCATCAGGGCATCCTGCCTGGTCGGCAAATTTCCTGATGTCTCTTGGAAGGCTTCCGCCTAGTTCGTAAAGTCTTGGGACCATCGCCTCAAAGTGGTTTCTGTCTTCAATTCTTGCGTCTTCTACAATTTCCTTGATTCCTTCGCCATCAAGGCCAGTGCAATGCATTCTGAGGATTGTATAGTAATAGTATGTGGTGAATTCAGCACCCACGCCGGCCGTCAGCAACTTGATGAGTTTCTGGACGTCAACGCCTCTTTTCTCAATGGATTCTATTCCTACTACCTTTATCGGTTCATTTGCCATATTACAAAGTTTTCTTTAAAGTATAAAAGGTTTCTCAGAATGAAAGTCGGGGGATTCAAAGGTCTAGCAGAAATCGCAGGGTATAGCCGTCAGGGTCTTTTTTTACCATCATCTCGTGGTACGTTACTGCCTTTATCTCGACTTTATAGCTGTGCTTGCGCAGGTCCAGTTTTTCACCGTACGCGGTAGCCAAGAGACTGTAGCCGTCAGGCTTTTCTTTTATCTTGACTTTGAAATCTGACATTACTATTCCGTCTGATACTAGCAATAGCATGACTTTGTCCAGCCACTCAAACAGCAGGTTTTCCAAGTCGTGGCCTTCTGCCTGTATCTGGACTTGCCTGTCAGGCTTGACGTCCTTTAGATCCACCATGGTGTCGTTGAGGCCCTTGGCGGCATTCTCAAAGGCATTTTCCAAGGTTGGGCCGTATGCTTCTATCACGGCGTCTGTCATGTGATCCAGAAAACGGTAGCCGTCCACTGCCTTTAGTCGAGATGATTGTTATAATAAGATTCAAGCCAGAAAATGACTTGCAGATACTTGCAGTGTATTCTTGCTTTTTATTTACCTGCCTACTTGCAGACGGGGCATGTCTGAAGTATTGAAAGACTATGATAGCGTAGTGACAACACTCAAGCAAAAACACAAGAACATAGATCCTTTTTTGCTGCTAAAGTCGTCCATGCTCATGCGAAAATATCCAAACGAATCAATCCAGAGGTTCTGGCTTGAATTTTCCTTCAAACACGAGGAAAACGAAGATCAGGAAGTCAGACGGCTGCAGAATTACTTGGGCAAGATGATTGCCGGTCACGGACACGGACATTATGAAGTAGTATTGCAGACAGACCTCGAAACTGTGGTTTCAATTGCCAGACAGCACAGTATCGAGTGGCTGGGAGGAGAAGTATACCCAAACACGTAGGCTCACGTGCCTATGTGTATTGAC
>QCWB01000187.1 GCA_013114715.1 Nitrososphaera sp.
GCTTAGAAGGGTTGGTGTCTGGGCACCTTCTGGAAGAACAAGTCTTCTTCGACCACTATCAACTACTCCGCAACATTTCTCTCATGGCCCGAAGTGAAAAGGACCGGCTAGTGTTACTGATGCCTCGTGCCAATGAATCCTTGTCTCCGCAATTGAAGACGGTTCTGGCAGGAACGCAGCCCGAAGTTCGAAATCGCATTCATGTTGCCTATATCGAAGACAGCCTATCTGCCTTAATGACGAGCCAGTCTGTTACACCGGAGCTACGTTGCTACGCTAGTAGTCTGTGGGAGAAGTATGTCCCGTCAATCGCTGGCGAAGCTCTGGTTTGAATGGCTGTGTCACTGCTTAGTCATTCTCTTCTTGTTGCCTTATCCCTTCTCTTTACCCATTCCGCCCTAGCAGAAACCATTTCTGGCCGAGTCGTAGGCATTGCAGACGGAGACACTATTACCGTCCTCGACTCCACCAAGACCCAGCACAAGATTCGCTTATCCGGTATCGATGCACCTGAAAAGGCTCAGCCATTCGGTCAAGCCTCGAAGAAACATCTCTCTGACCTGGTCTTCAACAAAGACGTAACTCTGAACTGCGGCAAGACCGACAGATACAAGAGAAAAGTCTGCGTGGTGATGATCAACGGCAAGGACGTGAATCAGGCCCAGGTAGCCGTTGGAATGGCTTGGTGGTATCGACAGTACCAGAAGGAACAAACCGCCCAGCAGAGGGCTGACTACGAGGCTGCTGAGGCCAAGGCAAGGTCAGGCAAGGTCGGATTGTGGAGCGAAGCAAATCCTGTGGCTCCGTGGGAGTGGCGACACAAGATACGTGGGAATTGAGCTTAGTGCACCATCCGTGATTTCGCGAAAATAAATTATCGAAATGCGACGTCACTGGGAACAGATAATCAACCAATCAACCTATCGGAATGCGCTCCAGGCTACATGGATTCACGGCATCCTGCATTGACTGCGCAAACCTGGCTCGAAAATAATGTTTAGTATTTTTGCTTCTACCAAAAATAAGCATGCAATCATTACATTCTTGATGACAGCGTATGACATACTTTCCGAGCATGCCCAGCTACTAAATTGTGATAGGAACTCATTCTGTACCGCGATTACTTTCCAAGCGGGATAGAGGAGCACCAATTAAGTAGAACTATTCTGCAATGAGATGAAGTAACCCTAGGATTTCCCTACTACACAAACATCATGAGTCTTTTAGAAAAGATCATCGCGTCAATCGCTGTGGGGGGGCCAAGTCCAATAGCACTTCCGGATGCTCTTGTCTTTAGCGGATTGGATCAAGACTCAATTGCCCGAAGACTAAAACTACTTGAACGAGCTGAAAGTGACGGGAGAGGCAACTTTCCGCCAGGAGAGAGTAGCCAACTCAGTGCAACTGAAGAAGAAATTCGGTCAACCGTTCTCGATGAGGTGCGACCCAATCTCCAAAATTACGATGCACAGCAATCGGCCTATGCCAACAGACTTGCAATGCTCGATCCATTTGGACTAGTTGCAAAATACCGTGGCGAGGCCCAACAACAAAAAGTAGAAGTACAGGCCAAGATTACTCAAGAAACTGGAAAGTTTTTTCTAATTAGAAAGTCGATTCAAGATATTGAAGAAGACTGGTCCATTTTCAAGGGAAAGTGGGGAATTACGCATGACCCTAAACCGAGCGGACACAATTTCTGGAAATGGCTGGCTATTGCGGCACTAATAATTATTGAGGCAATAGTCAATGGATTCCTGATTGGTCCCTATGCCGCCGGGGGTATTGCAGAGGGGGCTGCGATTGCGATTATCTTCCCTCTTATCACGCTGCTTCTCTGTGCGTGGCCTACAGGGATCCTATTCAGACGAGCCACGCGCCCAGGGAAGCTGGCTCCCCGCCTATTCTGGCCGGCGCTTTCGTTGATATTGGTAGCCTTTGCTTTTCTCCTAAATTTGCTTCTTGCATACATTAGGGAAGCCGTGGTCATGTCGGGCGACTGGGAGCAAGCGATGATGTTTTGGTTGGCCGCCCTTAACTTTTCTCCGCCACCTCTTAGTACGGCAAGTTTTTTGCTGTTCCTATTATCTTCAGGGTTATTCGCATTCGCTGCAATTGACGTTTATACGATGGATCACCCAATACCTGGTCTGATGGACAAACTACAGCATCGGATTCGGAAGCATAACGAGTATGCTATCCAGCTTGCACGTGCTCACGATCAGCTGCTTAGTCTTCATCGGGAATCTGTCTCGGATTTTAAAGCAGTCTACGACATGCTTAATGCGTGGCAGGTCGAGTTCAACAGCATTCAGCAGAGCCAGATCAAATCATGGAATATGTTAAGAGCCTATATTGAGCACGTCGAGCGTGTGATGAACGTTTTATTGAGTCAGTATAGACAAGCAAACTCGAAGCACAGGACGCTACCACCTCCCCAATACTTCATCGGAAATTGGACTTTTGACAATGCAGCGTATAGGACGCCTCCGGAACAAGTATCTGGAGAAACCTATCACCGAAAGATGACCTTTGCCATGGAGAGCATTCAGAAAATACAAGAGGAACTAAACGAGGTTTATTTGGAAATTCCAAGAGTTCTCCAAGGGGTCCATGAGATGCTGCAACAGGTGCGCAAATGATCCAACGCTTAAGCTCTCTGTTTCTTTTCTTACTTCTTTTAAAGAGTGCGATAGCGGCACCTTCAGGGAATAATTGTGACAACAGATTCTCAGGGGTCGTCGTAGCAGTCCTTGTAGATGTCAGCGATCCTTTTAGCAACCCTAACGCGATGAGTTATGAAGCTCTCGTCGCGGAAATAGTTGAAAAGGCTCCGAAGCATAGTCGCGTCGATGTATACAAAATTTCAACCGATTTAAAAGTAGTTGGTTCTCCCTTGATTTCTATTTGCAAGCCAGGTCCAACAAGTGACCATTGGCTTATGCAGGGTCAAAAGTACTGGGATACACAAATTTCTACGCGATTCACAGCCCCTTTGACGGAGGTTCTTAAGGAAATTGGAAAAACTCCTGTGCCTGGAAAGACCAGTCCTATTTTGGAGACCATCTTCTCCATTTCGATCCAGTCCTTTCGAGGAGCACTTCAGCAAGGTGATGCAAAAAGCAAGCTAATTGTAATTTCTGACTTTATGCAACATTCCAACGAGCTAACTTTCTACAATTCAGCAATCCCAGATTATGCTC
>QCWB01000188.1 GCA_013114715.1 Nitrososphaera sp.
ACCTGCACCGACGGTGAGCGGGCCCGCTACCGACGCCGTCTCTCGGGGCCGCTGCTCGACCGGTTCGACCTGCGGGTCGACGTCGACCGCCCGTCGGCCGACGAACTGCTGGCAAGGGCAAAATCGAATTAACTGATTCGATCTGCCCCTTTTGCAACGGCACAGGCGAGATGACCAAGGCAGCTGAAAGTTATTTAAAATCGCATATCTGCCAGTGCATATTCTTAGACAGAAAGACCTGCCCGATTTGCAACAAGAAATGCCATCACAACACGCCAAACAGGCCAAGAATTTTGATATCGCCGATGTAGCACAAGACTTAAAAATCATACACAACACACACAATCTATGAAGGCTAGCCAGATTGAAATGGTCTGCTCTTTTTGCAGCACCAAAGTCGAGTACGGCAAGAGCGTATGCGACGACTGCAAGAAAAAATACAAGATAGGACAGTACGACATGGCCAACGACGGCTGCGGCTGCGATGGTTAAGTCGGGGTCAGATAGTGGTATATACAATCATCTGGGTTCATTCAGCCACCACGTCATCATACCCTGGTACTAGTCGACAGGCATTCTGCTCATTAAATCTTTAGATTCCCTTCTCTTTGCCTCGTCAATCTTGACTGCAACCATGCCTTCATTTGGCTGGCCGTAAAGCACTACCGAGCCGTCTGGAGCCATGATAAAAAGCGGCAGCGCAAGCAGGTCTTCTTCTCCGTCTACCAGGACTCGCACCGGCTTTTTTGCTGCAATGCATTTTTCTAAAATGGTAATCGCCTCCCTTGTGATGCTTCCGGCCGGGTTTTTGCACCTTACTTTGTCTGCATCGTATTTGCCGGCAAAATCCCGCTTGAATCTTTTTTCCTGGCCGTCTACTACAGCAATATCCGGTATTATGCCAAACTCTTCAAGACGTTCTGTAGTTCTATCGCCAACAGCAATAACCATGGCCGCGTCCTTCAAGACCAAAGATATCGTGTCTTTGTTGACGTGGCTGTCAGGTATCAGGATGCCAAACGGTTTTTTGAATTGCTTTAGCTGATCCGGCGAAAGAGGCATGTCAGGCAGCTGGTTTTGTGTCCTGCTCTTGCTTCTTTTCGGCTTCTTCCATCGCCTTTAGCTCTGCAGCGATGATGCTGATCCTTCCTGCAACGGTCTTGGCAGCCTTGTCAAACGATATTGCATGCAATGACTGTGGATCTGATAGGACCGTCGGCTTGCCGGAATCGCTGCCAGCGCTGATGCCCTGATGCAGAGGGATCTCGCCAATGAACGGGATCTTGAAATCTTCGCTAATTTTCCTGCCGCCGCCCTTGCCGAAAAGATAGATCTGCTCATCGCAATGCGGGCAGGCAAGGTACGACATGTTCTCTATGACTCCAATAATTGGCACGTTTAGCTTGTTGAACATGCCAACAGCCTTGACTGCCACGTTCATGGCAACGTCCTGCGGCGTGGTGACAATAAGTATGCCGGTTATAGGTATTGTTTGCGCAATTGTCAGCGGCGCGTCGCCGGTTCCTGGCGGCAAATCTATGATAAGATAGTCAAGATCGCCCCAGTTGACGTCTGTCAGAAACTGCTTTACAATTCCTGAAACAATGGGACCTCTGTAGATGCCAGCCTGCTGCGACTGCTCGTAGAAAAAGCCCATGGAGATAACTTTGACGCCGGATACCTCTGGCGGCTGGATTTTGTTGTTTACTACTTCTGGCGACGCTTTCAGTCCAAGCATGAGAGGCACGCTTGGGCCGTAAATGTCTGCGTCCAACAGGCCGACTTTGGCCCCGGTCTTGGCCAGCGCCAGGGCAAGATTTACCGAGACCGTGGTCTTGCCAACTCCGCCCTTGCCGCTTGCCACCGCAACAATGTTCTTTACACCTGGCAAAAGCTCGTCTAGGTTAAGGGCGCGGCCTTCCATGACTCTGGCCGTAACTTTTAGCATAAGGTCCTTGACTCCAAGGCCTGCCATCGCGTTTCTGACGTCGCGTTCAATGTCGCTGTTAAACGGGCAAGCAGGAGTAGTCAGCTCCAGGGTGAAAGCAACCTTGCCTTCGTTGATTGCAAGGTCTTTAATCATGCCCATTGAAACAATATCTTTATGAAGTTCAGGGTCAACTACCTTCTTCAGGCTGCCGATTACCTGGTCTACTGTAACCATGTGAGAAAAATTTGTCTGGACCGTATTTAAATGATCGTATCGTTGCAGATTTACCCTGAAAACCCGCTGGATCTGGAGGAGTTGGTAAATTTTGGACATTTGACAATCCAAAAGTTCATAAATTGATTTTAGCCTCCAGTTCCTGTACTTTTATGTTTGCCATAGTGCACATGAGCGATGTTGTCAGGATTCCGCCAAACAGACTGACCGGCGCGTTAAAGGACGCCGCGATACAGATTCTGAAGGAAAAATACGAGAGCATGCTCTCCTCAGAGGTTGGCTATGTTGTAATGATCACCGATGCAGAGGTCAGCTCCGTGGGCAAGTTGGTCGCCGGCGACGGGGCCACCTACCACAAAGTCACATTCAAGGCCCTGACTTTCTACCCAAGGCTGCAGGAAATAGTGGAAGGCGAGATCGTCGAGATTACCGACTTTGGCGCGTTTGTAAGAATCGGCCCGACAGACGCCCTGCTGCACCTGTCTCAGATTACCGATGATTACCTGAAAAGCGACGTCAAGCAGGGAGTGATTGTCGCAAACCAGTCTGCTCGAAGCCTGAAAATCGGAACAAAGATTCGGGCCCGCGTTACAGCAGTAAGCCTCGGCAAGGGCTCTGGCATGGGCAAGATAGGCATCACGTGCAGGCAGCCGTTCCTAGGCGCATTGGACTGGATTGCTGAGGAAATTAAAAAAGCCAGGCAGCCAGCGGCCCAGCCAGCAGCTGCAAAGAAGGGTGGCAAGTAAATGGCCAAAGAGCGAGCATGCAGAAAATGCAAGGCAGTCACCACAGGCAAGGTCTGCCCAGTCTGCAAGTCCTCCGATCTAAGCCCGGACTGGTCTGGAATCATACTCGTCTTTGACACGGAAAAGTCGCTTGTGGCAAAGACTCTGGAAGTAAAGACACCAAGCAAGTACGCGCTAAAGGTCACGTAGAGGGATTGCAGACATTTCTCGACGTTTATGAAATGCTTGCAGGCTTTTTGCAAGAAGACGTTGGCAAAGGCGATATCACTACAGACAGCATAAT
>QCWB01000189.1 GCA_013114715.1 Nitrososphaera sp.
TGCCTTCTGTCAGCCTGATGTTTAGCTGGTAGATTTCTTCTGTGACCATGTTTCCGCGGAGCAGCTTGCGGATTCTTCCGCCTTCAAGGTTCCTTGCGCCTACGCCTTCGTATAAAAGCACGTATTTCTTGACCCCGCCGTGCACGTCAGAGCGCATCGGTGTGCCAGACTTGTCGCTTCCGCCGGTGATCTTGAACTTGCCGCCAGCAATGCCTATCATCGAGGAGTCCATTATAGCACCTAGCCTAGAGCCAACCAGTGGCTGAGCTTCTTTATCCTTAAGTTCCTGAGACATGCTTCTGCCGGTAGAGTCTGAAATCACGAGCTTGAACTGGGCCAAGGTAAAATTCAGGACTGCTCGTGGCTTTAATTAATCTTTGGTTGAAACGGTTAAAAGTTTGGATCTGCAAGGTATGGTGTTGGAGACAGATTCCCAGATAGAATGCCCCCGCTGCGGCTTTGAAATGAAAAACATGACAGCTTGTCATATGATCTGCTCAAACTGCGGCGCTCACCTAGATTGTAGCGACAAGGGTTTTACCTGGTAAATCAGAACGGCTTTCTGTCCCAGTTCAGCAGGTAATCGTCTGCCATGTTCTCTACCTTGCCTTTCATTATTTCCAGATATTCATCATAAGTGGATTGAAAGCCGCAATATTCGCATTTCACAGTTGTGGCGTCGTCGTCCATCTGGGCTTTCTTGCCGCACTCCGGGCACCTGGCGTCAAGCACAGGGTATACTCTGCAGACAAGAATATCTGCTTTGTGCATAGTATTATAAGGTTCTAAATCCAAGTTTTAGCAGTTGAAGATAGGAGACGTGTATCGCAAGGTCCATGGCAGGATATCCAGCAAGCCAACCAACTTTGGCTGGGTCATAGACAACAAACTGGCCGGCTCTGGTCTGCCGACTACGCACGAAGAGTTTGACTGGATTTTGTCGCAGGGGATAAAGTCCTTTGTCACGGTCAGAGAAGCGCCGCTGCCCTCAATTTGGGTCAACAATGGCCAGGAAGTTGGCTACTTGCACCTGCGGGTAGACGACTTTGACGCGCCAAGCCTTGAAGAAATAGACAGCGCAGTCGAGTTCATTGAAAGCGAGATGGCAAAAGGCAAGCCAGTCATGGTCCATTGCGCTGCAGGAAAGGGGAGGACCGGTGTAATTCTAGCGGCGTACTTGATCAAAAAGCAGGGCCTCAGCTCAGAAGCTGCTATTGAGAAAATCCGCGGCATGCGACCGGGGTCCGTCCAGTCCGAGGTTCAGGAAAGAGCTGTCGAGTTTTACGAAAAATATGTGTTGAGTAAAAAATAGGATTATTCCGGAACAGAATCTATTACGAGCGCGCCGTTCTGCAGCTTGACAAACAGGTACCTGTTGTCCTTGAAGATGAGGGTAATCTCGTTTTTGGTCTCTTCTACGTCTAAAAGTTCCTGTCCTTTGATGCCGTCGTATTTAGCCATGAAGGCGATATGTTCGTGGCCTTATTTATTTAATCCACTATCTCTTGGTCCAGGGTATCAAGGCATCTCAAAAGAAGGTCGTGGCTTCTTTTCATGATATAGTCTGGAAACTGCTCAAACGTAAAGACGAATTGCTGCTGAAAGCTGGGCGGGATAAAGCCGCCGTGCGTGATTACCTGCACAACGACATACTGCTCATTGACCGTGGCTATCTCTTCTTCGGCAGAGTTTTCGCTCTCCTCGATAGAGTGCCTGTACAAAACGACAGGCCGTCCAGTCCTGCTGGCGATGATTGAAGCCCTGCGAAGTCTGTCCCTTAACCTGCTTATCACCCAGCTGTCAAGGGTAACCTGCTCGTTGGTCAATTGGCGGTTACTGCCAAAATAAGTATTTAAAATAATATGCCAACAATAGTTGACCTGTGCTATAACTACGAGTCTTTACCTTAGGGTAGGAAGCTTTGATCTAGTCCCCCGGTCTGGATACTGAAAGATGGACTGTGGATATTACGTTATAGCAGCAATTATGCATACAATTTTGTTAAATTTTATTCAACAGACAATCCAAACTGCCGGCCGTCTATCTCCACTGTCTTGTAGGCCACCTTGTCAAGCGGGTCCTTTGACAAAACAGCTGCCTTTACCCGCACAAGGTAGGTCATCTCGTCTTTCATGGCAGACAGCGATGTTATCTCTTCTTCATCAAGCCCGGATACGTATGCCGCTGACAGGATGTCTGTTGGGTTGTACTGCCTTTCCTTTCTGAGCTGCTGCAGGTTCCTTGCTAGGTCGCGCAAAAGACCCTTTGATATCAGGTCCTTGTCGCGGCTTGTTGAAACAAAGACAACAAGGCTATTTCGCTCAGAAGAGGCGTATCCTTCTGCCGCCTTGTAGCTGGTTTCCACGTCTGATTCTAATATCTCGACTGACTTGTCTGCATAGGACAGCTGGAATTTTCCTTCAGACTTGAGCGAATGCAAAAGCTCGATTCTGTCTACCTTTTCAAATGCTGCAAGCACTGCGTTGATGTCGGCCTTTACCCGCGGGGCAACGCTCTTTCTTACAAGCAAGATGCTGACTGTTATCGGCAGCTTGTTTTCAAGAAGGCTGAGAGTCTTTTCCAGAGCCGAGCCGGTGGATATCTGGACCATGCTGCATTTCTCGACGTTAAGCTGGCTTGTCAGAGATTCGAAAACACCGTCAACCTCCAGCGACTTTAGGTCCGTGTGGTTTCCGCATACGACAACGTTTCGGACCGGCCAGCGGCGTTTCAGTCCGGCCAGGTTTCTGGCAGCGTTTGCCAGCGAGACTATATCTTTTATCATGTCAAAGGCTACCTCGACTTTGCTGTTGACCAGACTTTCATCGCGAATTGGCCACTGCTCAAGCAAGACGCTTTTTTTCCGACCAAAGCAGGAAACGTACAGGCTTTCTGTGATAAACGGCGACAGCGGATGAAGCATGATGTCAACCTGGCCAAGCACATGGCCAAGCACAGAGTATATGGCAAGCCGCCTGTTAAGGTTCTCGGCGCTGTCGTCCCAGATAGAGTTTCTAGTCAAAGGCACATAGGTCTGGCTCAGGTGGTTGATTATGAATTCGTCGATGGCCTTTGCGCCTTCATGGAAGCGGCATTTTTCAAAGGATTCTGTGGCCTTTGTCACAAG
>QCWB01000190.1 GCA_013114715.1 Nitrososphaera sp.
ATCTTTGTACGGTCATCCTGCCTACGCCGAAGCCCTGTGCCACCTTGTCGTCCGTCCGCAACTTCGTCACAACTTGTGACGAGGTTAAGTCTGTGCGGAAACCCTGCCGCTTCATGGCTTCGGATTTCATCTTGTAGGCAAACGCCCGCTCTGATGGCAGGATATTCTCACGCTGTAAATTACTGTCTACAAGGGTGATGATGGCTCGGTCACGGTCTAAGGGCAGGACAAACGCAGGCACGGTATTTATCCCTGCAAGTTCAGACGCACGGACACGCCGCTGCCCTGCAATCACTTCATAGCCGTTCCCGTCCTCTTTCGGGCGTGTGATTATCGGCGTGACAATGCCAAATTCCTTGATGCTTTCCGCTAATTCTGACAGCGTTTCATCCTCTGCCACATGAAACGGATTGTCGGGAAACGGGTACAAGTCTTTGGTCTTTAACACCTTAAAATCCTGTTTCTTCATTCACATATCTACCTTTCTTTCGCTCTGCTTTTATGGTTTTTCTGCAATTCTTCCAACACTTCGGGCGGTATCTTTGAGAGCAGCCGCCCCATCTGCTCGTTGGTTCTCTGCAACTCAAATATCTTCTGGTTCGCTTTCTGCACCTTTAGTTCCTGCTCATACTTTTCATCACGCATACGCCCCGCATAGTCTGATTCCTGCCCGATTTGCTCCTTTAGGCTATTGATATAGGCACTCTGCTTACTGATTTCCTTTGAGAATTTCTCCACGTCTGGGAGCCATGCCGCAATCAGTTCCAGAGCCTTGTCACGCTTCTTCCCTGCATTAAAGGCGTTGATGTCGGACAGTGCAGACACAATTTCCTCATACTGTTTATCAAGCCTGCCGCCCAACTTATAGAGCCATGTGGGGACATGTTTCCGCTTCGTTTCCATTGAGGACTGACCTCTTTCAAGCTGATTCCACCGTGAGGACATCCGCTCATGGTAGGCGGTCTGCCATTCGGACAGGCTCTTTTGATTGCCTAAAATTGTTTTGGCAGACAGCTTATTGTCTGGTGTAATCGGCACAAAACAGAGGTGCATATGCGGCGTTCTCTCGTCCATGTGGACGACTGCGGAGAGGATATTTTTCTCCCCGACACGCTCTGAAATGAAATCCAGAGCCATCGTAAAATACGCTTTCTGTTCTTTGGGCGGCAGGCTGTTCATAAATTCTGGCGAAGCCGTGATAAGCGTTTCCACCATCATCACGCTATCTTTCCTCGTCCTGCACCCTGCTTCGGCTACCATGCGGTTAATCTCTTTCTTGTAGGTGTACCTCGGCGGATTCACAAGATGGTAGTTATCTTTCGAGCGTTCCATATCTATATCTGGATTGCTTTTATAGGCTTCTTTTTTACGCTCGTTGTGGCGTTCGCAAGCCGCAACGCCGCCCGCTTTGCGTTTCTGGAAACGCAGGATTGCATAGGGCATAATTCATCATCTTCCTTTCTTCGGCGGGTAAACTGCCCTTTGGGTGACAGCGGTGACGGCGGTGACAGCAGTTTTGGGATACCCCCTACCGACTGCCTCAACTGTCACCCTTATTCCCTGCATGACGGTCATGTCGATGATGACGGTGTTTTTGGAATACCCCCTCGCAAGAGCCGTCACCGTCATGCTGCCATTCTTTTATCCGAAGCGTGGAGCGTAGGATAAGCAGGGCGTAAGACCTGCCATAAGGGAGTCCAGAGGGAACGTCTGGCACACGACTTTGCAGGGCAAAGTGTAGTGTGTTACACCCTGTAAACGCAGTCGGAAAAATCGGAATGATTTTTCTGACCGCAGGGGTGGTTTTACACGACCGAAAAGGGCGAGTAAATCTCACGCCTGCATTTTGCGTTTACGGGGTGTTCTCCCGTAGGGATGACAGCGGCAGGGTATCCTAAAATCACTGTCACCACCGTCACTGCTGTCACCCGCAGGGCAGAGCCGCCAGCTTTACATGGCTTTAAGCGTCAATGACAGTAACAGGGGGGTATCCTAATATCGCTGTCACCACCATCACCGCTGTCACCCGCCCTCCTTGCAAGGGCAATCCGCCTGCCGTCTTTCCTGCGGCTGTACTGGTAGCAGATACGGTTCTCGCTTAAAAATGTGGTGCGGTATTCATTCAGCCATTTCGTAATCACCGTGGGTATGGTTTCCGTTTCCCCCATAGCGGCTAACAGTTCCGTTGCCGTGCCTATCCATTCTTCCTTATCCCTCATAAAATCCACCAACCGAAAAAGGACATCTGGTATCGTTTCTTTCGCAAGCTGCTCCTGCGTTTTCCGCTCCACAAGCTCCCAACGGCAATCACGGAAACGCAGCGTGTATTCCTGATAAGGCGTGTCCCTGCCCGTCACATACAGCTTGGCGGTGTCAGACGCACGTTTCTCCTTTTCCAGAACAAAGGTAGCGTCCGCACTCCCCGTTAATCCTGTCGTCCCAGACACCTTGTTGAACACGTCGCTGTCATTCTGCTTTCGGATGTGGTGTACGACAATGACCGCCAGAGAGTGCCTGTCGGCAAAGTCTTTGATGAGGGAGATGTCCCCATAGTCGCTTGCATAGGCATTGTCTTTTGAAGCTGTACGGACTTTCTGCAAGGTATCAATGACAATGAGCCTGCTGTCTGGGTAATCTTTCAGATAATCTTCAAGCTGCACGATAAGACCGTCTGACAGCTTGCAGCTTGCCACGGCAAAGTGGAGCCGCCCGCTTGCTTCGTCCGTCAAACGAAATAACCTGTCCTGTATGCGGCAGAACGTGTCCTCAAGGCAGAGGTAAAGCACATCGCCCTCCATTGTCGGCATATCCCATAAAGGGATTCCCTGCGACACGCATAAGCATAGCTTCAGCATGAGCCAGCTTTTGCCTATCTTCTGTGAGCCGCAGAACAGCGATAAGCCTGTCGGGATAAGGCTGTCCACCACAAAGGATGGTTTCTCAAGCGGTTCATAAAGGAGCGTTTCGGCGTTGACTGTCTGTAACTTCTGCATGGCTTTCCTCCTTTCGGGCGGTGTCTTTGTTTTCGTTGCACATAGGCGTTGACCTCCTTAAAAATAGATTTACTCCCACGGAAAAAAGTGAGAGTATGTAATGCCGCCAATCCCACAC
>QCWB01000191.1 GCA_013114715.1 Nitrososphaera sp.
CTCTACTTCGTATTCCATCGTGTGCTGCGGCGTGTCATGATGCCTGTCTAGGCGAAGCGAAGAGTACACCGCGTACGGGTGATCCCGCCTTGTGTCGATATCAACGCCTGCGCACCTTGCGGCCACCCCGACGAGCCCCAAGTCTACCGCGACCTGCCTTGATATCGTTCCTGTGTTCCTCAGCCTGTCCATCACGGACGACTTGCTTCTCAACATTGATACCACGCGCTTGAAATCTTCGAGCACCAGGTTTGTTGTCGTCACCAGCTGCGCTTTGTCTTTCAGATCGATACCCGTGCCGCCTATCCTGTTGACACCAAACAGCAGCCTGCTGCCAGATACCTGCTCGTTGAGTCGCATCATCCTTTCCTTGAGGATGTTGAGCCTGGCGGCTCCGTAGGCAAATCCGACATCAGTCGACATGCCTGCAAGCGTCCCAAGGTGGTTGTATATCCTCTCCATCTCTGCGCAGACGGTCCTTGTCTGGAGCGCCTTCTTTGGCACTCTTGCCCTTGCAATCTTTTCTATGGCCTGGCAGTATGCCATCGAGTTTGCCACCGTCTCGTCGCCTGCAATCCGCTCGCTTAGGAGGAGTGCCTGGTCAAGCTTCATCCCCTCCGCCAGCTTTTCTATCCCCTTGTGGGTGTAGAAAAGGCGAGTTTCAAGGTTTACGATGTTTTCGCCAAGTACGCTGAACCGGAAATGCCCCGGCTCGATTATGCCCGCGTGCACAGGGCCAACAGGAATTTCGCATACGCCTTCACCTTCTACCTTTGTGAACGGATACTGCGAGTCATGCACCCTGCCAACCTTTGTACTGACTGCAAAGTCCTTCCTCAGTGGGTGGACGTCAGCGGGCCACTGCTCGTGAAGTACTAGAGTTCGAGTGTCAGGGTTGCCTTCAGGCAGCAGACCAAACATGTCTTTTACCTCCCTTTCGTAAAGTGCCGCTGAAGGGATGCGAGAAGCAATGCTTGGAAAGGATAGCTCTGCGTCTTTCCTTATTTCCGCAGTCACAAAGACGAACACGTCATCCTTTTCTTTTGCAAAGACGTACCGGAGAACAAAGCCACGGTCGACCTGCCGCTCGTCGCTGCATACCACAGTCACAAGCTTTGCCCCGAAAGAGTCATGAAGGTAATAGCAAAAGTCAGCAATATCCTCCTTGCCCGCAAGTACGTGGATCTCGTTGTCGTTGAGCGTGTAAACTGACTTTGCTTTTCCACCCATCTTGCGCAGTATCTCTGCCTTGTATTTTGCGGCTCCGGAATGCTCCTCTCCTTCCATCCTAGCCTAATACGCCTCCAGAGCTCGAGTCGTTTGCAGCGGCCGCTATCTCGCCTCCCTGTCCTTGGTTGAAGACCAGCATAACGTCATTGACAAGCGCCTGAAGAGGCTCGGGTATGTAGAACCCAAGCACCACTACGAATGCGGCCAGGATAAGCATCGGTATGACGGCGAGCTTGCCCGTTTCACCCTTGGCCATATCTTCCGGCATTCTTTTGCCACGTTCCTTTGGAGTGCCAAAGACCATCCTTATCGTGTGTTTCATGAACCCCGCAAATATCACCACTAAGAACGCGATGACAAGCGCACTTGCAAGGAATTGGCCGGCACCAAAGCCCGCGCTCAATATCAGAAACTCGCTTGCAAAGATGTTGAACGGTGGCATGCCCACGATGGCCAGCCCGCCGACAAGGAACAGCGCTCCTGTAACCGGCATGACCTTGATGACGCCTCTGATTTCAGACATGGCTTTTGTCCCGTACCTGTGGCTTATCGTGCCGCTGGCAAAGAACATGAGCGGCTTGGCCACGGCGTGGTTTATAATGTGCAGCAGAGCGCCATATATCCCGACAAATCCGCCAAAGCCCATCGCAAGGGCGACTATGCCCATGTGCTCGACGCTGGAATAGGCCAGCATGCGCTTCATGTCCTTCTGGAAGTACATCGATGCGGCCGCAATGCCTACAGACACGACTCCAAGGATGACTAAAAGCTGGCTTGAGAATTCGGGCCCAAGAGTCCCGGACGTTATTATGTGGAACCGGAGTATGCCGTAAATGGAGCAGTTAAGCAGCACGCCGGAGAGAAGCGCGCTGACCGGCGTCGGGGCCTCACTGTGCGCGTCCGGCAGCCACGTGTGCATGGGGGCAAGGCCGGCCTTTGTGCCAAAGCCTATCAGGACAAAGACAAATGCGATCTTGACTACGTTTGGGTCAAGCAGCTTCGAATTGGCGACCATGTCCGTCCAGTTCATGGCGGAATCCTGCCCGGCAGAAGTCGCGTTGACGTTGGCGTAGTAAAAGAAGACAGTGCCAAAGAGTGCAAATGAGAGGCCTACGGTCGCGATTATCAGGTACTTCCATGCCGCCTCGATCGCGCTTTCCCGGGTGTACAGCATTATCAAAAGCACCGAGACCAAGGTCGTGGCTTCTATGGCCACCCACATGGCGCCCATGTTGTTTGACAAAGGAACAAACAGCATCGTCAACAAAAAGACGTTGAAGCCCTGATAGTACCTTATGATGTGCTTGTCGTCAATCAGGCCGTCTTCGTACTGCTTGCCCATGTAGTTTACAGAATACAAGGTGGAGATGAAGCCAACGCCGGCTACAGGGAGCATCACCAGGGCCCCAAAGGCATCAAGGTAAAACAGTTCGTCAAAGGCAGTGATCTTTTTTTCAGATATCACGGCTGCTACAAGGACGACTGCCTGCACGAGTATCAGAGTCGCCGAGGCAACGGTGGCAATCTCCGCGGCCTTCTTTTTGCGCAGGAACGTTACTGCAAGCGCTCCGGCTACGGGTGTGAGGAGCAGCGAGAGTATTAACGCGCTTGATTCAATAGCCATGTTCAGTCATCCCTCAGCTTTTCGAGACTGCCTATGTCCAGCGTGTCAAACGTCTGGCTTATCCTGAAAAGCAGTATGGCAGATATAATGACCCCGACTAGGATGTCTGCAAAAATCCCTATCTCTATTATCAGCGAGACTCCGTGTGTAAGCACGGTGGTGAACAGAAAGAGTCCATTTTCGATTATCAAGAGCCCTACCACTTGGTTTAGAGCCATCCTTCTGCTCACCATGACAAACAGACCGATG
>QCWB01000192.1 GCA_013114715.1 Nitrososphaera sp.
CCGCGTCATCTCATTTGGCAAACGTCCGTGGAACAAGCAGCAGAAAGTGCGGACCGAGGTTTTTGACGTGGTGAAAGACGACTTAAAAGACATTCGGATCTACAAGCTATGCATGCAAGTATTCATACCGGTACTCCGTAAGGCTGACTCGGAAAATCCATACTGGGATTATCCACAGGTCCCCGAGCTTGTTGCAAGGAACGTTCTGGCGGGACGTGCATGGTGGAAGGGATTTGCCGATTTTATTTCAGATCCGAAGATAGGCGACCATGTCATGGGTACCTCCAAAAATGCTTTATACCTTGGAGAACGAATAGGACTTACAAAGATGTTGGGATCCTCCGACGCCTCACTTGGCAATGCAGAACGGATGTTTGTCGAGGCTTGTCATGAAGCGTGGCGCAGAAAACTTGGGATGCTGGGTGAACGTTCAAGAGACGAGAACATCAACTTTGACGACCTTGTAAAGAAGGAATTTATCCGAACGCGCATCTCCTTCTCAAAGTGCAAGAATGCCCAGACCTTCAGAGAGACCATAACAACTTTCTGGGCGCAGGCAGAGGGTCCAATTTCCAGTTTACAGTCAGGATGGAAAGATGTGATTATTCTTGTGGTGCGCGACTGGAAAGCGGCAAGAGACCTTGCACTACTATCACTTGCAAGTTATAGGAAGCATGACGATTCAGAGGCGAATTCTCAGGAAAATTAGTGTGAGAGACATCTCAGATGCCACGCGGCGTTCATGACAAAACATCTTTATGGATTGATAGTTACACACTACGGAGCCGCGGCCAATAACCGCGGTGAGAATGAAGGGAACATTACAACCCTACAAAAGCTCCTCTGGAAAGGTGAGATCCACACGACCGTTTCTGCGGAGGCGATAAGATGGGCAATTCGTTACTACTGGCAGAAGGCAGGCAAGCCAGTAAACAGGAAATGGAACGAGGACAAGAGTCTACACGAGTGGAAGGACAGCAATTGGACTGGTTGGAATTCAAACAATGGAAACGGAAGTACAACCTACATTGATGACGATGTGCTGGGTTTTATGGATGCCCGTGCGGCTGGAAGTGAGGGCAGCGACGACCTTGACGATAAGAAGGCTCAACTTAAATCTATCGAAGGAGAGATCGATAAACAAAAGAAAGGTTCTGACAACTTAAAAACACTGAGAGAACAGGCAAAGAATCTCAGGGAGGAAATCAAGATTGCCGGAAAGGGCTATGCCCTAAAGAGAAGGGGAGCCCTTGAAGTAACCCGCGCAATATCCCTGACCCCGTTCTCGGGGGACATCACATTCAATGCTAAAAGCGGCGAGAAGTCGCGTACCAGCCTTTATGGAACCGAAGTCCATGCCACAAGGTACCAGTATGCTTTTGCCATGACGCCGGAATCCCTCAAAGACAAAGGGAGGATATATGACACAATAGATGCGATTGTCGGCCTCGCTGAAGTCGGTGGAAACCAATCGCGGTTCTTGTACGACTTTTCCCCGGAAGCAGTGATATTCAGATGGACTGATGACTTTGCGCCTAGAATTCTATACGGTTTTTCGCAAGATGCACAAGGAGGCATATCGATCCCGTTGATAGAAGAAAAAGTGACATCCAAAGACATCGCGGCAGATGAACTGATTGTCGGTGGAAACGTGAAGGTAGCCGATGCGGGCATCAAAGTCGAGGGAGGAATCAAAGAGGCAGCGAAGTCTCTGAAAGAGAGGATCAGAATAGACCTTGAAGGTCCGCGACATTAGGGTGAGACATATGCCTTCCAGCGAGAGAAGCTCCGGCATACAGACTGGAAAAATCACGGTGGCCCTGTACATTTCGGTGCCTGTGGCGTCGTTCAGGAATCCATACGCGCGTGATTATCTGGAGACATACCTTGTTCCGCCACCATCAACAGTTTATGGAATGCTGCTATCTTCGATAGGAGAAATATCAAGGTGGAGGCATGTTGGGACCCAGATTTCATATGCCCTGCTCAAAAGACCGCTCGTGTCCTCCATATTACGAACGAAATGGAGGATAAAGTCCGAAAGGAAACCACTGGGGGTGGGAGAGAATAAGACTCCCGATTTTCAAGAACTACTTACAGGTATAGAAATGGCTGTGCGGATTCGTCACGGAGTCGATGAATCCGTACCATCGCTGGCAGAACGCATAGTGAATCTTCTTGGACTGCCTGCAGGGATAAACCGGTTTGGAGCTCTTTCGCTTGGGGAAAGTACACATATGGTAAATGAATTCAGATCTTGGAAGACCTCGGATGGAACCGAGGGCATCATGCTAATTCCAGCGGATGATGGCGATCTTTCTTTGCCGCTGTGGGCAGATCATGTAAACCTCAGAAATGTTCGTTGGGGGCGATATCGTTTGGAAAAACGCAACTTGGTCGATGTGCCGGATGAGGAGGCTTGGATAACCATTGTCCCTCCCAACAACTAGCTCTGATACGGAGCCGCATGTAAGTGTGGCAGGATTGCATGCTCTGGCCTATTGTGAACGGTTGTTTTATCTCGAAGAAGTAGAGAATATGAGGCTTGCAGATGAGGCTGTGTACCTAGGAAGGGCCATGCATGAAGAGATCGCATCAGATTCACCCAAAACAGAAGACGGAAAACCTCGTGGACACAAACTGTTCTATCTCGACAGTGCTCGCTTTGGCCTGAAAGGACGGGTAGATGCAATCCACCATCGTAACGGCAGCTGGATCCCGTACGAACACAAAAGAGGCCGAGCAAAGAGAAATGTTGAAGGGAAACCAGAATCATGGCCTAGTGATACACTTCAAGTCAGGGCATATGCCATGCTAATCGAAGAAGCAACTGGAAAGGTGGTATCTGAAGGGAGAGTAAGATACCACTCTGACAACATAACCGTAAGGGTTCCATTAGATGATGAAGGACGTAATTCTGTCCTGCAACACATAGAAAGAGCAAGAGAGTTGCGAAGGGCAGGTGTACTGCCGCCCATTAATAAAAATGAGTACGCCTGTGCAAACTGCTCACTTGCACCAGCCTGTCTCCCTGAAGAGGAAAGGTTGTTGAAAAATCCGCAGTGGGAGCC
>QCWB01000021.1 GCA_013114715.1 Nitrososphaera sp.
CACGGCCCATCTTTTATACAACATTACCGTTTGTCAAGATGTTATTCCTTTTCTCAAGTACTGGCGCCCTCGATATAGTATAGGTTAACCTACGTTCACTTTGCATTGTGTAACGATTAACAGTGGCCCCATATTCTAGGTTGGCATGGAGTTACTGGACTTTGGAGTTGAAGTAATAGCCGTTTCAGCTTCTGGAGTCCTTGCACCCGGCCCGCTGTTTGTCACAAACATACTTTATGGCACCAAGGGCGGGATCCGCTCCGGCTTAAAGATATCTCACGGGCATGCTGCAATTGAAATCGGACTAATCGTTGTTTTGGCTGCAGGCCTGTCTGCAGCCGGCATACTGTCTGACTATTCAAACTGGATAGCAATTGTTGGAGGGATTGCAATCCTTGGCTTTGCCGGATTGCAGATAGCAAACACAAAGATAAAAGAGCAGAAAATCAAGCATGGGCCGGTCGCTGCAGGCGTCTTTCTTACTGTTCTAAACCCGTTCTTTCTGGTCTGGTGGGCCACGGTGGGCTTGAAATTAATTTCAGATTCTGCCAGTTTTGGCTCTTACGGCATACTCTTGTTGTTTTTCATGCACGTCTGGATGGACTATGCTTGGCTTGCGGCAACCGCTTATTTGGCCTCCAAAGGCAAAACAATCAGGTCCAAGTACTATAGGCCGTTGATGATCGGGCTGTCTGCTGTTCTTGTGTATTATGGCGTCAATTTCCTAATAACTGGAATAAAATGAAAAAGAGGCCCTAGGCACGTACTATAGGCACTTCAATTGTAGAAACGCTTCTTACCCTGCCGTCTTCAGACTGGATGTTCTCGGATCCGAGGACTATGGGTCCTATCTTGTATCCCATGCTCTCCATTCTTTTGACGATAATCTGGGCAACGTCCACAGCCCGTGTGATGCTCTTACCTCTTGCCTTTATCACGACTGTTGGTTCGTTTGCCAGCTGGACCAGCGTTGCTGTCACGTAAGTCATTAGCGGTTTTTTGCCAATGAATATCTTGTTGTTTTCTCTGCTTCTTTCAGTGTTAGTGCTGGCGGACAAAGTTGCAATCTGTATGGTTTGCTGGCATATAATGTTTATCGACAATTTGTTCTTGCTACAGCTCGTCCATGCCAAAGGTGTGGTAGCACTGGTTGCACTTGAATTTCTCCCTGCCGGGGTTCCCAGATATCACTTCAAGCTCGCTTTTGGTTTTGCATTTTGGGCATTTTCCGTATATGGTTTTGCGTGGCAATCAATACAGCTATGATGTTCAAGCCAAAAAAGGTTGTTATTTGCTTTCAGAATGCTTTTTTAAAATCTCTTCTAGTTTTGCCGGGTCTTTTTTTATCTCTGCTACAGCCTGGCTGTCCTCGACTTCGTAGCAGTGCAACAGCCCAAGCTCGTCTTTGTAGAACAGGTATACCTTGTCGTCGTATATGCAATGATAAAGCTGATCCTGGACCATCTTTTCGGTCTTTAGTTTTATCCCTTCGTCATTGACGGCCACAGGATAGTCTTCAGAGGACATTTCAGACTACTGTGACCCTGATGGCCTTTAGCACGGACACTTCGCCGGTGTCAAGGCCAAGCATTAATACGTACTTGCCTGGAGCCAGGTCGTCTGCCGGGGTAAACACGTAGGACACTTGCTTTGAGCTATCCTTTGTTAAAGAGACGTTGGATTCGCTAAATATCCCAGCTGACTTGCCAAGCGATCCGGTATTGACAAACGTGGCTGAAGCAGTCATCTTGCCGGCGACATCGTCAGAGGCGTTGACTGTCACCTTAACTTCGGCACTTGAGCCCTTGCTGACTGTGATCTCGTCTTGGGCAGATATTGAAAACGGTATTGCAGTAGGATTTATCCTGCCTATCTTGTTCTCTGTCCATTCCGAGAACCAGACCTGTCCGTCAGAGCCAACAGTGAACTGGAGCGCGTTTGCCAGCCCGCAGCTTGCTGCGTTATCCGGACAGTTCTGCCAGTTTGGATTCTGAGTTGGTATCCAGTATTCTGTAAGCGTGCCTGATGCAGAGTCAAACTTGGCAATCTTGTTTCCGACATGCTGGTTAAACCAGATAGAGCCGTCAGGCGCAGCCTGTATCCAGTATGGCAGAGTGTACGAGCCTTCTGGCTCTAGTCCGCCAAATATCCTGTCAGACGCCACAGCTGTGGTGTATCGGGTCAAGCCACCAGTCGCCGGGTCTAGCATGAAAAATATGCTGGTTCCGTGGTCCGTGACCCAGAGCCGGCCGTCGTTGTCAACTGCCATGCCAACTGGAGAATTCAGCTCTGGCGGAAGGTCGTAAACCATGATCTCGCCGGTTGACGGTTTGTAGCTGAATATCTGGCCTTTCTCCTGGAATGCAAGAATCGATGTCCAGACCACATTTCTCTGCTTGTCTACTGCTACAGAGCCGGAGCTTATCTTGAAATCTGTGGCATTTGCAAATCCGTCAAGCGGAAGTTTTATCTCGGTAAAGCCGTCTGCTGTGCCAGGGTTCATCTTGGCTACTTCGCCGTAGTACAGCGACTTTGAGCGCACGCCAACTAGGTACATGTTGCCGTCCGAGTCAAAGTCAAGGGAAATAGGCTGTTGTACTGGGGACTGAAATGAAACAAAATCTCCTGTAGATTTTGTAAATTTCCAGATAAGGCCTGCCTTGTCATCTGTAAACCAGATGTTGCCTGATGAGTCTTGCTTTGCAGCCCAGACCATGGAAAACTCTGTTGGAGAAGAGCGCGTCGGCCAGTTCGGGGCGAGGTGCTCTGAAAATTCCGCCTTTTCAGTGTCGTAGTATCCAACCGCACCGTTCTTTGTAGATACATAGTAGGCCTTTTGCCCGTCTGCAGTCATGCCAAGGGGCATTTCGCATTCAGTAGGAAGAACGTATTCCGTTACAAAAGCGTTAGAGTTGGCCTTTGGGTTTGGCCCACAAAACTGAATTTTGAAATTCTCTATGGCCTGCTTTCTGGAATCCTCCACATTTTGCGTGACCTGTTGCTGCGAATTGTTCCCGCCAAGCAGAGATACAGAGACAGCTGCAACAGCCAGAATTCCGATAACGGCGTAAAGCATTATCTTTTTTGAACTGCTCTTGCCGGACAACGGAGGCAATTTGGGCTTTTGTCAAATATATCTCTTACAATAATATAGGACAAAACATCAAAGGTTCTTCTTGACAAGGCAGGAAACGCCGCTGGGCAAAAGCCACAGGGGCTATCTGGGCTACCTGTCGGTATTGCTTGCCTCGGCCCTGTTTGGGTCAGTCTTTTCCATAGCCAAGGTGCCGCTTGCAAGCATCGACCCGCTTGCCTTGTCTGCCATTATTTACATTGTATCCGGCTTGTCGCTGATACCCTTTGCCAGGGCGTCGTTTCGGCTAAAATCCAAAAAAGAATGGAAATACGTCCTGATGATAACTGTATTTGGAGCTGCTGCAGCGCCGCTTTTGTTGCTGTACGGCCTTGCGCAGACCGAAGCGTCAGACGCCTCAATCCTGACAAACGGCGAAGTGCTTTTCACCATAATACTCTCGTCAGTCTTTTTTGGAGAAAAGCCAAAAGGCAGGATGGGCCTTTTTGCAGTGGTCCTAGTAATAATCGGGCTTTTCATGGCAACTACAAACCTGGATTTCTCTGAGACCGTACTTCAGCTAAACGCAGGCAACATCATGATACTTGCAGCGATGTTTCTTTGGGCAGTGGACAACAACCTAAGCCGCAAACTTACCTTGTTCTCTGATATCAGCCCTGCCAAGCTGGCGATGCTAAAATCGTTGATAGGCGGCTTTGCAATGCTTGCTCTGGCCATAGTTGTAGGTAAGGGTGGCGATATCGCGGCAATTCCGGCAGACCTTTGGCCCCTCATCGTTGGAATGTCGGTTGCTGGTTTTGGCGGGGCGCTGCTTCTATTTCTGGAAGGTATAAAGAGGATTGGGACGATAAAGACCATGTCTGTATTTTCAACCGTTCCTATCTTTGGAATAGTAGTGGCTGCAATGACTCTGGGCGAGTCGATAAGCCTGTTTCAGGGCATCGCCACTGGCCTGATTGTCTTTGGGATAATACTTGTCAGCAGGCGCTAGAGCAGTTTCAAGTCGCTAGTCACCCTGTCTATCAGGTCTGCAGGAGCCGGTCCAATCCCGATGCAAGTTGTCGTGCCGGCAGGTATCTGCGTCAGCCCGCTGTCGTTTACCTGGACCACGGGCAGGCTCAGGGCTTCGGCTCTTTGCCTGACTTGCATCAATTCCTCGAGGCTCTGCACCTTGACAACCACCTTGGCCTGGCCGCCTTCAAACCAGGTTTCAAACCATTCCGGCTTGCGGTGCTTGGTCCTCTCTGCAGCCATGACCGCGGCATGGGCCACCTGCGCCGCTATCTTGCCGGTCCCCATTCCAAGGTCGCGGCGAACAACCATTACCTGCTTGAACTCCAAATTGCTGATAGTTTAATTAACAGACAGAGAAATAGATTGCTTAGCCGTGTCCGATTCTCAGGTCATTGTAGCAGGTGGCAGCATCTCTGGCTTGATGGCCGCAAGAGAAGCCGCGCTGGCCGGCCTGTCTGTTGCAGTCCTTGAAGAAGATTCAGAGATCGGAACTCCAGAGCACTGCGGCGGGCTTGTGAGCATGGCCGGCCTTAGAGACCTTGGATTAATACCTGATTTGGTGCAGAACGGCCAGATAAAAAAGGCCAGGATTCTGTCTCCAAACAGTGGCTTTGAGGTTGGAGCCGAGAAACAAAAGGTGGTGGCAGTCGACCGGCGGGCCTTGGACAAGCAGGTGGCCTTTCAGGCGCAAAAGGCCGGCGCCGAGATAAGGACAAAGTGCTCTGTCAGGTCGGTCTCAGACAATGTGGTCAAGACTTCAGACGGAGACTTGACTTTTGATTATTTTGTTGATGCCCGGGGCGTCAGCTCTATAATCAACAGGGACCGAAACGGTGTTCTCCAGTCCGCCCAGTACGAGGTCTATGCAGACTGGATAGAGCGCGACACTATAGAGGTGGCCTTTGACAGCCAGAAATACCCTGGCTTTTTTGCCTGGATAATCCCCATCTCTGCCCAGAAAGGCAAGGTCGGCGTTGCCGGCAGGGCAATCAATGCCGCAAGCGCGCTCAAGTCATACATGGACAGCAAGGGCCGGCATTCAATAATCCGCAAAGTATACGCTCCCATCTGGGTTAACGGCCCGCTCAAGTCATTTGTGCAAGGAAGGACGGTCATAGTAGGCGACGCTGCCGGCCAGACAAAGCCGACTACTGCTGGCGGAATATACAGTTGCGGCATAGGCGGGCTGCTCGCAGGACGGGCAATAGCTAAAGCCCAGAAAAGCAGAGATGACCGCCTGCTTTTGGAATACGACAGGAACTGGTTTGCAATATTTGGCTCGGAATTTGACAGGATGCTTCTGGCAAGAAAATTGCTCGAGCGCATGGACAGCAAGACTATGGACGACGTGTTTGCCGCAGTTTCAAAAGAAGACCTTGAATCCGAGTCTGGCGAGTTTGATTTCCACTCCGCGGCTATTTCAAAGATACTGAAGAAAAGCGCTCCAAGGCTTGTCAAGGCGATGCTGGGAAACGAGCTTCGCCGGCTCTTTGAAAGCCAAGATAAGATATAAATTCGGTTATTTCATCCCTGTTAGTGTATGTCTAAACAGATGCAGTTGCCGGTCTGCTCGTCATGCAGCAGGCCGATAATGCCTAATGACGAATGTGTAAAATTCTACTGTCCATCATGCGGATATGTTTTACTCTGGCGCTGTGAAAGCTGCCGCGAGTTTGCAAGACCATACAAGTGCGTCGGCTGCGGCTTTGAGGGACCTTAGGCATGGCGCGTCTTGTGGCCAGAATCAAGGTCATGCCGGCCGATTCTGACAGCAACATGGACACCGTTGCAGAGGCATTGAAATCTGCTTTACCTACAGGCATGGAGCTCAAGGGCTACGCAAAAGAGCCGCTTGCCTTTGGACTGAACGCAGTAATCGGCGACTTTCTGCTCGACGACAGCGAAGGCCAGATGGATCAACTCGAAGAAGCCATCAAGGGCGTAAGCGGCGTCGGCGAGATTGAAGTAACCAACATCAGCAGAATGTCTGTCAAGATGAAGTAAAACTAATGAAGATTTTCCTCAGAGGTTTGCCGGCTTGAAAAAAAAGACCGATAACCAGCCGTCAATACAGCTGCGTGTAGCTGAAGCCAAGCACAGAGACGTTGGCAAACAGCGTGCTAGGCTTCATCCGCAGCACCTGGATCGGCTGGGAATCAAGGCTGGAGAAGTTATTCATTTGATAGGCAAGCGGACTAGTGCAGTCACTGCCTGGCCAGCAGACGATGAAGAGACGGACAGCGACATTATTCGGATTGACGGCCAGACGCGCAAAAACGCCGGAGTAGGCCTAAACGACCTTCTGACTGTCCAGAAAGGCGAGAGCAAGGCAGCAAGGACAATAACCCTGATGCCGGTTGGCGACAGCAACATCACGGTAGACAGGGAATTCTGCGAGTTTGTGAAAAGCCGGCTAAAGGGCTTCCCTGTCAGTGAAGGCGACGATATTTCCGTAGTCATACTTGGAAACCCGATGGACTTTAAGGTAGCCAAGGTGACTCCGCACTCCATAGTCAGAATAGAGCGCTCAACTCGCCTCTCGATAATTGCTGCAAGCTCGGCTGACAAAAAGCCACACGTAACGTACGAGGAGATTGGCGGCATGCGCGACCAGATCAGAAGACTGCGCGAGATTGTCGAACTGCCAATGCGCCATCCAGAGGTGTTTTCACGGCTTGGAATTGAGCCTCACAGCGGAATCCTGATGTATGGGCCGCCGGGGACCGGCAAGACCCTGATTGCAAAGGCCCTTGCCGCCGAGTCTGACGCCAATTTCTACGTCATTAACGGGCCAGAGATAATGAACAAGTATTACGGCGAGACTGAAGCCCGGCTTCGAGACATATTCAAGGAAGCCAAAGAATCGTCCCCAAGCATCATATTTATCGACGAAATAGACGCCATCGCTCCAAAGCGCGAAGAGGCCTTTGGTGACGTGGAAAAACGCGTGGTCGCGCAACTTTTAGCGCTCATGGACGGCATGTCTGAGCGTGGCCAGGTCATTGTTCTTGGAGCGACAAACCGTCCTGAAAGCCTAGACCCTGCACTGAGGAGGCCTGGCAGGTTCGACAGGGAGATAGAGATAGGAGTTCCAAACGCAGAAGGCCGGTTGGAGATTTTACAGATTCACACAAGAGGCATGCCGCTTGCAGACGAGATAAACCTGCCGGAGCTGGCCGCGGATTTGCATGGATACACAGGAGCCGACATCAAGGCCCTTTGCAGAGAAGCTGCCATGAAGGCTCTCAGAAAGTTCCTGCCGGAGATAGACCTGGAATCCGACAAGGTGTCTCCAGAAATACTCGAGCAGATTATGATAAACAACAAGGATTTTCGAGATGGCATGAAGGAGATCATCCCCACTGCCATGCGCGAGTTCTACGTCGAAGTAGCCAGGGTTCGCTGGAGCGATGTTGGCGGGCTGTACGACGTAAAAAGAATCCTGCATGATAACCTGATAACCGCGATTAAAGAGCCGGAGAGTTTTACCAAGATGGGAATAAAGCCGCCCAAAGGCGCGCTCCTGTACGGCCCACCAGGCTGCGGCAAGACCCTGATTGCAAAGGCCCTTGCTACCGAGAGCAACACAAACATCATCATAGTCAGAGGTCCCGAGGTCCTGTCAAAATGGGTCGGCGAGTCAGAGAAGGCAATCCGTGAGATTTTCAGAAAGGCCAAGGCCTCGTCGCCGTGCATCG
This sequence comes from Nitrososphaera sp., assembly GCA_013114715.1. Classification (GTDB taxonomy): domain Archaea; phylum Thermoproteota; class Nitrososphaeria; order Nitrososphaerales; family Nitrososphaeraceae; genus Nitrososphaera. Next base: position 7,807 of record QCWB01000021.1, read on the forward strand.
TGGTTTTTGACGAGATAGATTCTTTGGCCAGACCAAGGGGCAACGGCGATGACCAGTCTGGAAACGAGCGTATTGTAAGCCAGATACTGACAGAAATAGACGACGTCGGCAATTCCGGAGTCATCGTCATCGGCATTACTAACCGGCCAGACCTGGTAGATGCGTCTCTGCTACGGCCTGGCAGGTTCGACTTGATAGTATACGTCAGCCAGCCAGACGAAAAATCAAGGCTGGAAATCCTAAAGATAATGACTTTGCAGATGCCCCTTGACAAGGACGTGGACCTGGCAATGCTTGCCCAGTCGACCAAGAACTTTACCGGAGCCGACCTGACTTCTTTGTGCAGAGAAGCCGCAGTCAGTGCAATGCAGAACAAGGCTGCGGTAGTATCCAACGCGGATTTTGTCAAGGCTTTACGCGCAGTCAAGCCGTCTATAACCAAGGAAGTGGAAGACTGGTACGAAGGGGCGCGGAAAAACCTTACATACGCCATGCCAAAACCACTGGATAGGTCGTTTTACGGTTAATCGTAATCCATAAACCATCCTCTGCTGGAACATCGTACCTGTTTACACTCACACACAAAAATCAGTCATTCCAGCAGAACGTCAATTTTCAGCAACCCGGACAGGCATAACTTCATGGCCCATCTGACAGGTGTTTTGGCTTTCGCATCAGTGGTTGTTGCCGCACTTGCAGACATGATAGTCGGTGCAGGTCAAAATTCTAGTTTCTGGTAACCGTCTAGGAACTTGTCTACCACTTTTTGCCTTTGGAGGTGGTATTCCAGATCGGCTGCGCATTTTGTGGAGCAGAACAAAGAATCTTTTACTCTGGCGCTTTCCCTGCAGTATAGGCACAGGTTGTCCTGGCTCCGCCTGGAGATTTCCTCAAACATTAGGCGCGACAGACTTGGATCGATGTCTTTGTCGATCTTGACTGTCTTTTGTGCATAATTTGTTTGTGGCACAATTTTTATGAAATAAACATGATATTCAAAGGTTTCTATATTATTATGCATTAGTCTCCTTTTGAGGATTCATATAGCATATTGTAACCAAAATATGACAATGTCATGGAATCAATCTTGAAGACAAAAAGTCCAAACGGTTAACCTTGGACAGATAGGTTGCAGCCCTTCCTTTGGATATATTTTTTTAGCAGCTGGCTGTTGCTAATGTATTCCATGCCGTCGGGACCATACTCAAACTGCTTTTCGACGAAAGGGTTATTCAAGCAAACAAGGCAATCCTATTATGTCTATAGGTCATCATCCACACTGACAAGGTCGTTTTACTGGTGAATAAATAATGAATTATCCTCTCAGAAACAAAATATATGAAAAAGTCAAGCAGGTCGGCAACATGACCGACGTAGAACTTGCTAACGCGCTGACTAAAGACGGCATCACCTTGGCCGAAGCAGACCTAAACAAAGTACTTTTGGACCTAGAAATATTTGGCCTGATCCGGGTGTCTTGGGTGACAAAGGAAAAGCGCAGAATCGAAGTAACAGAGGCCTAGAATCTAAAGTAATACAGGGCATCAAGGGCCACTGCTACAAATATCACGACCAGATACGGGGCCGTGACTTTGTACGCCTTCCAAGCAAACTCGGGGGTGGGGTTCTTTGTCAATTTGTAGTGGTAAATGAGCATCAGGCTGCCTGAAACTGCCGCAACAGCTGTGTAGAGCAGTCCAAGGCCAAAAAAGTACAGCGATATTGAAAACGGAAGCAGGATTGCAGTGTTGACCAGTATGTAACTTGCAGTCCTCTGGTTTCCTATGAGCACCGGTAGCATCGGGACCCGCACGCTGGCGTATTCTTCTCTTGCCTTTATTGCAAGGCACCAAAAGTGGGGCGGTGTCCACATAAATACAAGCCAGCCAACCAGAAATCCCAATAGATCCACAGAGCCTGTGGTGGTAGCCCAGCCAGCCATAGAAGCCGCGCTGCCGGCAAAGCCGCCGATTACGATGTTTGATGCGTTGCTTCTCTTCAGCCAGGCGGTGTATATTACCACGTAAAAGAATATACCAAGGGCTATCATGGCAGTTGCCATCGGGTTGAGCGTGAACCACGCTATTACCACGGAAATTATGCTTATGCCAAGCCCATAAGCAAGGACCGTGTTTGGCGCAAGTCTGCCGGCTGGAATCGGCCGGTTTGCTGTTCTGCTCATTATCTTGTCAATATCCTTGTCGTAGTAATGGTTCAGAGCGCTAGAGCCCATCGAAGCCAAGGCGCCGGCCAGAGTCAAAAAGCCTAGCTGCCAGGCAGTTACGTCCCAGGCCACGTCCGGCGTGCTGTCAAACCGAGTAGCGGCGAGAAGCGAGGTAACCGCGGTTATTACTAGAACAACCACTATCCTTGGCTTTGAAACCTCTATAATGTCACGCGCGCTCACTTATCGGGCCTCTGCCTTGATTGGCGTTTGCTTGCATTTAATTTATTCGGCACTATTCTAGGAATCTCTTCAAGCTTGACAGCTGCATACGGAAAAACAAGAGTATCTTTCGCTTTAGCAGGGCGTGCTCTGCAGAGGACAGGTTACAATTACACTGGTCGCATTTATCGATATGGTGCTGCTTTGCCGTGGCGTATACCCTTGCAATCATCTCCCTTGTCTTTGCAAAGTCATACAGCCCCGAGAGGCGCTGCGAGCCTTCAAGCATGTCTAAAAGATTGACCGTTGCCAGCCACGCATCCCAGACGGTGTCATTCTCCCCTATTTCAAATACGTCTGAAACGGACAACCTGTGGATTTCTGCAAGGCTGCGGTATTAACAGGCTCTATCAATTATTTTAGAGGCCGGGTATGGATTAATTTTGTCAGGGTAGAAACCCGCAAAGAGCAAAGATTAAGTATGACAGAAATGCCCACCATAACCAAACATGACTGACTGGGACCTGCTGACCCCCGGTATTGGTCTTACCAGCATCGGGATAGTTGGTGTTACCATATCGCTTTCAGGTATCGCCAAGACCTTCCTTGACGGAATGCACGCTGTTTCTATCCTTACATTCTTTATCGGCATGATGCTGCTTATCCCCGGCCTGTTCAAAGACGGCTTTCCAAGTTCCGGAAGGGCCAAGTCCGCAACCTTCCTTACCCTTGGTTTCCTAGTCATGTTCGGCATGAGCGGAGCAGTCATTGTAAGCGGTCAGGTCCCAAGCATCTACCTGTATATTGGCATCCTGGCTGCGATAGGCATACCGGCTTCTGTTCTAGTCTACGTCTCTTACAAAAAGCCCCAGTATACAAAAGCGCTTGGAATAATATTCATCTCCGCGGCTATTGCAGGAGGGCTGGCATTTTACGGCTTTAGTCTGGTCACTCCAAAACCTGCAGCACCTGTAGAGGAAGAAGCTCCGGCAGTTGCACCGGCTACCCCACCAGTGGCTCCTGCCAACATCGTGGAGGCCAAGATACTGGCCGGCGCGTCTTCTGAAGGAAATCCAGACTATTCTCCTGATCCGCTGACAGTGTCCAAGGGCAACGGCGTAAAGTGGATTAACGAGGACAACGCGCCGCACACTGTTACAAGCAAGATAGACGACGGCAAGACTTTTGACTCTTCGATAATATTGGCCAAGGGCGAATGGACTCTAGATACGTCTGGCATAGCGGAAGGAACCTACGACTACTTCTGCACATTACATCCATTCATGGCAGGTGTGCTTACAGTTAGCTCTGGCGCAGCGGCTCCTGCTGCAGAGGCGCCGTCAAACGAGGCTTCTGAACAGCCAACGGCCGCAGCAATAACGACGGTTTCTATTGTCCCCGGCGCATCGGCACCTACGAACCCAGAATTCTATTCTCCAGGCAATGTAGAGACAGCCGTCGGAAGCACGGTGACTTGGAGAAACGATGACAGCGCGCTTCACACTGCAACGTCCGGCGACGGCGCAACTGGCACAACAGACGGCGTGTTTGACTCTGGATTTCTAAAGAACGGCCAAGAGTTCAAGTTTGTCTTTGACAAGGCCGGCGAATACGACTACTTCTGCGTCTTGCATCCGTTCATGACGGGTCACGTCAGCGTAAAGTAAATGCGCCTAGCAATAACTGCAGACCATCTTGCAAAATTAAGACAACTGGCTTTGCAGTCAAAGCCCAACGAGTCCTGCGCCTTTCTGCTTGGCAAGGCTAACACAGATGTTCAAGTGTCAGAGATATTTTATGTCAAAAACGCGGACTTTACACCGGTTTCTTTTAACATATCAGCAGATGACATCATTTTAGCGTACAAGACCGCGGAGCAAAAATCTATGGACGTTGTGGGCATTTTCCATTCTCACCCTGCGCCGGCAAGGCCGTCTCAGACAGACCTGAGATATATGGAGATAAATCCTGTCGTGTGGCTGATATACTCTACAACGCAGGACAAATTTGCAGCATGGCTTTTAGACGGCGAATTACAGCAAGTAGACATCAGGGCGTAAGTCGCTCAGTATCCCTTGGATAGAGGACAACATCGCGTATGTTCTGTGCGCCTGTCAGGACCATCATCAGCCGGTCAAAGCCAAGCCCCATCCCAGAATGCGGTGGCATGCCCCAGTCAAAGGCCTTCAGGTGATCTGAAAAACTAGCCGGATTTAGGCCCTGTTTGACTAGCCGGCTTTTCAGCCGGTCCGAGTCGTGCAGCCTTCTTCCGCCAGACACCAATTCCAGGTATCCATACTGCAAGTCAAAGGACTTGGACAGGCGGGGATCGTCTTCTTTTTCATGGATGTAAAACGGCTTTAGTTTCAGCGGCCAGTCCATGATAAAGTAAAAGCCTCTATGGATTTCGCCTAGCCGGCGGAGCGCCGCGTCAGACAGGTCATCTCCGAACTCTAGTTTTTCGCCTTCCTTTGACAGCTCGTCAAGACATTGCTCATAAGTCAGCCGGTCTATCTTGGTAAACGATAAGTCGCTCTCTAGGCCTGCCAGCTCTACGTCTGCCTTGCGCTTGTCTCGGAATTCGCCAATTACGTTTCCAACCAGTTTTTCTACCAGGTCGATTATGTCTGTGTAATCAGTAAAGGCAGCCTCGACGTCGACGCTGATAAACTCTGTCAGGTGCCTGACAGTGTGCGAGTTTTCTGCCCGAAAATACGGCCCTATCTCAAATACCCTGTCAAAGCCAAGCGTCAGCTGCTCTTTGTACAATTGCGGGCTCTGAGCCAGGTACGCCTTGCGCTTGAAATAGTCAAAGCCAAACAGGTTTGCGCCGCCTTCGCTTGCGCTTCCAATAATCTTTGGTGTGTTGACCTCGCTAAAGTTTTCCTTTCTCAGAGTATCTCGGATTACCTCAAGGCCTGCAGAGCGCAGCCTGAAAATTGCTGCAACTCGCGGATTTCTAAGATCCAGAGCTCGAGCATCAAGCCGCTTGTCAGAAGCAGACTCGACTCTTCCTGTCGGGTCTATTGGCAGCTGATTTGCTGCCTTTGCAAGGATTGAAAACTCGGTTACCTTTACTTCGTAGGGAAAATCCCGCGCCTTGCTTTTCTGTACAGTTCCCGATACAACGACGGCCGACTGCCTTGGAGTCTGTACTGCAACTGGCAGGCTCTCGCCGGTAACTACAAGCTGGCAGGCTCCAGTAACGTCTCGAAGGACGACAAAAGCAAGCTTGCCTATGTCTCGAATGTCTTCGACCCAGCCGGCAACCCGGACTTGCTGTCCTACCAGGTTATCGCTTAGCTGGTTGGAATAGTGCGTCCTGTGAATGTCTACCATTACTTGGTTTCAAACTCCACCAAAAGCTCGATGTTCCTGACGGCCTTGGCTATTTTCTTGAATTTTTCGACGTTGATTCGCGGGTCTTGCCGGCCTGCTGCAATAACCTTTGTCACTTTGCCGTCTGGCAGCCAGAACTGGTTGACGTTGATTATCTTGAAAGGATGAAACAGGCTTTCTAAAAACTGTCTTTCTGAAGACTCAGATTCAACAAACCAGACTTTTTGGCCAAACTCTTTTGAAATCCTCTCTGACAGATTTGGGTTTGTCCTGACGCTCATAATGTCAGAGCCACGAAGAACAAGGACAAAGTCGTCGTCAACTCTTGCCCCCTTTAGGAGAGTAAATTTGTCTGCCTCCTGGCTCTTGCCTGCTACCTTTGAGAGCTTTATTGAGGCATCGACGTCGTCTTGCGTGATGCCTCCAGACTGGAGCTTTGCCTCGCATTTGCTACACAGCACTCCTGTCTTGGCGTCAAAAGAGCATATTGGGACCTTCAATCTTGCATTACCGTTATGAACTCTAATACTTTCTTGGACTGTTATATAACCGGTATGAAGAATAACCTATTATAGGCTAATTGCGGTCCGACTTCAGATGAGCCAGGCACCGGTCAAACTCTCTGTTGTTGGCCTAAAGGCATACTATTTGACAGAGCGCGGACCAGTGCAGGCAGTCGACAGCGTGAACCTAAGCCTGCTTGAAGGCGAGTCGCTTGGCGTTGTAGGCGAGTCTGCCTGCGGCAAAAGCAGCCTGGGTGCAGCGCTACTCCGGTCCATGCAGCGGCCTGGCAAGATAATGAGCGGCTCTGTTATTTTGGCAGGGCAAGACATAACTTTACTCATGGATTCAGATTTTGACCGAAATATTAGGTGGAAGAAGATTGCGATGGTCTTTCAGGGTGCAATGAACGCACTTGATCCTGTATATTCCGTGGAAAGCCAGCTTGCAGAAATACTGCAAGAGCACGGCTACAAGGGAAATTTCAAGGACAAAATCAAAGAGTCTCTAAAACAAGTTGATCTGGACCCTTCAGTTGCAGCCAGATATCCACACGAGCTTTCAGGCGGGATGAAGCAGCGAGTTGTCATTGCCATGGCGCTTTTGCTTGAGCCAGACCTGCTGATTGCCGACGAGCCTACTACCGCTCTAGACGTGCTTGTGCAGTCGGAGATAATCAAACTTCTCCAAAAACTGCAGAAAGAAAAAGGCGTCAGCGTGATACTTATCAGCCACGACTTGGGCCTAGTCTCGCAGATTGCGCACAAGATAGGCATAATGTACGCCGGACAGTTGGTAGAAGTAGGTTCTACAGACGACATTTACCGCAGGCCAAAGCACCCGTACACGCAGGCCTTGATTGCCGCTGTGCCAAACCTAAAATCAAAGGACAAAAAAATAAATTTCATTGCTGGCAGCCCGCCAAGCCTCCTTGCTCCAGGGCAAGGATGCAGGTTTTATCCACGCTGCCCGCATGCCATGGAAAAATGCAAACAAGACCCGCCAGAGTTCAAGGCAGAATCCGGCTACGTCCGTTGCTGGCTGTACGAAAAGGATGACAAATAATGTCGATACTGTCGTTTTTCCCGTTTCCGCAGCTGCGCGAAAAGCAAAAATCAGTACTTTTAGAAATCGAGGCTGCAATAAAATCCGGCTACAAAAATATCTTCCTTGAAGCGCCAACCGGCTTTGGCAAGACCCCGGTTGCAATAGCAGTTGCCAGGTATCTTGGAAGCTCGCACATCTGCACGGCGACAAAAGACCTGCAGGCGCAGTACCGAAGGGATTTTCCGTTCATCTTTGACGTAAGGGGCCGGGGCAATTTTCCATGCATTGTCAAAGAAGACATGGGCCTTGACGAGAACTGCGATTTTGGGCCCTGTGTCAAAGACTCTGAATACGACTGCTCGTACAAGACTAGGCTTTTAGACTACCGGACAATAGGCGAGGGAACGCCGTCAGAGACAGTAATTCTGGACCGACTTGCCGAGAAAACCTACATTGATAAGCTAAACAAGCAGTCAAAGTTGGTAGAGCTGGAATGGAAGCCGTGCCATTACTTCCACCAAAAGTGGATTGGAGCCAAGGCCAGCCACACGGTCTACAACTACCACTACTTTCTTTCTGACATTTTCTACGCCGGGGCCACGCAGTCTAGAAAGCTGCTTGTGCTTGACGAAGCGCATCAGCTGGAGCGCGAAGTCGGAGATTTCAAGAGCCTGAGCATAAACAAAAACACGCTCAAATTCCTGCAGAGACTACAGCTGCCAACGCAGAAACTTGACGAGATAGAGACCTGGATTGACTTTTGCGCAAGCTACGACGAAAAGCTATCCAAGTTTGTGGAGCAGGCCACAAACGCGATAGAGCTTGGCAAAGTAGCCGAGCCGTTTACCGAGCGCAACTTGATAGAGGCTTTGAACCGGCAGAAAAACACCGAACTTGCACTGCTTGATATGCGGTCAAACAAGAAAAACTGGATTGTAGGAAACGTGCAAAAAGACTCCGCCGGCCAGTGCCTTTCTGCTAATCTGACTCCGCTTGAGACTTCGCGGTATTTCTCCGATATACTGGGCATGGGAAACATCTCGTTTTTCATGAGCGCCACTATACTGAGCAAAGATTACTTGTGCAAGGTTGGCGGGCTGGATGCGTCAAAGGTAAAGTTCATCCAGGTAAAGGACTCGGACTTTCCAGTTGCCAACAGGCCGATTCGGCTGATGAACGTGGCCTGGCTTAGCGCCAAGACCATGCCAGAAAGCCTGCCCAAGATTGCAAAGGCTATAGACAACATCATGGCAGTCCACAAAAACGAAAAAGGCATCATACACACGACTTCGTACATGCAGCTGCAGTTCATCAAGGAAAACATTGGAAAGGAGAATTCCAGCAGGCTGATAGAGACAGGCTCGGCCCTGGACAGAGAGGAAGTGATAGCAAAACACGCGGCAAGCAAGCGCCCTACCGTGCTAATATCGCCGTCTCTTCACCAGGGAGTCGACCTGAAAGACGAGCTATCTAGATTCCAGATAATAGTCAAAGTTCCATACCCTGATTTGACTGATAAAAAAGTCTCGGCAATGAAAGACAGGGACCCGAAATGGTACACCTGGCATACTGTCTTGCGACTGGC
>QCWB01000193.1 GCA_013114715.1 Nitrososphaera sp.
TCGGCTGGGGGAAACAGTGCAGTCGCTCCGGCTGATTCAAACACCACTTCCAAAAGCAAGCTGAAAGTGGTCACCTCGGTTGCACCCATAACAAACATTGTTAGAAACATAGGCGGAGACAGGATAGAGCTTACGGGCATAGTTCCTGAAGGCGTAAACTCGCACACTTTTGAGCTGATCCCATCAGATGCAATAACCGTTAGAAACGCGGACCTTGTGATAATAAACGGCCTTCACCTGGAGACAGATTTTGAAAAAGTTGTCGAAGCTTCAGGCAGGCAGGATCTGCAGCTGCTAGGGCTTGCCGACAACACGATAACCAGAGACGAATGGGTCTTTGATTTCAGCTTCCCGGAGGAAGAAGGAGACCCCAACCCGCACCTGTGGCTCAACGTTTCTCATGCCATGAAATACGCGCAGCTTGTACACGACAAGTTAGTCGAGATGGATCCTGACAACGCCAGCTATTACTCGGCAAATGCTGACAGGTACCTCGCCCTTCTCCAAAAACTGGACGACGGGATAATGCAGTCCGTAAAGACAGTACCGGAAGGAAATAGAAAGCTGGTCACCTATCACGATTCATGGGCGTATTTTGCTCCCCGTTACGGCATGACTGTTATAGGAGCAGTACAGCCGTCTGACTTTGGCGAGCCAACTCCGCAAGAAGTAGCCAGAATCATAGACCAGATCCGTACTGCCAAGGTTCCGGCGATATTTGCATCAGAAGTGTTCCCAAGCAGAGTGGTCGACCAGATTGCAAGGGAGGCCAATGTCCAGATTGTCGAGACACTGAGAGACGACGATATGCCAGGCGAGCCTGGGAGCGCTGAAAATACCTATGTAGGAATGATGCTATCCAACATGCAGGCCATGATACCCTCTCTGGGAGGAAACGTGAACGCGCTGAAAGGCACAGACCCAAGCAACACGTATGGAGTGAGTTAGATGGAGCAGCCCGACGACTGGATACTTGAGGTAAGGGAAGTCACTTTCGGCTATTCGTACCACCGGCCGGCGATCGAAGGTATCAACCTAAAGATACAAAGAGGCGGATTCGTCGGGATCCTAGGCCCAAGCGGCTCTGGAAAAACATCTCTTCTCAAGGTCATCTGCGGCCTGAACAAGCCTTGGTACGGATCTGTCAAGCTAAATTCAGATAAAACCGGCAAGCCCAAGATAGGTTACGTTCCGCAGGTAGAAAGTGTGGACTGGACCTTTCCAGTTACAGTCAAGGAAGTAGTCTCCATGGGAATATGGAACGACTCTGGCGCAGGGCCGTGGATAAGCAAGGTGGCCGTAGAAAAGATCAGATACGCACTTGAGAGTCTCAAGATAGAAGAATACATGTCTAGGCAGATAAGCGAGCTTTCTGGCGGTGAGCAGCAGCGTGTGTTTCTGGCAAGAGCGATGGTCAGTTTTCCAGACATACTGGTGTTAGACGAACCAACATCCGGAGTAGACTATAATACCCGCGAAGTTATACTGGACGTCCTTAGAAAGCTGAACCAGGCAGGGACTACGATAATACTTACAACCCACGATATTTCTGCCGTGGCAAAACGTCTGCCGCGTTTAGTCTGCATAAACAAGCACATTATTTCAGACGGCACGCCGGTCGAGATTCTGACCGACGAGAACCTTCTCCACACATACGGACTGGTTGACGGAGAAAACTGAACTTGGATTTCCTACTGCAGCCGTTTCAGTACGAGTTCTTTACCAGAGGCATTGCTGTCGCAATCATGGTAGGCGGGATATGCGGCACTCTTGGCGTGTACATCGTCCTGCGCGGCATGAGCTACATTGGACACGGAATGTCGCATGCAGTATTTGGTGGCGCCGTTGTAAGCTATGTCCTTAACATCAACCTGTACATCGGAGCTGCATTGTGGGGCTTTTTATCTGCATTTCTGATAAACGAGATTAGCAAAAGACGAAAGGTCAAGGCAGATGCGGCCATCGGTGTGGTAACTACCGCCGGTTTTGCAGTCGGGGTTCTTTTGATAAGCACGACAAGAAGCTTTACGCGAAATTTTGAAGCTATCTTGTTTGGAAACATACTGGGCATAACCGACCAGGACCTGTTGATGATTTTTGCTGCAGCAGGAATAACCCTGGTGTTTGTGCTTCTTGCCCACAAAAGGCTGCTGTTCACCCTGTTTGACAAGGAGACTGCCAAGACTTATGGGGTGAATGTGGAACTCGTAGAGCTCTTGTTCTCGCTCGTGCTGGCAACGGTGGTTATAGCTTCAATGTCTGCCATCGGCGTCACGTTGCTGGCTGCGACTCTGGTTGCACCGGCAATCTCTGCAAGGATGCTGACAAATAATTTCCAAAAGATGATAATTGCTTCTGCAGCAATCGGGGTTGCAACAGCGTTTGCAGGCATGTATGCTAGCTTCTTTCTGGACTCCGCATCCGGAGCCACGATAGTGTTATTTGGCGCTTCTGCATTTGGGATATCAGGCGTCTACTCTGTTCTAAAGAAAAAGTACCACGCGCATAGCCATGCAGGAATGATGCATGCGCATCCGCACAAGCATACGTCAGGGCACAGACACGAGCACTGACATCATTTCATAAGAACTACTGGCCTTGAAGCAAGTTTCAGGACTTTTCTTGTCACGTCGCCAAGCTCTTCAGAATTGCCAAGCCCGCTGGATCCCATGACTATCATGCTTGCGCCGATGCTATCGGCAACTTCAGTAATCTTTGTTGCCGGGTCTCCGACTTTGATTATCTTGACTACCTGGTTGGAGAGTTTGGGCATTACAAGGCTGTTTAAAAGCAGCCTGCCTTCCTTTTCCATTTTTGTAGTCATTTCCTCGTCAAACGGTTCCTCGGTTTCCTCGGCCCATTCTATCACGTGCAACAAAAAGACCCGAGACGGGCCTGGATCGTTGTAAAGTCCCATTGCATAATTCAATGCATGCAGAGACTGACGCGATCCGTCTATTGCAACCAGTATTTTTTTCGACGGCAGTTCAGAGTCTTTTGCCCCGCTGTAG
>QCWB01000194.1 GCA_013114715.1 Nitrososphaera sp.
GTCCCAGCCGAGGATCTGAAAGGCCACCGCTGCTCCCTTTGCCTGGTGGATACGGTCCTCAGAGCCGGCAACGCACAGCACGTGCGCGTTCATCTTTGGCTCCGACTGCCGGCCGTTGAACTTTACTAAATCAACAAGCTCGCCTATCATGGTCAGAAGGCGCAGCCTTTCAGTCTTGCCGAGCCGACCTCTTGCGTAAAGCTCATCTACTGTGTTGGTTATTGGCAATATCACTTCAAGGAGCACCCTGTTCTGGTCAACATCAAAGTTAAGCACGCTTGTCAAAAGCCTGCGCGCAGAGTCTTCCTCCCCGGCCAGAGCGTGGCCTATCAGCCGCTGCTGTACCTGCGTATAGTTTATCGGAAACTCTATTTCAGCGGCGCCTGTTTCCAGAAACCAGACGTTAACGGAGCCGATTTTCTTCTTTCTTATCAGTCCAAGGCTGTGCATGATGTCAAGGTATTTTGTGATTGTCATCCTGTTTATGCCGGTCTTTTCTGCAAGCTCTATTCCAGACAGGCCGGTGCCGGCGTTCTGCAACACGTCCATGATTTTTCGACGGACCTCGTCTATGGAATATCGCCGGTACATCGATTCAACACACCTGCCGGATGATAAAACCCTTACCGATGCTTCTTCTTGGGCATCTTTCTGGAATTGGATATCAGGTCTGTCAGGGCATTGAAAGCTTTTCCGACTTGGTCCATCCGAACTAGCATTATTGTGTCGGTGTAGCAGCTGACCGTGTCTTCTATGTTTATGTGCCTCCTGGCAAGCTGGTTGTAAAAGGCAATGGCGCAGCCCGGAGTCTTGATTATCTCCTCTGGACTGTGGACTATAATAGCAGACAGATCGTCTTCGACTTCAAGTATGTCGTCATGGGTAAACATTGCCTTGACGTCGTCTAGCAGGACGTCGTCAAAGACCAGAGTAATAGACATGATGCTTTCTGAAACGCTGATAAATTTGTCCACGTTCTGAGTCAGGGACTTAGCTACCTTGTCCACGGTTTTCTTGCTCTTTTTGGCAGACACCTTGGCTACGTCGGTCCTGACGCTCACAGTGCTTCCAGCCAGAATCGCGGCTATGGGCCGCTCTGGCACATCGTAATCCTGCCGGGACCGTTTCAGAGCGGTGATGATGCTTTCAATACTCGTGTCTCTGCTCAGTATCTGGTCTATCTGCGGCTTGATTATTCTTGCCAGCGCGCTGATGTTGCAATAGTCGCGCTGAAGCGAGTCTTGAAAAGACAGGTCGTTGTTAACGATTTCTTTAACTGTATTTGTTATGGATTTCTCTATGACCGACATTGGCCATTTTCACCTTGATTTAGGTCATAACTGACCAAAAAATATAAATGTAGTGCCTGAAACGCAACGGATGTTCATGGCAAATAATGGCAAGGTTGTCCTAGCGTACTCTGGGGGCCTTGACACTTCAGTCTGCATCAGATACTTGCAGTCGCTGCACAAGCTGGACGTGATAACCGTTACTGTCGACTGCGGACAAGATGACGATTTTAAGGAAATTGAAAAACGCGCCAAGACTATTGGCGCCATAAAACACGTCTACATTGACGCCAAAGAAGAGTTTGCCAGGGATTATGTTTCTCCAAGCATCAAGGCAAACGGGCTTTACCAGGGAAAATACCCGCTGGCAACTGCGCTGGCCAGGCCGCTGATCGCAGCAAAGGCTGTGCAGGTAGCCAACAAGGAGGGGGCCACCGCCATAGCTCACGGCTGCACAGGAAAGGGCAATGACCAAATAAGATTTGACGTTACCATGCGCGCGCTCAATCCAGATCTCAAGATAATTGCGCCAATCCGCGACATGAATTTGACTCGCGACGTGGAGATAAAATACGCCAAGAATCAGGGCATCCCGATTAGCACGGAGGCAAAAAAATACAGCATCGACCTCAATCTGTGGGGCAGGGCCGTTGAAGGCGGCAACATTGAAGAATCGGATTTTGAGCCGCCCGAAGAGGCTTTCCAGTTCATCAATTTCAAAAACGACAAAGCAGGATACCTCGAGCTGGAATTTGACAACGGCATACCGGTGACAGCCGACGGAAAATCCATGCAGCTGACCGACCTTATCCAGTACGTCAACGACAAGGCGGGATCGCATGGCGTCGGGATTGTCGATCACATAGAAGACAGGATGGTTGGAATCAAATCCAGGGAAGTGTACGAAGCGCCGGCAGCCGTCGCGATAATTGAAGCCCACAAAGACCTTGAAAAGATGGTCCTTACAAAGCATGAGCTGGCTTTCAAGAGGCTGGTTGATGAGCAGTGGAGCTGGCTGTGTTACGCTGGTCTATGGCAGGATCCATTGCGTTTGGACCTGGATAGATTTATAGATGCGACGCAGACCCGCGTTAGCGGAAAAGTGCGACTAAAGTTGCAGAGAGGTTCGCTGCGCGTGGTCGGAAGACAGTCGCGGTATTCTCTGTACAAAAACGAACTGGCGACGTATGCGGCCGGATCGACCTTTGACCAGAGTCTGGCAAAGGGCTTTGTTGAGCTGTGGGGACTGCAATCGATTATAGCAAACTCGGTTGCAGATGCGGCCAGCAAAAAAACAGCAGCAAAAAAGGAGGTAAAAAAATGAAAACAAAAGTAGAATGCCAAGAATGTGGAGCCGACATCAGTATACCTGAAGACGCAGTGGTTGGAGAGATCGTTACCTGCCCAGACTGTGGCGGCGATTACGAGATTGCAACCAAGGCCGACGAGAAGGTAGAACTAAAGCCGGCAGAAACAGTAGGCGAAGACTGGGGACAATGATGCAGGTCTGCATAACCTACGACAAGGTCCGCTTTGAGGAAAAAGCCCTTTACGACAAGGCGCAAGAGAAGGGCCTCAAGGCAATGATGGTGGATGCAAAGACAATCACCCTGAACACGGACAGCAAGAAGGAAGACCTTGCCTTAGGAGACGTGATACTGCAGAGAAGCGTCAGCCATTACCGTGGACTGTACCTTACTGCATGCCTCGAATTTCTTGA
>QCWB01000195.1 GCA_013114715.1 Nitrososphaera sp.
ACTCCAGAATTGCTGCAGAAAATCAAAAAAGCCACAGGCGAGATCCATCCGATGCTAAAACTCGGATATTTCTTTTCTCACCGCGATTTTGACTGGATTTTAGATAGAAACGAAAAAGGCGAAAAGCCGTATCTGTACACTGGCCGGGGCCCCTCAGGCATGGTGCACATGGGCCACATCATGCCGTGGATATTTACAAAATACCTGCAGGACAAGTTTGACTCAAAATTGCTGTTCCAGCTTACAGACGACGAAAAATTCCTCTACAGCCCGGACAGGACCCAAGAAGATGTAAAGCGATACACCTACGAAAACATACTTGATATTATAGCCGTAGGCTTTAACCCGAAAAAGACCAGGATAATAGTTGATACCAAGCACATACAGCATCTCTATCCCATTGCAACAGAGATAGCAAAGCGGATTACATTTTCCACGGCAAAAGCCGTCTTTGGCTTTACAAACTCTACCAACATCGGCATGATAGGCTTTCCACCTGTCCAAGCCGCGCCATGCTTTCTTCCTTCCATCATTGAAGGCAAGCCGACTCCTGTCCTGATACCCGCAGCTATAGACCAGGACCCGTACTGGAGGATGACCCGTGATGTTGCCGACCGGATGGGCTACTACAAGCCTGCCCAGATTCACAGCAAGTTTCTGCCGGGCCTTGCCATGGTGGGCAAAATGTCCTCATCAAAGCCAGAGACGGCAATCTTTACCGCCGACGAGCCGGAGGTAGCCGAAAAGAAAGTCGCCTCATCGTTTACCGGCGGCCAGCCTACTGTGGCGCTGCAGCGGCAGCTTGGAGGAAATCCAAACGGCTGCCCCGTGTTCTGGTACCTGCGGTACTTTTTTGACACGGAAAAGCAGTCTGACGAGCGACTGCTGAAATGCAAGAGCGGCAACCTGTTGTGCGGAGAATGCAAGTCCGATCTGGCAAAGGGTGTCAGGCAGTTTATAACAGAATTCAAAAAGCGCCGAGAAAAAGCAAAGGACATGGTGCCGCTGTTCATGTATGACGAAAAGCCATTTGAGACATGAAAATCATAAAGTTTGAATGCGAAGACAGGTACGAGGCAGAAAAACTGGCAAGCCTTGTTTCAGTGCAAAAAGACGATACCGTCTACGTCACTGGAATATCTGCCATGGTTAGAAACGAGGTGGTAATTAGACTGAAGGACAACTCGTCTCATGCAGTGATAATGAAAGACGAGCAGAGCGCCGGCCTGCTAAAAAGCCTGCTTCAGGACGTATCGCTTGGCAAGATTGCGATACAGTCAAGCGACTTTGACGGCCCGGTGACAATCATCAATATACGGGACTAGCGCAAGTCTTTGTTCATCTCGTTTGTAAGGATTTCCTGCACTTTTCTGAAATACAAGCCTGTAGAATAGGGCATCATGGGTATGTATTCCTCAATTACCTGCATGACGTACGGAACAGCGCGCTTTGAAACGTCCATGTTAAATTTCATCCACAGTATCCTGTCCTGCTCAAATCTTATCTTGTCTTTCAGGTGCGCCGGGACCAGTTCTATAGACTTGTCCTCGACACGTTTGTACCAATAAGCCAAAATGTCCGGGTCAAGGCCTTCACGCAGGTTCTTGACCGATGTGTTTATCTTGCGCGCGGCAAAGTCAATCGGTCTTTCCGGATACACGGCCTATTTTTTGATAAAGAGATAAAATGCTGATAATCAACTATTGTTGAGCCCTCTGCTATCGTCTTTTAACAGTCTGCCCTGTTTGTCTATCTCGCCGCGTCGGATTCGAGAAGACGAAATCGGCTGCCCGTCCTCTGCTTTCACCAGGTCTACTGCAATGACTTGAACCGGCTTTAGGCCCTTTTCGGCCCTTATCTCG
This sequence comes from Nitrososphaera sp., assembly GCA_013114715.1. Classification (GTDB taxonomy): domain Archaea; phylum Thermoproteota; class Nitrososphaeria; order Nitrososphaerales; family Nitrososphaeraceae; genus Nitrososphaera. Next base: position 1,863 of record QCWB01000195.1, read on the forward strand.
TTGAGCAGTCCGCCTTTTGACTGGGTTTCTGAACTTGCCACCAGGGCCTGCACGTCGCCTGTTGTTACCGCCGGGCCAAAATGGTTGTCCAGCTTTGCAATAACATAGTCCACGTCGCCAAATTCGGCCTTGATTGTTTTTCGCAGGTTCTGCACGCGCTGCTCAAAGTCATAATTGAGTTTCTTTCCCTTGTTCTTGTATGCAAACTCGTCGCTAGAGACGCCAATAATGACTTTTTGGCCTACCTCAAACGCTTTTTGCAAAAGCGCAATATGGCCGGCGTGGATCTCGTCAAAAGTTCCGCCGGTGGCTACGACGCTGAATCTGGCCAACAGGTGTTGTTGTTCTAGTCAGGATATAATGCTATTTCTGGAATATCTTTATCGCTTGCGGCGGGCAGACGTTCTCGCATGCAAGACAGAATATGCAGTCTTTTTGCCTTATCATAAACGCCTTCTTGTCAGAAGCCGGATGTCCTGGAGTCTCTAGCCACTCGTAGACGTTGACAAAGCTTCTATGCAGGCTCCATCGGCCACACAGATGTCAAAATCAACGCAGACGTTATCGCCCCATATGCCCAGCTGGCCTGGCGCGTCAATCGGACCCCATACGTTGATTCCCTGGAACTGGCCAGTTACCTGCCTCTTTGACTTGAATCCAACGTCTATCGGGCCGTCTACTTTGGAGTAGCTGGTGCCTGTTCCGGACAGGGAGATGGTGGTGCTGCCGCCTGCAGCCGGAGCTGAGGGTGCTGCCATGGCAGGAGGAGGCGCTGCAGATGGTTGCGGAGCAGCCGCGGCAGCTGGAGCTGCAGCGGCAGCCGGCTTTGGAGCCGCTGGCTTTTCAGCAGCTCTGGCCTTTTGCCTCTTTACAAAACATAATTGATCATGAACTTCCCTCATGCTCTGAAGGGTAATCGGATTGCTGTGCATCAGCAAGGTTCCACAGTCTTCGCATACATACTCGGCCACTGTAGCAATAGACATGGACTTACCATACAAATCGCCATATTTATTAATTCTTACACAAAATGTGCGAAAATAAGTTTTAATTAACACCAGACCTTTCTACTGCAGGCTTGTCTGACAACACCGCCTTTATTGACAGCTTTTCTGACGGCGAGCGTTCTCTACTTACTGGACATTTCTCCAACACGGACAAGGCCGTCTTTGCCATAATAACCCCAAAGCAGGTGGATAGAGGCGCCCTGATGTCGCGGTATTCTAGGACAGACAAGAGCATGCGCCGGGTCTTTTTAGACGAGTTTGCCAAAAACCCAAACCGCGGCGAAGAGTTCTACCGCAAGGTGCTGCTTGAATACGGAGACGATTCGGTGGCAGAGCTTGGAATAGCTCAGATTGCCGCAGAAGGCATATCAAATATAGCTGCCAAGAAAATCGAGGACCGGCGAATCGGGCTGTCCTTTCTGGAAAAGTCTTCCAGGTACGTGCCGTTTGACGTCAAGGTAAACGGCCAATACCGGTATTACCGCGAACCAAAAATAATCTCCTCGGCACACTCTGACAGGTATCTGGCAGTCTGCGACCACTCGTTTGACGTTTACAGCAAGAACATTGCTCCGCTGCAGAAATACATCGAAGAGCGCGAGCCGATTGAGCGGTTCAGCTTTTTTGATTCGTCTGTGCAAAAAGACCGGCAATTTGGCGATCTAAAGTCAGAAAAGGACGTCGAGTCAGCAAAGAGAATATACCGGTCCACGATACGCGCAAAGACTCTGGACCTGCTTCGCGGCCTGCTTCCTGCAGCGACCATAACCAACGTTGGAATCACTGGCAACGGCAGGGCCTTTGAATACCTGCTTGCTATATTGCACGGCTCACAAATGTCAGAATTACAAGCGCTTGGCAGCCAGATGTACGACGAGCTTGCCTCCGTCATCCCGTCTTTTGTCAGGCGTGCAAACGACAAGCACGGCCAGGCTCTGCAGGATTACCTGTCCAAGACAAAACAAGCCGTTGCCCAGATGTCAAAGCAGCATCTATCTAGGATGGCTTTTTTTAGCCCGGAAAAAGTCAAGCTGCTGGATTTTGTAGATAACTTTGACGCAGAATGCAAAGTTGCATCGGCAATACTTTACGAGCAGGCAGCCGGCGCGCCGCTTGAAAGCATCATGCGTTACGTAAAGTCCCTATCTTCAGATGACCGGCACAAGATAATCCGGACATACACGCAATTTCGGCAAAACAGAAGGCATCGTCCTGGCAGGGCCTTTGAAATGGTAGATTACACCTTTGAGCTCTTTACCAATTTTGGAATGTTCCGCGACTTGCATCGTCACCGCGTCTTGACCATGGAGCGGCAGCTGCTCTCGACTAGGCACGGATACGACATGCCATTGGAGCTTGCAGAAGCCGGTATGGACCGAGAATTCAAAGACTGTATGGACCTGACAAAAGACGCCTATGACGAAATTTCTAAAATTATGCCGGAAGAAGCGCAGTATGTAGTCAACTTTGCATACAGATACCCTTATTTTATCAAGATGAATCTTCGCGAAGCCTGCCACATGATAGAACTGCGAACAATTCCGCAGGGGCATCCAGACTATCGCATGGTTTGCCAGCAGATGTACAGCCAGATAAGAAAAGCGCATCCGGTGCTGTCAGAGGGCATCAAGTTTGCAGACATGCGGCAGTATGATTTAGAGCGGCTTGACTCTGAGAAACGCGCAGAAAAGAAAAGACAGGACATCAACTGACGTTTGATGACCGTAGTTACCAATCAATGCCACTGGTAACCAATCTTTATATATCACCATTACATACCATTGGTTGGTAATAAAAATGGTCGACAAAACCACCAATGAAAACGTAAAGGCCGACGCTTTTGAAGCAGTACGCGAGAATTTTATTAGAACCGTCGATGAAATTGCAAAGGCTCAACCACAGTATCTGCAGTCTATCTCAAACCTCCAGCTAGACTACATTCAGACAGCAAAGAACGTTATCCAGACTGGCATCTCCATACAGAAGCAATTAGCAGGAACATGGAACGTTCCAACAGTAGCTCCATATGCAGACCTGTTCGTAAAGCAGGCAAGCGAGATGACCAACAACGTCATCAGATCAGTCGGAATCAACAACCAGCTGACAATCAACACCCTTGACGCAACAAGAGAGAACCTAAAGATCTACAACAGAACAGTTGATGCATTCACTGACTTTGGCACAAACGCAGCCAAGGCCTGGAGTGCATTCTACTCACAAGCACAGCAGCAGTTTACAAAATAAAAAGGCAGTAGCCTTTTTTCTTTTTATATTCTAGTTTGAAGTGCATCTTTTCACGCATTTGAAGCCCAAACACACATGCAAAATCATATTTAGTTAGGC
>QCWB01000196.1 GCA_013114715.1 Nitrososphaera sp.
CTTCGCTTGAAATCTCGGCGTAGTTTATTCTGGTTGAAAATTGCGGCCTGGTATTTAGCGGCACCCAGTGCGTTGTAGGCTCTTGACCTGACAGGTCTGCCAGAACAAAGCCCTTCTCGGCTTCCTTTATTCCCTCGCTTGGGGTAAGGTCTATTGAGCCCGGGTAGACAAGCGGGCCGTCAAGATACGGGAACCTTTTTTCCATGTGGTCGTGGTAATGACCCATCGCATAGTAGTCAAAGCCGCCAGGCAGGTCCGTGGAGTTTAGTTCACCGGCGTACTTGTTTAGGTCCGTCAGCCCCTGATGCAGGACCAGGACCTTTTTGCCGGCGTATTTCGATGCCACTTGCCCTGAGACCTTTAGGCTTTCAATAAGCGAGTCGATGTTGCCCTTTCTTTCTTTGTTGGCTCCAAACACCACGCAACCGTCCAACTCAAAGCCTTCGTCTGTGCGAAGCCTTCTGGCAAGCCCCAGGTTGCTGAAAACATAGGCAAACGGAATGTCGCTTACCCGGCTGATATCATGCTCGCCAAGCACAAAGGTTGCGGGGATCTGTTTTTCTTTTAGTTTTTTCAACGCATTGGCAAGCGTGATTATGGCCTTGCCAGTTGGACGCGGAGTGTGAAAGATGTCTCCTGCAAGTATGACCAGCTGGGCGCCTTCCCTCATCGATATGTCGATGGCTTCATTGAACGTGTTGTAGATGTCTATTTCCCGCTCTTCTAGGTTGAACTGCGAGTATCCAAGATGAAGGTCGGAAAGATGGGCTACTAACATGCTCAATCCTGCAGATATCCAGACGGGATGTAGGATTCAGAGGTTTCCTTTGTCATTTCTTTAACCTGAGATAGTTTTGTCCACTGTTCGACTGCCTTCTGGTCTCCGCCTATCTTGCGTTCCTTGACTTCGTCTACCTTGACAAAGGTCGGCAGGTTGACCCACTGGCCAGTGAATACTGCTTCGCCGGGGTTCAGAGACGGCAGCTGCTCTATCAGGTCCCGGCTCAAAGATTCTGATGCAGCGGAAACCTGCATCTGGTCATCCTGCTGAACCATGCGCATGACTGCAAGCGAGCCCATCTGGCTGAGAATGTTAGAGTCGATTCCCCGGGGCCTCTGCGAAACTATGACAAGGCCCAGGCCGAACTTTCTGCCTTCCCTTGCCACCTTGCCTGCGAAATACTTGGTGTCGGTGTCCTCCTCCTTTGGGATAAAGATGTGCGCTTCCTCGATTACCACCATCAGGGGCACTGTAAACTTTATCGGAACTCGGGATTCTTCATGGTTGTTCCTGGTTGCCCGCTTTCTGTCATCAAGCATCTCCTCAAGGTAGTACGATACTGCAATGTTGGCCTGCCTTTCTGTCAGCTCTACTAGGTTGATGACGTTTACCTTGCCGTTTTTTATCATGGCAAGCGGGTCAGACAGTCCGGGATCCAGGATGTTGCTGAATTTTCTTCTGGCGTCTTCTATCTTGTCTTCTACTTTGGCCGCGGTTTCCCGGTACATCTTTTCTTCTGCGCCCACTGCCCGGACCCGGTCTATCAAGGCATTCCAAAAGTCGTCTCCCTTTTTCTGCCGGACATCCTGGGTAAAGGCTTGCCTCAGGACATGCATCTGGTTGGAAGCGTTTTCCTGGATTTCTATCACTGCTGCTAGTTTTTCTGCGGCAAGCATGCGCGGGTTTATCCGTGCATCCATCAGGTTGCTGTTCCGGCCCATGTCAAGGGTCGAATAATCGTCATGATAATCGAAAATCACCATCGTGCCATTTATCTTGGCCACTTCTTTGGCCAGAAGCGAAACAAGGTTGCTCTTGCCCATGCCGGTCATCGCAAGGACTGCCAGGTGCCTTGAAACTACCTTGTCGATGTTTATTCTTGCTGCCACGTCAGGGTTGCGAAGCAGACGACCAGCGCCGAGCCACTGCGAGCCGTCTGGCGCAAAGACTCCTGACAGCTCTTCAGGGGTTGCCTCGTAAATTTCGGTGCCCGGCTCCGGCGGCAATGAAGGGATAATAGACTTGCCTTTTTTCAAGTCTTCCAGAAAGCCAAGGATCCGAACATGGCCCTTGTAGCTCTTGTCGCGCTTGTTGGCCTCGGCTACCTGCCGGCTTTCAAAAGCCTCTTCATAGTTGCGGATAGCCGCGCCCAGGGCGTCGCTTGTAATAGATGAGCGTTCAATAAGCCCAAGCACTTTTGAGCCGCCGTAATGCAAAATAACATACTCGCCAAGGCTCACCGGCCTTCTGGACTCGAATGTGACTTGGTCAGGCTTGGCAACTCCTATTACAATGCCCAGATTGTTACTCATTTAGCGCGTCCCTTGCTCCCTGTTCATTTTGCAGGCGAAATATGCTTGCTAGCCTATCTATATCTTCATTGCTTACCTTGCAGTTGTTGTGCGCCAGCTTCAGACAGTACGGATAGCCGGAAACACTGTGGTAGACTAGCATGTCCAAGATTGTTTTGATCTCTTCTTCACGCTCGTCCCACTTGCCTACAAGCTCCAGACGAACAACCGGTGTATCGTCTTTGAGCCTGACGTAGACTTCAAAGACAGGCAGCTGCCTAAATTCTGTTTTAACTGGCCTGCTAAAGCCAGCTGTCCGGCCTAAATGACCATAGTAGAATATGTCGCCGGCTCTTGAGCCGAGATTGCGGAACTGAAGCCTGCTGTTTGAGGTCTTGGCCACAAATACAGCGTCGCCGTATTTTTCTGAAGCAGAGTCAGGCTTGCCTTGCATTCTTGCTATGATGGAGCCGTCAACGCAGACAATGTCTGGCTTGCTTTCCAGCGCCTTTTGAGTCACGTCAGCTTCCATCGCCATGGCCTTTGATTCCAGAAGGTCTTTTCGAGCCGGAACTATGATATCAAAATCATGCTTTGCTGACAGAATCCTGTTTGAACTGGTAATCGCGATAGCTGTGACTACGTAAAGCTGCAGGCCTTGGAACTCGCGTTTGTTCC
>QCWB01000197.1 GCA_013114715.1 Nitrososphaera sp.
CTACGTCACTTTCTGTTATAATGCCAATTGGAACTTTTTTTGACTCGCCGTTGGTTTGAATTACGATCACACTTCCTATTTTGTTAGCTTGCATCACCTTGCAGGCGTGCTGTAAGGAATCTGTAGTACTAACGGTCTTGACATCCTTTACCATGACGCTGGAAACAGCTACATTTTCAATACTCATAATCCAACTATGAACGGCTCTTATATTATGGATTTCTTGTCAGCTTTGTAACGCATCAGACGATGGATATAATTGAGCTAAAGCTCTACAATGCCACAGTGTTGCCTTCAAGCATTTTACAATCTTGGGCAGACTTAACATTGTTACATTTCCTTTTTAAGCCAAAACATCCAAGAAAGTATGCAATATTTAGAATGGGATTATTCAGAACTTGGAAACCAAAAGGCAAAATGTACAGTTTGCGATGTACGCAGTGCGGAGACGGATTTTTGTCAAGCTACAACCTAGAAGCGCCAATTTGCGGAAAATGCCTGCAAAAGGCCAAGTCGCTTGATTCGACGATAGAGCACGAAAAACAGTGCCTTGCGTGCGGTACAAACGGCGTGATATACGGCAAGGACTATTGCTATTCCTGCTACTTTAATTTTGGAAAAAAGAAAGAGTAGAATCTTTACTGATTAGATTCTTCCATGGAGTTGTTCCATTGTGGATGGCCGTGCTTTGCCCAGCCGTGTCCAAAGCCTCCGAATCTGCCAAAGCCATGCATCGGCATATCTTCAGAGACGTTAAGCACACTTCCGTTTCCAGCGTCGACTATCACGGTCTTGGTCATTTCTGTGTTAGGGTTTACTACAAAGAAAGTGTAAGCAAGATACCCTTGCACAACTCCAAGGTGGCCACCAACTATTTTGCCGCCTTCAACTTGTTTTTCTGCAATGCCAGCAGCATCTACAAAGGAGGTTTTCAGGTTCTCCTTGACAAAATTCTTCATTGTCTCTGACACGTTGACAGAGCCCTGGATGGCAGGCATGTTGCCCATCTTGCCCGCATTGGCATAGGCAGAAGACGCGACCAGTACCGTTGACAGCAGACCCACAGCTATGATAGCAGGGATAAGCACTTTTTTGCTGACAAAGTTTGTCTTCATCGGTAATATTGTGTTCGCAATTATATTAAGGATTGATTACAAGTAGTAAGTAACAAAGTTACCGGTCATTCCTTTCTCAGAGCTACTAGCGGGGTCAACCGCGATGCTTTCCAGGCAGGATACAACCCTGCAACTATGCTCATGCCCACCGAGAGTGCCCAGACGTTGGCCATGTCTGTCAGGATAAACACCGGCACCAGTTGTCCGGGCCGGCCGCCTGGCCCTGGCTGAGCTGGAGTCAAGCCGGACGTCAGCAGATACCCGCCGGCAACGCCTGCCACAAGTCCAACAGTTGAACCTATAAGGCCGATGATTATTGCCTCTGCCAAGAACAGAGAAAGTATGAACTTGCCTGACGCGCCGATGGCCTTCATTGTACCTATCTCTTTTGTCCGTTCATTTACTGACGTATACAGAGTCGTGACGATGCCAATAGTCCCCACAATCAAAGCGATTATAGCAATGCTCTGGATGAAAGACGCGTTTCCGCTCTGGAACTGGCCTATTGCAGTAAGTATCGCCCGGGGCGTAGTCACGCCTATCGTGTTTCCGTAAAGGGCAGTTATTTGCTGCTGCACTGCATCGACGTACTCCGAGGACTGCGCCACGACCCGCATGCCGTCATATCTGCCACCGCGATGCAAAAGCGAGTCGCCGGCGGACATGTTCATCACCAGGGCGTTGTCAAGCTGGTTGCTTCCAGTCAAAAGCATCACGCCGGAGACGATAAAGCTCTTTACTTCCTCGTCCTGCTTGCCGGTGGTCTGATCCACAAAGTTAAAGGTAAGCCGGACTGTCTGGCCGACTGTGACTAGTGGAGTGGCCCGGCCGGCAGGATTTGCAATGTTTGCTCCCACCAAAATCGCGGACGGATCGCCAGCCCTGATAGCAGAGCCTTCCTCGAGCTCCAGCGACGGAGACAGGATTCGGATCTTTTGCGGGTCTATTGCAAGCACTGAGGCGTTTATGGTGTTTCCCTGCGACTCAAGCGAGACAGAGCCCTGGTAAGTGGGTATGACGTCCGTAACGAAGGGAAGGGACTTTATCCTGTCTACCACGACGTTTGTCAGGACTATGGATGGTGTGGAGGAGCCTGCCTGCGGGCCAAAGCCGCGTTGTCCTGCACTCACTGTCAGTACGTTTGGAGCGAGGCTGCTGAACTGTTTTTGCACAAGGGCTGCTTGGCCAGCGCTCAGGCCATTTAGGGCAATCATCAGGCTGGTGCCTACCATCACCATGAGTATGGTCAGAATGGCGCGAACCTTTCTTTCTACGAGTGCGCTTTTGGCCAGCTTCAATATGTCCTGCAGGCTCACTTGCCGGCATCGACCTCTTTTTTATCCTGGGTATCCAGCAGGAACTGGATATCATCTTTGTTGCCCAGCTTGCCAAAGACTGATTTTTTTGATTTCCTTTTCCTTATGAAAAATATGGCAAGCCCAGATGCCACCGCGATTCCAACTGCCAAAAAGATGACAAGGTTTTGGCCCATGGCATTGCTCTGCTGGCCCTGACCTGGCTGCCGGTTTGGCTGTATGTTGACTTCGCTTGTTATCAAAAGTTCATGCGAGTTTCTCAGGTCGTCTTTGTAGACTATACGAAGCGTCACAGGATAGTTTCCGGGCTGAATCGAGTTGGACTGTAGTCCGGCACCTTCGCCGTCCGGTCTTTGCGCGCCAGATGAGCGGAGCGGTATGCTAAATGGCAGCGGCGAGTTGTCTGTTAGATCGCCGAGGTACTGCGGCTGGCTGCTGATTGGCTGAAGCGTGTTTGTATTCTGGTCCGCAGTTACTATCTCGACTATGGTAAACAGCGCCACGGTATTTCCTTCATTTAGCAGGTTACCCACCAGATT
>QCWB01000198.1 GCA_013114715.1 Nitrososphaera sp.
CGGTATGTTGGGGTCGAATTTCAGACCCGTGCTTACCGGGAATACACCTCCTGTCAGCATGATTGCGCCTGTTATGTCCATGACCATGGGCACGTAAAACACCAGGAATCTTGGGAAGTGCACCACCATCAGGCCCAACAGCGCTATTGGGAGCATGAACACATGGAACACGTAGAATCTCAAGATAAAGTCGTGGAAGCCGGCGCCAAAGAACGCGTCTCTCATCTGAGGGCCCATGATGGGTATAGAGTTGGTCAAAGACGCGGCGATGGATATCGCAAGTTCTGCGCGCTCGCTAAAGATGATGTCGTAGCCAGTGAACGCTTCGAGAATTGATAGAACACCCAGTATGATGCCTGTTACCCAGAGGATCTCGTTTCTGATCTTGTACCTGCCGCTAAAGTACTGGTAGTACATGTGCAGTATGGCAAGCATTACCATGCCGTTTGACGCGTGGTAGTGTATGTTACGGATGTGGAATCCATAGGGGATGGTGTCGTTTATGTTCTTGACGCTGTCCCAGGCCCTGTCCAGGATTGGCTCGTACCATAGCATCAAAAGCGCGCCTGTAATGCCAAGTATGATAAAAACAACGAACGTAAGCATGCCAAGGAAGCCTAGCGGGCTTACGAACCTGCCGGGGAGGGTGAATTTCATCCCCATGAATATAGTTCGCTCTACCCCGGCGTACATCCACCGGAAGAATCTCGTCAGACTGTTTTCATACGTTAAGGAAGCGCCCATATCCAACTATTCCATTTTTGTTAGGATCCCATACTGGGGGAACAATAAAGATATCGCCATTACTATCAACCTCTACGTCCAGCTTTGGAAGGACGTTAGAAGGTGGTCCTTGCAATGATGCCGGACCTGCAAAAGCCTTACCTGTCAGTGGGTCGTACATGCTACCATGGCATGGGCATTCACCTCTTTTTCTGCCATCTTCTGGCCAGTACTTCCAGAGGCACCAGAGATGCAGGCATACCATGCTGTATACTCTAAAAGCAGAAGCATCGTTCTTGTCGCCGCCAAGTTCCTTTGGCAGGCGGATAATCTGCCATGTGCGGAAGGCTTCGGAATTAAGCGCCTCGTCTTCGCTCTTTGGATAAACAATTGCCTCAGAGTGGTTAACCGGAAAATCCTTGATATTGGCGCGAATTCCGCCCTTCAACTCTACTGGCTGTCTTACGGATTGAGCGCCAGCCGGGTTTGGCAGGAATTTTCCCCATTCGACAAACGGCGTAAAAGTCATTACAGTACCTGCGGCTGCCATCAGCTTTAGAAAGTCTCGCCGAGATACCTTTCCTCCCGTAGTTGGAGGATTCTGAGCCATACTGAGAAAAACTTTCAGAGGCTAACTTAATAAACGTTTGTCCTAATTCAATGGGCCTTTTGCTTCTCGGCCCAGCTACTTCCGTCCAGCTTTGCGTATTTAAGGTACGCTCCTGACTTGTCGGCTCCTTCGACTATGGCATTTTGCATGTTTGCCTCAACAAAAACAGTTTGGACCATCCTCGTGCTGGTCATGTTTGCATTTTGCAGGTTTGCCCACATAAAGTTGGTCTTTGTAAGGTTGGCTCCTGCCAGGTTGACGTCCTTCATCTCTGTGTACATAAAAAGCGTCTCGGTAAGGTTGGCTCCTGCAAAGTTTGACTTGTCAAGAACGGACTGCACAAGGTTTGCAGAAGTCAGATCCGCGCCGGCAAAGTTTGCTTCTGTCGCTACTATGGCGTTTAGATATGCCCCAACAAGGTTCTTGCCTGAGAAATCTGTTTTTGAAAAGTCCAGTTTTACTGTAAGGTTGCTCATTCTCCATGCGTTAAATTCGCTTATCTTTGATTCCATCAGCAGGCTCAGGGCTTCGGAGCTCATTGTTCGCTTTTATTGGAGCCATGGATTAATGCCTTTCTGAAACCTAAGCGAATCTATCAAGCCCTCTGCATAGCCTATGCTTAATACTGCAAGCTCGTGCTTGCCCTGCCCTAAGAATCGCTCTGCGTCAGAGATGTAGTATTCTGCATTTTCCAGGACCTCAAACATGCCCTTTCTATCGGTCTTGTCATCGGCGCGCAGTATGATCTTCATCTGCTCGGCTGCCTGCTTGGCCTTTGGAGCGTACCTTTCTACCATCTGCACAGATATTCTTCTTACTGGCTGCGTGTTATCCGTAGGTTTGTCGATGCACCGCGTCAGCGCTGAAATGCCTTCCTCTTCTGTAAAATGCAGGTTTCCTGGAATTATCACGGTATGCGGGCCGTTGCCGTAGTCGACGCTCTGAAGCGACTTTACCTTGCCTGAAACAATTGTCTGGTCGTCTGCGCCAATTCTTGACGCAGCCAACGCAAACGTGTTTTCAGAAAACACGCCGTGTTTCTGGTCATTTTCGACTTCAAGCAGCATCTTGAAAATAGACGGCGGGTCCAGAAAGAACGGCTCTGATTTTTCGTCAAAACTGTATTCAGAAAGTATCAGTGTGTGGTTGCCGGCAAGAAGGTTGTCAAAAATAGTGCTGTAGACGCTTATTGCTGACTTTGGCTCAGACATCATGGTCACTGTCCTGCCAAACTTGTACATGTGCAGGCCAGCCTCGCCCATGATAGCCGGGATTCCAGACGCCGCATGAAGTATCCTTGTCTTTATCGATTTTCTGGCCGCCCTGACTCGAAGCTCGCTGTGGGTAGTGGCAATGAGCGGATCTCCGTATGTAATTATGGCAACTTTTTTCGATGCAGCATCTTCTAGGATCTCTCTGCCGTCCTCGACAAACCATCTCTGCACAATCTTTACCTGCTTGCCGATTATCGAGTTTAGGCTGGTTATCTGGCTGTCTGAAAGCGAGCTTGTAAACCTCTCTGCGTATACAACATCGCAGTCCTTCAGAGCCTCGATTGCCGCAAGACTCAGGCCCTTGTATCCGTTTATCCCTGCACCTACAAGATACAGCATGCAGGCCGGCAGTC
>QCWB01000199.1 GCA_013114715.1 Nitrososphaera sp.
CTCAAAGAGTCCATAGATTCTCTGCGGGCCATCAAGGTCTCTGGCTTTAACGTAACGATACCGCATAAAGTCTCTATAATCAAATACCTAGACGAGCTGGACAGCACTGCAAAAAAGGCCGGGGCAGTCAACACCGTCAAGAACATCGAAGGCGTGCTCAAAGGCTACAACACGGACATTGCCGGATTTATCGAGCCGTTGAGAAAAAGGAAAATAGATTTCAACGGCATGACAGTCCTGCTTCTTGGAGCCGGCGGAGCGGCCAGGGCCATAGTATCAGCGCTGTCTGAGGAAAAAATATCAAAGATAATAATTGCAAACCGCGACTTGGCAAAAGCTTCGGACTTGGCAAAGATGGGAGAAGGCCTTGGCCTGAAATGCGAGGTAATATCTTTTGATGATGTGCAAAACCATTCGCTGTCAGCAGATTTGATAGTAAACTCTACTTCAATTGGCCTTGCAAACGAAGCAAGCCCGATAGACTATGAGCACATTAAAAAAGGAAGCATTGTCTACGATATTGTATACCGGCCAGTGGTAACAGACTTGATTGAAAACGCAAAATTCGCTGAAGCGTATGTTGTTTATGGGTACGAGATGCTGCTAGAGCAGGGCGCAAAGGCCTTTGAAATCTGGACCGGTCTTGAGGCTCCGCGTGAGGCAATGAAAAAGAACCTGCTTGGCATATTCGGTGAGCCTACATGAAGGTCCGCTCTAATATCCACGGCGCCGTATCTATAGTCAACGCCATAGCTACCGGCAAAGGCTGCGCGCTTGGAATCTCGCTTAAAGTGACAGCCGAAGTCGAGCAAAGCAGCGGATCAGGAATATCTTTTCTGACCGGCAAAAAAGACGACTTGCTGATAAACAACATCATAAGAAACACGCTTCCGCAAAAGACAATCGACAGCCACAAGATTTCGATAAAAGTGGATTCCGACATACCGATTGGCTTTGGCCTGAAAAGCTCTAGCGCGGTTTCAAACGCCGTCGCACTGGCCTGCAGCAGGATAGCCGGCGAAGTTGATGATTTTGCTGTCCTTGATGCTGCAGTCCGGGCATCCCTTGACGCCAAGGTCACGATAACCGGCGCGTACGACGACGCAACGGCCTGCTATTTCGGCGGCTTTGTGGTAACGGACAACTATGCTCGAAAACTGCTCCGACAAGAGCCAGCTCCAGAAAACCTGCATGCCATGATATTTCTGCCCAGAAACACTCCTCGCGGCGACGTTGCCAAGTTGCGCGGCTTTGCAGACCTGTTTGAAGACGCGTTTGGCCTGGCGCAGTCTGGCGACTACTGGAAGGCCATGAAACTAAACGGCGTCCTGGCCTGCGCCGCGCTATCCTCTGACTACGGGCCAATTATGGCTGCGATGGAAGCCGGAGCCATTGGTGCCAGCATCTCTGGAAACGGGCCATCTATAGCAGCAGTGGTGCAGGAAGACAAACTGCCGCAGGTCCGGTCTGCTTTTTCCAGGTTTGCCGGCAGAGTCATTGTATCGAAAGTTAATAACGAGAAGGCTTCTGTAGATGTCTTGGAATAATGGTCAGCATCCAGGTTACAAAATCAAAGATAGATGGTGCAGTCCGGTGCCCTTCAAGCAAGAGCTACTCGCATAGGGCCCTTGCTATTGCCTCGTTGACTGAAGGCAAGTCCACGATAACAAACGCGCTGCTGGCCCGCGATACCCTTGCCACTTTGGCTGGCTGCCGCGCTCTTGGCGCGCTCATAGAAACCACGCATGAAGGCCATGCAGTGGAGGTGCACGGCAAGCGCCGCTTTGAGCCGCCGGAAAACGTGATAAACGCAGAGAACTCTGGGACAACCATCCGCATACTGACTGCCATGTCTGGCCTTGCAACCAATGGCTACACTGTCCTGACAGGAGACGAGAGCCTCAGAAAGCGGCCGATGCAGCCAATACTTGATGCACTTGGGCAGCTTGGGGTGCAGGCTTTTTCAACAAAGGCAAATGGCACACCTCCGCTCGTAGTAAAGGGCGGCGGGATAAGGGGCGGTGATGCGGAAATAGACGGCAGCATATCGAGCCAGTTCATATCCGGTCTTTTGATAGCCGGCATCTATGCCGAGTCTGAAATCAGCCTAAAAATCAAAGGCGACTTGGTGTCAAAGCCGTACGTGCAGGCCACGCTGGCTACCATGGCCCAGTTTGGAGTCAAAGTCGACCATGACTCGTCAATGCTTTCTTATCGCATAAAGAATTCTGCTTACCGTCCTTCCGAGTTTGACGTGCCAAGCGACTTTTCTACGGCGGCACTAATCCTGTCTGCCGGGGCTCTTGCGGGCAAAAGACTGGAGGTTACCGGCCTCAACTTTGCCCTGCCGCAGGGCGACTCTGCCGTAATCGAGATAATGAAGCAGATGGGTTGCAACGTCAAAGCAGACAGGCAACGCGGCCACGTGGTGATTCACGGAGCCGACAGGCTGGAAGGCGGGCAGTTTAACTTGGCTGACACGCCCGACCTGCTTCCTGTAGTATCGATACTGGCCCTAAAGGCAAAAAGCCCAGTCAAGATAACCGGAGTAGCGCACGCCCGTGTCAAAGAGACGGACAGAGTCGCCAACATTGCCCGGGAGCTGGCCAAGTTTGGCGCTATGGTAGACGAGTTCCATGACGGCCTGACAATCAAGGCTCCAGAGAAACTTCAAAACGCCGTGCTTGAGGCCTACAACGACCACCGGCTTTTCATGGCCTTTACCATAGCCGCCATGATGACAGAAAAATCCATAGTCGCTGGAGCCGAGTCAGTCGATGTCTCGTATCCAAACTTTATCGAAGACATGCGGCGGCTTGGGGCCGGCCTGTCGCCGGTGTCTGCCCGCGAGTAACTCCGGGCAATACCATAAAGACAATATATAGAACAAAACCAGCTATTATAAAATGGGTGGCAACATCATCGGCGAACG
>QCWB01000200.1 GCA_013114715.1 Nitrososphaera sp.
TGAGATAGGCCTTGACCCGACATACGTAGAGCGCGGAGTCCCGTATGAAAGGCAGAAGGAGGTCTTTGCAGAAATGCTTGGCCTGGCAGAAGCTCTTGCAAAGCCTGTATCGATACATTCCAGAAAATCGCTTGAAGACATTCTGCAGATTCTGCCGTCATACAGACTCAAAGGAGTGCTGCTTCACTGGTTTGCAGGAAGCAAAAAGCAGCTCTCAAGATGCATGGACATGGGTCTGTACGTTTCGTTTGGGCCATCGCTTGTCATGGCTGACGACAAGAAGGTGCTGCTAAAGCACTGCAAGCAGGACAGGATACTTGTAGAGACAGACGGACCGGTGAGGTTTCCGCGCTGTTTTGAGGACAAGCCAGCCCTGCCCACGTCATGCCTTGTAACGGTCGTGGCAAACGCGGCAAGCATTCTGGGCAAATCCTACGAAGAAACAGTCGCTCTTTTGCAAAAGAATACTGAATCGTTCCTGTCATAACATATATAATACATCAAGGCAGTCTTTTCCTCGATTGAACCGAATAAAGCGCATATCGACTGAACTGCTACAAAAGTACCCAGACAAGTTTGGGACAGATTTTGACGCTAACAAAAAGACGATAAACGAGGTTGCCGTTGTCACTTCAAAGGTTTTAAGAAACGAACTGGCCGGCTACATTACTTCCCACCGCAGAAAGGAAGCGGCCCAGCAAAAGGCAATCATTTCAGAAGATTCTGAAGAGACAGAAGAATCGACTGATGAATGATAACCATCCGGCTTTTGGGCGGCGCAAAAAAGGCAGTCGGCAGGCCGGCTGTCGAGCTTGACAAAGCCGTCGCTTCTGTTTCGGATATTTTAAAATTTCTGCAAGGCATATCATCACAGCCTCGCCTCTTGGAGCCAAACAACCTGATAGTCGCGGTAAACGGCACAGACTCTGCAGCCATTAACGGATTGGCGACAGAGGTCAGAGACGGCGACACGGTCACAATCCTGACGGTGGTTCACGGTGGATAGCATTCACGGATTATACCTGCTTGTAGCGGGGATAAAGAATGCAGGCAAGGACCCAGGCAAGATGCTTGATTCTTTGCGCCTGCAGCATCCAGATGTGCTGATACAGGCAGTCGACGCGGCTTGCGTCTTTGGACTGGACCATGTGCAGGCCGTAGCCCAGATAGCCGTCGAGGCTATGGAGCGCGGAATGATGATTGCAGCAAAACCAGAGACAGAACTTTTGCTCCGCATATCATGCACAAGGCAGATTTCAGAGGCAATCAAAAGGGCAGGTCTAAAACCAGAGCAGGCCGGCTGTTTTATCTGCCTTGCAAAAAAACAGGACCTGCTGCAGAAATTTGCAGCCGGCCTTGAGCGCGACGATTCAGTGATAAGCAAGTCAAGCGGCAAGAAAAAACAGATAGCCAAGATGTTAGGGATTGCAGAATCAGACGATGAGACTTTTCTGAAATTCTTGACAGAGCTTGCCGCGATAACCTAGTCGCCCATCTTGCGCTTTTCTATCTCGGAGCTGAATATCTTGTCTGGCTCAAAGACAGACACGCCGGCTTCAGAGCCCAGGATCTGTACCATGACTACCCAGTCTGGGTTATCCAGGTCGACTTTTCTTTTCACTTCGTCTGCTATCACGTCTATCAGCTCTGAAGAATGTAGCTGGCTGTGCCGCTTTTCTATTGTAATTCTAAAGCTCTTGTCTTCCGGAATCTTGGATGACAGTTTTATTGTCGCAAGCCTAATGTCTTCAAGCACGGCGGGCACGACAGTCTCTATGGGGATGACGCGCAAAAGATACCGGACTTTCCACGGCTCAGAGACTGCAGATTTCAACTTTTCCACCACATAGAACGGGTCAAGCCTCGTGCTTGCTATTATCAACCCCTTTACGTTGGTTATCTCGGCTTCTGCGTTTGGATCTCCAAAATCCTCAAGCAGGTCCAGTAGCTCGTCGTAGGCGTCCTCCTCGCGGAATCTGTAGGTCGTGGCAATCAGGTTGAACATAGCGCCGAAAAGATCTCTTTTGGTTCTATCGCGCCGTCCCTCACTATTTCAACCTTGGCACCGGTCACGTCAACTATGGTTGATTGTATTCCAGAAATGCAGTCGTCTACCAGCAGGGCATCAAACCCAGACATGCCAGACTCGATTATCTGCCGGCTCGTCTTTGGAGACTGCTGGTCGGATATGTTGGCGCTTGTGCCAACCAGATAATGGCATTTTTGCAGCAAAGACAACGCGCATTTGTTTGCAGGCACCCGGACTGCAAGGCTGCTCCTGCCTGCCGTGATCTGCCTTGGTATCGACCTGTCGACAAGCTCTGCAACAATGGTCAGTGCGCCAGGCCAGAACAGGGAAGCCAGAATCCTGGCAGGCTCGTTGAAATGTACAAGCCGCTGCGCGTCCTGCGTGCTGTAGGCAAGCACGGGAAGGGCTTTACCCCGGTCCCTAGACTTTATCGAAAATATCCTTTCCACTGCAGACTCGTTGTACGGGTCGCAGCCTATTCCATAAGTTGTGTCGGTAGGAAAGACAACAACGCCGCCATTCTTGATTATTGCAGCACACTTTGTTACGTTGTCAGAAGTGCAGTCAAGGACCTGCAAGGTCATTCCAGCTTGATTATTGCTGCGACGTCTGTTGCTGCAGCCTTTTTCAGCTCGTCTCTGATGGCCTTTGAAACGTGCTCTGGCGAAGTCAGGCTGGAAAAGTCCATGAGCTTTATTCCGTCTAGTATGTGCACCTGTGGAGCCAGGTCCTTGCCGCTTGCCTGGTGGCTTTGAAGCACGCTGTCGACTTTGGCTGAGACTTCTTCTGGCGTGCCGTTGAATATGGCAGCATTGTCTATTGACAGCCGTACGCGGCCAAACTTGTCGAGCACCAGCACAGGCTGCCTTTTGGATTTTAAGAACAGTTTTTTCTTG
>QCWB01000201.1 GCA_013114715.1 Nitrososphaera sp.
GCGGACATGGAAGCATGGTCTGGGCGGATGATCCTCGGGGGTCACAATCCGGACCCCAAGGATCTCAGCGGGCTCGCCTGGATGAAAACAAAATCGATGTTTGCCAACGAGGAAGGCTTTTTGTGACTTGGGCATTTCCAGTCTCCTTTCTGACTGGTGGTAAAGGAACAAAACAACAGTTTATATATTTATCATTTACTTATGATCTTGTAAAGGACCGCCGTTAGGCGGTCCTGATTTAATTATTTTTTTCTTTGCTTGATTATTATAACTGCACCGACGACTGCCAGCACCACGCCGAGCAGCTGGCCTCCCGGACTGTCATCGTATTCACCATAGACAAACATAAAAATACCAAATAGTATCAATAGCACAGACATTATTATCAAGCTGATTTTTTTTGTAATCATAAATTTTGGATTATTTATTTTCTTTTAACCACATCAAGGTATCATATCCACGCATTTCCCTATCCTCTGCTTTGACACTCAAAGTCATTAAAAAATCAAATAGCTCACCTTGTATTTTTTCTGCTTCTGCGTCCTCGGCTAGCTTTTCCACTTCCACATAATTACCAAGTTTTTCCACCTGATCCAAACAGATTTCCAGATCATTGTACTTTGTCTTTCGTCTTATCTTATGCAATTCCACTGCCTGGCGATAGCCCATGAGTAGTAAAGCTTGCTCTAGAGCTTTTGGATCTTTGATTTCTGTTTCGTACTCTATGCAGTCCAGCTCATTGGTCTGAGATTGTTTGATGGTAAACAAAAAAATATCATCTTGTTTTCTGATGCGCAAAATATTCAATCCCATATGCTGGGTAGCATAATCGCCCTCGTAGTTATAAAATAGCTTATCATCTTGACGAATTGGTGAAGAAAACTGACAACCCAATTCTCTTAATTTGCTTTCCAGAAAATCAAGATTGTTGACTCTGGCTTTAACTTCTATTTCTTTTCTCATATTTTGATTTTATCATATTTTATAAAGATAGCCAGTGAAATGAATATCCCTGATCTTGCGACCAGGGACATGGATTAGGAGAAAAAGCATTGGACACCACGCAGGACTCTACCACGATCATGAGCGCTTAGCTCTGCCACTTTTTCAGATACGTACTTTCTCAATAAGATTGCCTTATCGGCACAGAGGGCGCGATGACCGTCTAGATTTTGCCAGGCCCATATTTTTTCCGGAGAAGAAAATCCTAAAGCCCTGAACAAATCTTCAATACTGATAAGATCGTAAGCTAGCAAACGCATCACTACCAGACGCATAGCTCGTATGCCGACAAACTCTTTGAGCTGGTATCCTCTGTCATGCAGCCAGACCTTGGCCTTGATCGCATACAGACGACGAGGTGCGCTAAGACCATTGAACCAATTGATAACCGTGCTGCGATGGCAGATACCGACGAAAGCAGTGAGCTCGCCGACAGTCCGAGTTCTCTCAGCAGGCGTCATACCATTGTGAAAAGTATGCAACACGCGACTAAAGTCATGGTGATGTTGCTCAGCCTGCTGCCAAATCCCATTGCGGATTTTTCTCTCCGCTGCGAATCGTCGCTTGAGACGTGGGTAGCTCTTACTCACCATTACCTCCTGAAGTGAACAAAAAACCTCAGCTATCATAGTGCTATGTAAAATTTTTGTCAATTTTAAAACCCTGTACCATTGCGGTACAGGGTTGTTTTCTAGCTTTCCAAAGCTAGTCCCTGATTGAGATAGCGCAGGTACTCGTCCTGCTCTGACGAAGTCATCTGCTCCAACTTTTCCCACCACTCCAGGCTCATGGTTCCCTCTAGTGGCCGAAGAAGCCTCGGCCTTCAGCATCCGGAATCATGAGCAAGTTCACGCCAGCAGACTGGCAGACCTCGCGCGTGAGCTTGTCATTGACCGAACCGCTGGAGGTAAGGATAGTGGTGATACCGGCTTTGATCAAAACCTCGACCGCGTCCGGGAACGGGAAGAAGCTGTCCGAGTAAGCCACGGCACCGGCCAGATCGTGTCCACTGCGCGCGGCTCGCTTGATGGCCAGCTCTGCAGCACCGACACGGTCCTGCTGACCCACTCCGTTGCCAAGCAACTTACCGTCTCTGACCAAGGTAATGGTATTGGAATTGCTGGTCGAGCCAATCGCCCAAGCCAGCAAGACGTCTCGCTCAGTTGCGGCATTGAACTTGGCTGGCATAGAAATGTCCAGACTCTTTGAGACCAGTACCTTGTGGTAATTGGGCTGCAGCAAGAAGCCGCCCCGCACGTATCTGAATCTCGGCTGCACATCGAGCATGCAAACGACATCAGTGCCCAAGGCCTCGTTTTGGATCAAACGGCACTTGCCACCCTTGCGATGAAGCTTTTCGCGCGCCGCTTCGTCAAAACCGGAGCTGATCACTCCGTCCAGCAAACGCTTGCTTTCGCCTTCGCCTTTGACCAGCTCATCGGCTTCTGCTGCTCCGATCTCGAAGTTGGTCATGACCAGGCCGCCAAAAATAGCCAGCGGATCACCACTGAGCATCTTGCGCAGGGCAACATCAAATGACGGACTGATAGCAGCTCCGCAGACATTGCCATGCTTGGCACCTAGGGCAATGCCCGGAATCGCGAAACCATTGGCTCGCAAAGCAGCCGCGATATGAGTCATGGTCTGCAGCAGTCGCTCGGTATCGCACCAATTGTTGTAGCTGGGTGAGGTACCTTCGACAATCTCGAAGTGATGCAAAGCCAAAGCATCATCGCTACCGGTACTGTACAGACCGGCCGGCTGCTGCCAAGCATTTTCTCCGTACTTGCAGGAATGCATCAGGGTGCCGATAAATCCATCCACCGTGGGACAGACCTGGCCCATTTGGCCCTGTGAATGATAGCGAGCCGAGATCAGGCAATACTCGGCCACGATTTGCTCGGCCTT
>QCWB01000202.1 GCA_013114715.1 Nitrososphaera sp.
CCTGCAGTGCATAGCAGACATAAAGCTCAACGACATCGGAAATACAAACGAGGTTGCCCTGACCCAGCTTGTAAGGATGGGCTTTGACGCCGTTATAGCCAATCCGTTCATGGGCGCCAGAGAGCTGGCGTCGCTTGTGAAAAAGGCGCACCAGCTGAATGTTGGCGTGATAGCCCTGGTCTACATGAGTCATCCAGACGCAAAGGACGGCTACGGATTGGAGACCAGGCACGGCATGCTGTACAGGACATTTCTGGATAGAGCGGCGCGAGCCGATACCGATGGAATAGTGGTCGGCGCCACGCAGACAGAGATACTAAAAGAGATCATGCTGGAAAAAAAGCAGGCCGGATTATCAATCCCTGTATACTCGCCAGGAGTCGGGGCGCAGGGCGGAGATGTGCAGACTGCCATGAAAAGCGGGACTGATTATCTGATAGTAGGAAGGTCTATCATTGAAGCCAAGGACCCTGCCGATGCTGCCAGGATGTTGCAAAGAAAAGCTCTAGCTGGCTGATTTCTGCAGGAATTCTTTTGCCGAGGCAAGCAGGTTCTTTGCGTTTTTAAAAGTAAGCTGGTTTACAGCTTCGTCGTATTTTTTCCAGGCGTAGCCTATATGCTCATGTGAGATCTTTACTTCTTTTGTCTCTGTCCTGGCCAAGAAGAGTACTACTTCCTTTTCTACCAGTCTCTTGCCCTTCCTGTACTTGTAGGATATCTTGTTTCTAAAGCCGTCTAGGAACTCCACGTCGGTTATTCCGGTCTCCTCTCTTATCTCGCGTGTTGCAGCCTGCGTTTCGCTTTCGTTTTGCTCTATGTTGCCCTTTGGAAAATCCCAGTGGCCTGCAGTATAATGCAATAGCAGGAACTCTGGATCTTCATTGTTGGAAAATAGCACAGCTCCCGCAGACCGCTCATCGACCATAAAATCAGGTCGCAGCGGTTCTTTGTATATTTTGTGCTATTCTTCCTCTTCTGATTCTTGTGGTTCGTCCTTAGCCATGTTGGGCGGAGAGTAGTCGTGGACGTCTTCCCATTCCTCAAAGGTCATCCAGTATCCGCAGTACCACTTGTTGGCAGATGGATCAAACTGGCCGTGCTCTGGCATGGCCAGCATTGCAGATGCAACTATATTTAGTGTTTCAGCGATTCGCCACTTTTTCTGTGCCTGAAGCGCTGGTACAGTACTGTGGCCGCTACAAGCGAGGCTGCAAGGCCTATCAGTAGCGAAGATATGAGGTTGAAGGGGCTTGTTCCCTCTGTCAGGACTGAGGCAAACTGGACCACCGGGATGTACAAAAGGCCTAGGACCACGAGTCGCAGTATGTCGTGAACTTCGCGTGAACTGCCTTTTAACCAGTTGCCTAGGAACAATCCGCCAAGTACCGTGGCAATGCCTATCCAGAGCAGGGTTATGGTCCCCTTGGCGAAGCTTCCAACGATTGTCTTGTTTGTCACTATTTCCAGGGCATTCATGCCAGATATGCCGATGTCTTTTGGTATTGCCGAAAAGCCGTTTGCTATGGCTGCGAGTATGACTAGCACGCCGCCTATGATAGAGAATATCTTGATAAAGTCTGTTGGCATCATCTTGCCAAGCGAGCTTACCGTCCTGTCGATGTCAAAGGCCCTGACTACAAACGCTCCTCCAAGTATGGCCAGTATCATGACTGTCAGCCACTTTGTCTGCTCAAAGGCCACTGCCAACCCTCCTGCCAAGAGCAGGGCGCCGGGCACGCCTAGAAAGAACTTGGAGTACTGCGGGTCGTACATCAAGGCCTTTACGTACCGTCCAAACAAGGCGTAGGAATATTCTACAGACCTGCTGTGCCTGATTATTATGCGCTGAACAGATACCACAGGTACTCTGGATTGTATGACTGGCATGACTGTCTCGTCGTCCTCGCCGTCTGATACTATCACAGCCCCGGTGGCCTGGTATTTTAGCAGGATTTCCTGCACTTCTCGGCTGATCTTTTCGTCGGCCTCGACGCCTCTGTTATTCTTGCCGGCCACGATGGCTACCTCGACATTGTAACCCTTTCTTACCAGCTCTTCGTAGGTCTTGACTGCTCCGAAAATAGCGTTAGAGTCTGCTTCTTCCGGGTCCTCTATCGCAAGTCGGGTCCCAGCGTTTATGCACTGGTCACGGCCGACTATGGGGGTTTCAATTCCGCCCTTGACGCCGATGTCATCGTCCCGGTCTATGCAGAGCACTAAAAGTCTGCTCTGTGGGACCTCTTGGTCTTTTGGAACCTCTAGCTTGTGGTTCCTTTGATATTCAGCAGGTTGCCGGGACATGTCAGTGCGTGTTGTACGGCACGCAAAACTAGTTAATTAATTTAATCAACTGTAATCAGGGTTTTTTGGACTACAGCAAGGCATTGAGAGCATCAGGAATTTCTTTTGTAGTTTAGGCAAACCAGGTACAGCTCGCTGCTTTCCTGCCTGCTTGCGGTGGGTTTGCTAAGAAATACCTTTCCAAAGCTTTTCTTCAGCTCGTTTCGAAATTCGGTCAGAAATTCTCCCTCAAAGACCTTAAAGACCGCGTTTCCGTTGTCCTTCAGAACCTTTTCTGCAAGCGAAAACGCGCTTTTTGAAAGCGATATCTGCCGCGCGTGATCCACGTCCCAAACGCCGCTGACGTTTGGTGCAAGGTCTGACAACAGCAAGTCAGCCTTATCCTGCAAGGACTCTGCTATACGTCCTACCGTCATTGGATCCTCGATATCTCCCTGAAATATATGAGCCCCGGCGACCGGCTCTACCTCTTTTAGGTCTACTCCAACAACCTTGCCGCCGCCTCCCACCAGTTTCATGGCTACCTGGACCCAGCCGCCTGGCGCACAGCCAACATCGACTACCTTGGAGCCTTTGCCAAGAATATGATAAGAA
>QCWB01000203.1 GCA_013114715.1 Nitrososphaera sp.
AACGGCGATGTTTTGCAGCAAAAAAATCTGCTCTACAAAAAAGTACTGCGAAACACCTGCAAACATGCCAAAGTTGATAAGAATTACAAAAACGACGGACAGCTTAAACGAGTTCTTGTGTGCAAAGTCAGTCGCCTTTGGGGAGAATCTTCTTGTAAGCCATGACGCCAAAAGAGGCAGAAACAGTGCTGCCGAAAGCAACGTTATCATGTGAAGCAGCGGTATCTCAAACTGCGAGCCGACCAGCGCATAGACCAAAGAAGGCAGGACAAACGGCACGGCAAGCGAGGTGGTGATTATCATCCCTACTATCAACGGAAGCCTGCCTCCTACGACATTTGCCACAAAGGGCGCTCCAAGGCCGGTGGAAATGCCGGCAAGCAGCAGCACCGGGAGGGCAAACGGCCTGTATACAAAATAGGAAACTGCAAACAATGCCGCAGGCAAAACCAGCAATTTCACAAAAGCCAGAACGGCCAGCTGCCTTGGCTCTGTAAACGTCTGTACAATGTCTGCGGCCGGCAGTTTTATCAGGTTCAGAAACAAGAGCGCGCCAAGCCAAACAAGCAAGTACGGCTCTACTATTTTGCCGGCAGCTGGAGCCAGCACGCCGGCCGACATCGAGCCAGTTATGGCAGCCGCCAGGATTACGTCGTTACTCAGGCGCAATCTCTTTCAGCTGCTTTATCTTTTCTTTGACTAGGTCAAAGCCCTGCTGCCAGAAAGCCTCCTTTGATATGTCCATGCCAGCCTCAGACAGAAGCTCCTCCGGTTTTCTTGAGCCGCCTGCCTCCAGGATGCCAAGATACCTTGGGACAAAGGGCTTGCCTTCCAGCATGTACTGACGGTACAGCGACAGGACCAGCAGGTTTCCAAAAGAATACGCGTAGCAGTAAAACGGCGTATGGTAAAAGTGAGGTATGTAGACCCATTCCCACTGGAACTCTGGTGAGACGGAAACCGAGCTTCCAAACTGCTCGCCTAGATTATCAGAGTATATTTTTGAGACATGGTCTATGGTTGCATTCTTTTCTCCTATGGCCTTGTGGGCCTCTATCTCAAAGAGCGTGAAAAACGCTTGCCGCATTATAGTTGCATACATGTCGTCTATCTGCTCAGCCAGCAACAGCCTACGCTCTGCTGCAGACATTTTCTCTGCAAGCCGCTCGTTTAGCAGCATTTCCGCGAAGACAGAAGCAGTCTCGGCCAGCGGCAGCGGGGCATGCGAGACCATCACTGGCAGGCTCGAGGCAAGCATGCTATGTATGGCATGGCCAAATTCATGCGCCATCGTCGAAACGTCGCGAGTCCTTCCGTCAAAATTAAGCAGAACATACGGCGTCAATTTTGGCGTCACGGTGTGGCAGAAAGCTCCGCCACGCTTGGCTCTTCTTATTTCCGAGTCAATGTGCCTTTCGTCAAATACCCGTTCTGCCAACTTGCGCACCTTTGGATCAAAGCCACCAAACGTATCTAGAACATCCTGGATTGCCTTGCCGTAGATGTATTTCTTGTTGCCGTTCTTTGCCGGCAGCGGAGCATACAGGTCAAACCGGCGTAATTTTTTGACCCCGAGCATTTTTGCCTTTTCGCGGAAATATTCCTGAAAGACCGTGGAATTCTTTCTGCACGCAGACAGCAACGCCTCTACAGTCGAGTCTTCCAAGTTGTTTGCGGTATTTCTTACGGTTATCGGTGCTGCATAGCCGCGCATGGACATGCCCTCATTTCTCCATTCCGAGACTATGTTCTGGTAAATCTCGCCCAGGACGCCGCTATTTTTCCTGTAGACTGAGAACAAAGATTTGTATGCGGCCTCTCTTTCTTCTGGCTTGCTGCTTCTGACCAGGGAAAGCAGTTTTTCTTTGTTGTTGAATTTTCTTACCAGCACTTTTTTGCCGCGCTTGACCTTCAACTCAAACTCAAAACTGCTTGTCATCTTGTCATAGATCTTGACAAGGGCGCCAGTCCCGGTTATCTCCAGGATGTTGATTATTTTTTCTTCAGGTTCGGTAAGCGAATGCCTTGCCAGCAGACGCTTGTGCCTGAGATATTCCTTGTAAACAGGCGATATCGAATTTATCAAACGACTTGCATTTTCATCGTCAAGACTTTTCTTGAACCAGAGGTCAAAAAAGATAAGCCTGTTTCCAATCTCTGCGGCCATTTTTTCCATCCTGCCGACAAGGGCCGAAGCCTCGTTTGACGATGTATCGGCATAATACCGAAGATGGGCATAGCCGCTTGCAACGCTTATCTTTTCATAAATGTCTCCGATGGCCTGCAACATGCCTTCGAAATCTGCAACAGAAATGCCAGGCTGAAGCAGGCTTTTGCCAGACTCAAAATTCCGGACCTTGTCCTCTATGGAGCTGAGAAAATCTTCAAAATCCTTGCTCTTTGGATCGGCAACAAGACCGGATAAATCCCAGGATCCTACCTTGAGGCTGGCAAAATTCATTTGTTGGGCGTTAGCAAATCCCTATTCAAATATGTAACTATCATTCATTTTGTTCATTTACGTTCACATCATAACCATAGAATCTAGGCATTCTGCTTAAATAATTGAAATGCGAAGTATAACCACTCGTAAAAACGAGTTTCAGCATGAATGACGGACTAGGCGAGCAATATGCACGCATGGCGGCGAAATTTGGCCTGCAGTGGCGCGCATGATAATGCCTATCCTCTCTTGCTGTTTAAATAAACAACACTGAATCTGATTTACATTGCGGCTGTATATCACGGTAAGATTCAGCTCCGACGACAAGCTAATCGTTGAAGGAGATCAGGTCTCTATTTCAATTAAATCCGCGCCAGAGCGCGGCAAGGCCAACAGGGAGCTGATAAAAAGACTCGCAAAACACTTCCAAGTTCC
>QCWB01000204.1 GCA_013114715.1 Nitrososphaera sp.
ATAACAGCTTGCGTGAAAAATTACGCTGCTGGGAAGCTGATATAAAATATCATGAAAACTACTTGTACGACAATGGTCTTATTCCTGGCGTATATTATGTCAGGAAAGGCCAGGAATTAGAACCAAAGCTGTACCAAATCTCAGAAAAAGTTGGAACCGAGCTTAAAGAGCTTCTCTGGGACAAGATAAAAGAAGAAGGCGAATCTGGCAAAGAATACCGCGAGTATGTCACCACCTGGGCAGACCTGCTCAACCAGCCTATTCCGGAATTAAGGCGCGTCGCTGTTGATATCGAAGTCGAGTCCGAGGAAGGCAGAATGCCAAATCCCAGAGACCATGACCGAAGAGTAACTGCCGTTGGGTTTGCCGGCTCTGATGGCCTGCGAAAAGTCCTGGTGCTTGGCGAGAACATGCCTGACAGCGGGACGCCGTTTATCAAGGAAGCTGAAATCTGCAAGACCGAAAAAGAGCTGCTGGAAAAAGCTTTCCAGATAATCAACACTTATCCCATCATCCTGACGTTTAACGGCGATGATTTTGACCTTCCCTACCTGTATACCCGGTCGCAGGACCCCAGAATAGACACCAGGGAAGGAAAGGCCATACCAAAAGACACAATCCCCATAGTGGTCAAGAAGGATTCATTCATCAAACACGGCATGCAGGCCGAGCCAGTTGGCATCCGGCACGGTGTGCACATTGACCTGTTTCGGACTTTTCAAAACAGGTCTATTCAGATTTACGCGTTTAGCCGAAAATACACAGAGTTTACCTTAAACGCAATCTGCGAAGCGCTGCTGGAAGACTCGAAACTAGAGTATGAAGGCGAGATTGGTGAGCTTCCGATGCAGAAACTTGCAGAATACTGCATGAAAGACGCGGACCTTACCTTCAGGCTGACCAGCTTTAACGACAACCTGCTCATGAAGCTGTTGGTGGTCATTGCAAGGATTGGCAGGCTTTCCGTTGATGACATTGCCAGGTTTGGGGTCAACCAGTGGATCAGAGGGATACTGTACTACGAGCACAGGCAGCGAAACGAGCTTATCCCAAGGACGGACGAGCTGGAGGGCAAGGGCACAGCTTCTACTGCTGCAGTAATAAAGGAAAAGAAATACCGCGGCGGCGAAGTCGTAGAGCCAACTCCAGGCATCCACTTTAACGTAGTCGTGCTGGACTTTGCCAGCCTGTATCCAAGCATAATCAAGGTACACAACCTGTCTTACGAGACGATAAACTGTGTTCATGATGATTGTAAAGAAACTGGGCATATAGAAGGCACGTCGCACTGGGTCTGCCAGCAAAGAAAGGGCCTTTCTTCTCTGCTGATAGGCTCGCTTCGCGACCTGCGCGTCAACTATTACAAGCACCTGGCCAAGGACAAGACCCTGCCGCCGCAGGAACGCCAGCTGTACAACGTAGTTAGCCAGGCTATCAAGGTAATTTTAAACGCCAGTTACGGCGTGATGGGAGCCGAAATATTCCCGCTTTACTGCCTGCCGGTGGCCGACGCTACTGCAGCCATAGGCAGAAACACTATCCACAGCACGATTGACAAGTGCAAAGAATCTGGCATAGAAGTAGTGTATGGAGATACTGACTCATTATTTCTCAAAAACCCGTCCCAGCAGGCCATAGACAAGGTTATGGCCTGGGCAAAGGAAAAACTTGGCGTAGACCTAGAGATAGACAAGCAATACCGGTATGTGGTATTTAGCGATCTCAAAAAGAACTACCTAGGTGTGCTTCCAGACGGCATGGTAGACGTCAAGGGGCTGACTGGCAAAAAATCTCACACGCCGCCGTTTATCCGCAGCGCCTTTTACGAGATCCTCGCAATTCTGGGCAAAGTCAACTCGCAGAAAGACTTTGAGAGTGCAAAGGAAAATATCAAAAACATCATCCAGCGCGACGCCAAGAACCTTGAATCCTTCAAGATCCCCATTCAGGACCTGAGTT
This sequence comes from Nitrososphaera sp., assembly GCA_013114715.1. Classification (GTDB taxonomy): domain Archaea; phylum Thermoproteota; class Nitrososphaeria; order Nitrososphaerales; family Nitrososphaeraceae; genus Nitrososphaera. Next base: position 1,960 of record QCWB01000204.1, read on the forward strand.
TCAACGTCATGATAAACAAGTCCATAAGCTCGTACGGCAAGAAAGTAACCCCAAACAAGAGCATGGACGGAAAGGACTCGCAGGTAGAGACCTACAAGGGCCTTCCGCAGCACATCAAGGCTGCCAAGCTGTTGTCAGACAGGGGCCGCGAAATAAAGGCTGGCGATATTATTTCATACGTCAAGACCAAGACCGGCGACGGAGTCAAGCCGGTAGAGCTTGCCAGGCCAGACGAGATTGACACGGAAAAATACATAGAGACCATGGAATCCACCTTTGACCAAGTGCTTTCCGCGCTGAACTTTGAATTCAAGTCTATGCTTGGCAAGCCTAGACAGCAGAGCCTTGACGAGCTATTCTGGGGCAAGGCTACGTAGGTTTATTATCAACTTGTAGTAGGATTCTGCCATGGATTTTTTTGACCGGTTTGTAGTGCCGGAAAAGACAAAAGCAGGCTACAGTTTTGCCGACACGCCGGTAAGAATCTCGTTCAAAGAGTCCAGGGTCGTTTTTTACGGAGTCCCGCTGGATGCCACGACCAGCTTTGGCAAGGGCACGGCAAGAGGACCGGAAGCCATAAGGCAGACCTCTGCCAGGCAAATAGAGACTTTTGTCCTAGACGAAAAGGCTGACATTTACGACTTGGTAAAAATCTATGACCTAGGCGACCTTAAGATGCCCGCGACAAAAAGCGTCAGCAAAAAACTGGCGTTTCTTGACGGGACAATCCCGCAAACCGTGGAAGGAATACTTCCCCGCTACTAAAAGGGGATTGAGACCTCTTCCAGGAATTTTCGTCCCCGCCATCAACGGTTTCGACCAGCGAGTCCCCGTGGAATACTTCCCCGCTACTAAAAGGGGAT
>QCWB01000205.1 GCA_013114715.1 Nitrososphaera sp.
ATATACAAGTTCGCCACTGTTTGCAAGCCGGCCTATCTTTCCAATCGCTTTCTCGTCATTTCTGTCCAAGTCTATGAGAAAGTCCGTGTCTAGGCAGACCAATGTCGTCAAAGCTCCGGTACACGAGCTTTGAATCTGCGCCTTACTGTTTCACTTGCCTTTCTTATGCTTTCTGCCGTCTCGTCGTCCAAAGGCTTGTGGTTCTGGAGATATGCCAGTATCCTGCGCGGATCTCCTCGCGGGAAGATGCGAAGGATCACGTCGGAGAATGATTCGTTCTCTTTCTTTGCTGCCTTGAGTACCTTGTATGCCTCTTCAGAAATTGTTATTGTGATACTTGGCATTGTCAAGGTAAATTGCACTTATCATGCATTTAAATTTTACAACCTACTAGAAACTCAAGAAAATTGATTGTCTTTTGTCATCAGAACGTGGGCTGCAATTGCCTCCCCAACGGTTTTTGTGTGTTTGTACCGTTCAGCTTTGTGGTCCAACAGATTGACCTATTCTTTTGTATATCAATTACTGCCATTTGCATGTATGGCTAGATCTCTTTGGCTGCTTCCCACACCTTGTCGCCGACGTGGTGCAGGTTGTCAACAACGTAGCCTTTTGCCATTGATTTTGCAGTCTCGCTGTCCTCTAGAGCAAGGCCCACGGCCAGCAACTTGCCATGCGTCTGGTCCTTGACTGCCACCACATCTCCTTTCTTAAATGAATCAAACGCCACGATGCCGGGCCGGAGAACCTTTGCGCCGTTGCAGACAAACCTTATTGCACCCATGTCAACAGTCACGGTGGGAAATTTCTGCACAAGTTCAGTCTTGCCAAGAAACGGGACCAAGCTGTCGTTTACCTTTACCGCTGAAATTTCGTCTGAAACAAACAGGCTTTTGGCCTCATCAATCTCGTATTTCTTTAGGCTCTTTACCCTTGAGACGCTGCCTGCCGGCCAGGCTGTCTTTAGTCTTTCTACAAGGTCCGCCGTCTCGCTGTTTGAAAGCGTTGATATCTTCAGGTTGGTTCGGCCTTGATTGAACGGCCATCATTATTATCCTTTGCAGGCAAACTTTATACCGATTGACGACCTGCTACAGCCATGCACTACCGCATTATCAAAGAACCAATGGCCATGCTTGAAGTCGAGATGTCAGACGGCGAAAAGATAACCGGCGAGTCTGGCGCGATGGTTTACACCAGAGGCAACGTCGAGATAAAGACTCGAACCAGGGAAGGCGGGTTTTTCAAGAAGATCAAGGTTACCGCTCTTGGCGGCGAGTCATTCTTTGTCAACGATTTTATCGCGCACGGCGACTGCTCAATCGGCCTTACCGGACCGCCAATAGGCGATATCGTCCTTATCGGCGTTCGGCCTGCAACAGGCTTTATCGTGCAATCTGGCTCGTACGTAGCTTCGAGTTCCGGGGTGATGCTTGATACCCAGTGGCAGGGATTCACAAAGGGGCTCTTTGGCTCTGAATTTTTTATGCTAAAGGCAACAGGCCAGGGAGACCTGTTTGTAAACGCTTATGGCGGCATCATCAGCAAAGAGCTGGCGGCAGACGAAAAAATGACCATAGACAACTATCACCTGGTAGCGTTAAGCGAGCAGTGCAGCTACAATGTCATCAAAGTCGGCGGCCTAAAGACCACGATACTTGGCGGAGAAGGCCTTGCCACGGAGATAACCGGTCCGGGCGTAGTGTATTTCCAGACAAAGAACCTGCGCGAGTTTATCGACCTTTTGGGAATCAACCAGAGGGCAGAAACGACTTCAAACTCTGGGGTCTCGTTTGGAGGCTTTAGAATAAGCTAGATGTCCGAGTGGGTTACTTCCTGCCAGCATTGCAGACAGAAATTACCGGTGACCTGGAAAATCTCTGCAGGCCTTGTGGAGCAGTGACCACAGACTTCATCCGATTTCTTGATCTCGGGTTCAAATATTTGCATTAATGTTGTACAGATTTTATAACGTAAAACGGATATTTATATGTAATTTGTCACCAGCCGGCAGCCAAAGGGTTGCGACTGTTCACCTTTCAAAGACCGTGTCTCTTATCTCTATCAGGTCACGCAACACTGCACTGGCTGTCTCGATTCCACCTGCGCCCCTGCCAATGATGGTCTGCTGGCCGGAATGCTCCGAGGAAAAGGTGACCGCGTTTAGGGTGCCGTTTACGCAAATAGGGTCTTTTGTTGATACTTCGGTTGGCCTTACCTGCAGGCGCTTGCTATCGCAGCTGGCAATCAGCTTTATCGCATTTCCTCTTTTTGCTGCGATAGTAACATCTTGTGCCTTTACTTCTGATATGCCGGTCCTGTCCACGTTTTTCATGGTGACTTTCATGCCCATAATCCAGTTGGCCATGATCACCAGTTTTGCTGCAGCATCATAGCCGTCTATGTCCAAGGCAGAATTGGCTTCGGTATATCCCTTCTCCTTGGCGTCTTCAAACGCGCTTTCGTAGGTCAGGCCGTCTTGCATCTTGCTTAGGATGTAGTTCGTAGTGCCGTTTAATATTCCCTGAAACGATATTATGCTGTCCCCTTTTAGGCAGCGCTTTGCAAATTCAAGTATCGGCGTTCCGCCGCCTACCGTCCCGCTGAACCGGAACATGACATTGTTATAGTCTGCAAGCTCTATCAGCGACGGAAACGACAGAGCAAGCGGACCCTTGTTCACCGTAATCACGTGCCGGCCCTTCCTCATTGCAGAAATGATGTGAGAAGTCCCCGGCTCGCCGGTTGTCAGGTTGGTTGGTGTGCATTCTATCACTACTTCTGCGTCGGTGTTTTCAATCACCTGC
>QCWB01000206.1 GCA_013114715.1 Nitrososphaera sp.
CCAGAAGCTGGACTTTATCCGGATCTACCTGAGGCCAAAAGGCGGCGATACCGACTACGAGGAGCCGATGATTATCCAAAGCGGAGCAACCGTCCAGGACGTCTGCAACAAGATTCACAGAAACATGGCCAAGAATTTCAGATACGGCCTTGTCTGGGGCAAGAGCGCAAAATTCGATGGCCAGAAGGTCGGCTTGGACCACAAGCTGGTAGACGAAGACGTGCTTACCATAGTAAAGGTGCCCGGCGCAATCTAGCGTTGTGAAACTGCTTCATTTTATAGTAGCTCGGCTTATCTATGAGATGATAGTCTATCGTATTTCAGCTGTTACGCTAAAAGTACAAGATATGGAAAAATCCTGCCAGTTCTATTCAAGGTTACCTGGTTTCAAGCTCGTCTTTGGAGGGGCTCCAACCGATGTTTTTACAACATTTGAGGTTGGCAAAGAAAGCATTAACCTGGAATTGATATCTGGAGAAAGAGGAGATTTTGGCAGAATAATTTTTCACACGGATGACGTGGATAGACTATATCTGTATATGAAAAATGATAAATTTATCTCAAGTGTCGCTACCTTTGAAACTGAGCCTGCCGATGCGCCTTGGGGTGAAAGGTTCTTTCACATACGCGAGCCTAATGGCTATCAGCTATCGTTTGCGCAGCCGCTAAAAGAAAGCAAGGGCCATTGAAACCATTAAAGATTTTTACGACCTCGTCCCAATATGGATAATAGAAAGAAAATCCTGATAGTCTGTAAATGAATAATGATATTAAATATGCTATCAAATATCATGAAGAAACAAAACATTCACCGCTTAGCGTGCGAATGTCGCAACATTATCTGGACTGGGACAACAGGCCAAAACCGTTCAAAGTCTACACAAATCTACCTTCGATACCCCTTCCTCGGAATTTTCCATTGCCTTTAGCCAATGCCTTGGATTCTATAAGTGCCACCGGTGCACATGCAGATAGAGTTCCTGCTGTAGACATCAATACGCTAGCCGAGATCCTGTTCTTTTCTGCAGGCATTACAAGGGAAGTAAAGCATAACTCGGGCACTTACTACATGCGCGCCGCCTCTGCAACCGGAGCCCTCTATCCAATAGAGCTGTATGTTATTTGCCAAGACATAGTAGGTCTGAAGGCAGGCGTGTACCATTTCTGCCCCGGCAGCTTTACACTTGCAGAGCTTCGTAAAGGCGACTATCGGGCTGAACTTGGAGACAGGATGGTGTCAGCTCCTGTTACCGTTGCATTTACATCGATTGCATGGAGAAACGCATGGAAATATCAGGCCCGCTCTTACCGTCACTGGTTCTGGGATGCAGGGGTCATAGCCGCCAACTTTCTTGCAACAACGGTCGCGGCAGATCTAACTACGCGCCTGGTAATGGGCTTTGTAGACAAACAGGTTAACCAGCTCCTTTGTTTGGATGAAAGAAAAGAGGCGACGGTGACGCTGGCCCCAATCGGTGTTGGTGCAGCGCTTCCGCCCTCTCGTTCTACTATCACAGTAGAGCATCCAAAAGTCATGCCACTGTCAAAATCCGAAGTCGACTATCCAGAAATCTGGGAGATGCATGCTGCTTCGTCCCTTGTTGATGCAGACCAAGTCCGGGCATGGCTTGACTCTACTAACCAGCAACCAGCGAAGAGCAATTTGTCATTGCCAAAATACAAGGTGGCAGCACCAGTTAGAAAACAGGATGAAGCCACTCTGGACAAAGTTATTTTGCAGCGCGGATCAACTCGCAAGTTCGCACGTTTGCCGATCTCTTTTGACAATCTAGCCACAATACTTTATAGCTCTACCGCTGGTGTGCCTTTTGACTTTCTAAAAAACGGAGATAGTGTCATCGATGTTTACTTGATAGCCAACGCGGTTGAGGGCTTGCGGCCGGGGAGCTATTTTTTCAGCCGTGAGACAGGTTTTCTAGATGCGCCTAATCCAATTTTCCACGCACGGAATGTTAAAAATGGCATAACATTAGCATAAACTCAACACTTTTTCGCAAAATCTACAAAGAAATTGTAGAGTACACGCATGACTTGTTGACAGACACATCCAATTAAACTTTCTACAGGCGATGAAAAGTACACGCATAGACTTTCTGAAAACGTGGAGAAAACGTGTTGACTTTTAGCAAACGTGTTGACTTATGCGTGTACTTCCTTATCGCGGGTTGTAGATTAGTTGTCTCCATGCATGGAATCAACATAGAAATCTACAAAAAAGATGTTGTATCGATATTGACTTTGCTCCCACCATCGCTGTTTCATGGATGGTATTTCTGTAGAAATAATCCGATCTCATTCCACATCCATCTTGTCAAGATATTCTACAAGTTTCCTCCAGTCAAGCGATGCCAGCGATAACAAGACATGTATGCAGGAATTGCCCTTGCACAGTGAGCAGTACGGATTAGCGTCCTTGTCAAGCGTCACGGTCGCAACTGCGTTTCTGTTCTTGTCTTCCAAAAATATCGAAGTGTCAGTTGAGCCAACTACAGAGATATGCGCAAACCTTCTTTTCATGTACTGCACTCCAAGCACGTGAGCTGCAAGCACTTCGTTAACATATTTTCTAATGCTCACGTCGCTTTCTTTTGCCAGCTCTGAGAGACTCTTGTACGTTTCATTGTCCACGTCTATCGTCTTTATCTTTTCCTTTGTGGACATGGCATATCCTGATTCTCTGTGTCCAATATAAGATTATTAATGCTGTTGGTTTGCATACTGCATGCATATAGCATGCAATCCATAAATAGCAGCGAAGGCATGCCATGTGCATGCAATTATCGT
>QCWB01000207.1 GCA_013114715.1 Nitrososphaera sp.
GCTCTAGTCTGCGGGCTGGAAGAAGCTGCCCTGATTTTTGAGTTGTGCGGCTGCAAAAGCAAGTCCCTTGTCAGAGACGGCGCCAAGGTGAGAAAGGGAAAAAAAGTGATGACTGTCTCCGGCAAGACAAGGTCTATTTTAAAGGCAGAGCGGACCGCACTTAACATGATGATGCGCATGAGCGGCATTGCCACCGAAACCGCGAAACTTGCAGCCCAGGCAAGGCCAGTCAAGATAATGGCGACTCGCAAGACCGCGCCGGGCTTGCGGTATTTTGACAAAAAGGCAGTCGTGCTTGGCGGCGGGCTGGCTCACAGGATGCGGCTTGACGATATGGTGCTTATAAAGGACAACCATCTTGAGGCAGGCGGCTCGGCAGAAAACTGCATCCGGCTTGCAAGGCAAAACGTCGGCTCTGAGATAAAAATAGAGTGCGAGGCTCGAAACCAGCAAGAGGCAATCTCTGCGATAAAAGCAGGAGCTGACATAGTTATGCTTGACAACTTTACACCTCCACAGACTGCAAAAACAATCAAAGAGATAACAAAATTAGGATTGAGAAAAAAATCGAAAATAGAGATTTCTGGCGGCGTGAATTATGGCAACATCAAAAAATACGCCAGGGCTGGCCCGGACTATATATCAATGGGATACATCACGCACTCGCCCAAGGCCGTGGACCTGAGCCTAGAGATACTAGAATAACGCGACAGTCGATGTCTGAAACATCTAATAGAAATCACCTATGACCGGGTTTGTCGCAGAGAACAAATTCGTCAAGAAACTCCTGGGCATGCTAGGACTCTATACGCCGTTTTTCTACTGTGATTCGCTGTAATTGTTCAAGGCTGTAATAGCGACCCACTCTACAGAACCATATATCGCCTTTAATGGCAAAAAGCTCGTACAGATGCATATGATAAGGAAAAAGAAATGATTTGTCCTGATCAAACACTTCAGATACGCATGTCCTGTCGTCTTGCTCAGTCAGTTCAGCGGTCATCACTTTTGAGAGGGAAGTGACAGAGGTTTCTTTGAGGACGACTGTTTTGTTAGTGATTCGCGTTTCGCCGTCTGGTGTTATTGACACGACATAATCATCTTCGTCGAGGGACACTTTGTGCGCATGTTACTCATAGATGATTTGAAGAAATCAGAAGTCATCAAGTTTTCATAGGCGGAACTTGAAAAATACTCGTCGTTCCTTATCAAGACAAGATAGCATCTTCTATTTCTGAGGCAGATTTATTCTAGTTGGAGATTCTCTAATTTGATTCTCTCGATATGGAAACCTGTTCTTGGTTAAAATAGAACTTTTTTGTCCGCACACTCCTATGCAAGTTAAATCTGATAGCAGATCATCATTAACTGCAACAAAGGCCCTTGCCATATTTGTTGTAGCAAGTTCCGTACTTGTCTCAATTACCATGATATTGATAGGACAAGCCGTGGGAAAGGGAATAGAAAGCGTCATGATTCTGCATGACTACTTTACCGTTCTTGCAATCATGTCTGGGGCCGGATTTATTGGCGTTCTAGCATTTGGTTCAAATCCATTGGGACAGCAAATCCAGCATTATTCAGATGCAATCAATGTACTGAAGGTACTTGCATTTACAGCTGTAGCTTCAGCAGTACTGATCGAAATAACTGGTACTATAGGATACCTCGAATACAGACTGCCGGACCCCGACAGCGCCAAATCCAAGATAAAAGAAATCTTTCCATTTGCTCATGAGCCAATGTTTGAAACAATGGAATATCTTGGCTTAGTTGGAACAATGTGGACAGGCCTTTTGGCGTATCTTACATGGCATTTCAAGGAAAGGATGTTTACAGAAAAAGGAGTCAGGAACATGATGATGATGTTGATATCTCTTGCGATACTCTACGCTCTTGTAATCTCCTTGATGGGAATAGTGCCGACCAAGATTGCGTCGGTACAAGGATAGAGAGGCTGCAGACAATGTCACTGATACCTTCACTTGGCCTCTCCACAGTCAAAGTATCTGGAGCCGTAGCCGCAGCCATAATAGCCGCTTCGATTGCCCTTGCTGCCATGGGTGTGTTGACATACGTACGTAAAACAGAGCCATTCAAAACATGGCTTGTACCATACACACCTGCTGCACAGTATGGCGGGATATTTCTCTATAGCAACGTAATATGGGGTGTGTTGTGGGTAGGGTTATTCCTTGGTCTACGGCATAAACAAAATGCAGGCAACTTGAAGACGTGGCTCATATTTTTCCTAGTATCATTGGGGATCGGAACAGGGTTTGCAGAGGCCAGCCTCAATTGGAGCCAATTGCCAACCATGATGCAATTTAGCAGCAGCTCCGCAACAGAGAGCAGTTCAGAAACAACTAGCGAAGTATCAGTCACGATACTTAAAGGCTCCTCGATTCAGGGTAGTCCTGCTTATGCGCCCAGCATAGTAACTGCAAGCAAAGACAGCACGATTACATGGGTCAACGACGACGTTGCACCTCATACAGTGACGAGCGGAACTGGCACGGACGACCCGCAATCCGGAAAGCTGTTTGATTCTGGTTCACTAGGTCAGGGGAAGAAATTCAGTATGCCTGCAAAGCACATAGGAGCAATGGGCGAGCATGGCTATTATTGTATAATTCATCCCTTCATGAAAGGCAAGATAACCATACAATAACTTTTTTTGTGAACAAATGACCGTCAGTCAGACTGGTATTTGATGCACCCATAATCAACATAAAACAATTCCCGGATCTGAGGACTGCCCGTATTTACGACCCTTGCAGCATCAACAACGTCGTTCCTGTT
>QCWB01000208.1 GCA_013114715.1 Nitrososphaera sp.
CCTGCACGTTGAACATGCAGGTTTGGACATGCGGAAGATGGACACTGCAATCTTGTTTACGTTTAAATAACTTGGCTGAGATTGGTGAACGTTTGTCAGCAAACCAGACTTGCGACTGCAGCTGTCACAAGAAATACGGCGAAAAATCCATGTGTGCCAAATGCCTTGACAGGCACAAGACGTCGCCTTATTACAATATCATGAAAAAGTTTGAATAGAATGGTGCGGGAGATGGGATTTGAACCCACGAACCCCTAAGGGATAAGAGCCTCAGTCTTACGCCTTTGGCCAAGCTGGGCGACTCCCGCTCCTTATAACACGCTTTCAAACCGCTTATTTGAATGTTTTAGGGCAACACATTTCCCAGAATTCTTGCGGCATTTTTGTACACACTAGATCAACGGGAGGCCGCATTCGTTGCAGTAATTTGCCCCTGCATCGTTTTCAACTCCGCATTTAGGACAGGGATTTTTCTTTTCACCCTCAACTTCAGGAGTATTTGTAGGATAGGTGATGCTGTTTTTTAGGTTTCTCACCAGACCGACAAGGTAGTCCGGATTTTCCAGTCCTGCAAAAACAACAGTCTTGCCGGCATCGTAGAAAAATACCACGTCGCCTACCGTACGAGTTTCAAGATCATGATAGGTCCAGCCGGCGTTTTGAAAGGACTGATACGGAGGATGATACGATTGGCCTTCGGTAATTGAGCGCCTGTTAGATACTATAATATCTGAAATGAATTGAAGCGGGACGTAAAAACTACCTTTTTTTATGCCCATATTGGTAATCAGCCAACTTTCCTTAACTTTTCTGCGAAACAAGCCGGATTTTATGTCCAGCCGCCAGAGGATCTGCTCATTTGGAAGGTCACCACCGTATGTGCCAGGCCTCAATTCCCAGTCTTTTGGCAATGTCATAAACCCAGATTGTTATTTCAGCTATTTAAGGTAGGATTTGTTGTTCTAGCAGTAATGGTTTTTATTAGTGCTTGATTTCAAAAACTACAGATGCTCGTTCCGGTTCGTTGCTTTACGTGTGGCGGATTGATAGCCGACAAGTTTACGGACTACTCCAATCGCGTCAAGTCAGGCGAGGATCCAGCCAAGGTCCTAGACTCGCTGGGAGTCAACCGATACTGCTGCAGAAGGATGTTCATCGCAACAGTCGAGACTATCTACCAGATAATCCCCTACTACGAGGCGCTTAGAAGGCGCATGTCCGAAGTCCAGTCAGAAATAGAATAAATACCCACTAAACGCGCCAATTTACATGCCATCCATCAGTTCGCTTGAGGGCAGAATAGTATTCAACAGCAGAGGTTCTAAAACAATCGAGATAGACGTTGTAACAGACAAGAAATTCGTCGGCCGCGCCTGCGCCCCGTCAGGAGCCAGCGTCGGCAAGCTGGAAGCCCAGAGCTTTCCAGAGAACAAGGCCGAAAAAGCCCTTGCTGCTTTCAATGCAAACCGGGAAAAGTTTGTCGGTCTTGATGCCGCAGACCTCAAGGAAGTTTATGATGTATTGCGAAAAATTGACGATACAGACAACTATAGCAAGATAGGCGGAGCCGTTGCCTACGCCCTGAGCATTGCAGCCGTGGATTCCGCTGCAAGGGCCCAAGGTGTCCCGCTTTTCAAGCTGCTAAACCCAAAAAAGCCGTACAGGTTCCCATTCCCGCTTGGAAACATTATCGGAGGCGGCGCTCATGCAGGACCGGGCACGCCGGACATACAGGAAATTCTTGCATGTCCTGTTGGAGCAAAGAACATTGTTGAGGCCCTGGAGATGAACTTTAAACTTCATGCAGAATGCCGCAAAGTCATTGAGAAAATAGACAGCAGGTTTACCTACGGCAGGGGAGACGAGGGCGCGTGGGCTCCAAACATAAACAACGACCAGGCCCTAGAGATAGCGGAAAAAGCAGTGGCAAACTGCGGCTACACGCTTGGAAAGGACATGGCTCTTGGCATAGACTTTGCCAGCTCTTCGTTCTGGGACGAAGATAACAACGTGTATGACTACAAGAGGCAGGGCCTAAAGCGCGATACTGCCGAGCAGATAGAGTTTGCAAGCAGGCTCATGCGCGACTACAAGCTGATCTTTGCAGAAGATCCTGTCCATGAAGCCGATTTTGAGAGCATGGCGGTTCTGACCAAGAAGAACAAAAAGGCCATTGTCACTGGCGACGACATGCTAGTTACAAACGCCGCGATGGTCAAAAAGGCAGTCGGCTACGGCGCGTGCAGCGGAGCCATCCTGAAGGTCAACCAGGCCGGAAGCCTGTACGACGCGATGCAGTTTGCCAAGGAATGCACCAAAAATGGCATCAAGATAATCACTTCCCACAGGTCTGGTGAGTCTGTTGATTCGCACATCTCGCACATTGCGCTGGCCACTGGCTCAAAGATGCTCAAGTCAGGGGTGCTTGGCGGCGAGCGGATTGCCAAGCTCAACGAGCTTGTGCGGCTTTCAGAGTATGATTTAATAGATGGTATGGCCGAACTGACCTCTACGACATGAGCAATCCGGAAGAAGGCTCTGGCATAGAGGAGACAGAGGCCACGCTTGAAGAGACCTCGGTTGACAATCCTGAAGGCCAGGAATCGGTTGACACTGATAATTTAGAAAAGATGATACTTTCAACAGGTATCAGAGTTGGAACACCCGTCAAGACAAAGTACATGGCACCGTTCATAGTGAAGGCCAACCCTGAAGGTCTGTATATTCTGGACATTGGCAAGACTCTGGCAAGAATCGAC
>QCWB01000209.1 GCA_013114715.1 Nitrososphaera sp.
GGCCTCTAAAGGCAAACATTGGAAACCAAAACTACGAGATTCCAGATGGAGTCGACTTGGAAAAATACAACACAGCACTGGTCTGGTGCAAGCAGTTCTCCGTATTGTTCGGAAGCGCTGATCTTGCATGACCTATTTTTTTAATTAGATGCCTCGATTGCAATCCGCGCAACTTGCTTGCTGGACTATTTACAAGGGACGGAAATCTACTGTCTGCCGTTTGTTGCAGGCAGCGCCCCGAAGATCGTGTGCGTTGTCATCATGTATCTTGATTTCAGAAAAGCCAGATCATGATGTATAAAGTCAAACCATTATCACGGCTGATAATCGGTCTAGGGCTTAAAATCAACGCACGCTTTACTGAAGCCATGACAGAGTCTGCCAGACAAACAATCTCTGATTTTATGGACCCGTCACTTGTCATACAAAAAAGCGACCAGATAGTGTCTGAGGCGGTGGGCCGGATGGCGCAGTATGAGGTAGATAGTCTGCTAGTCAGCGTGGGAAACGAGGTAAAGGGAATCGTCACGTACCGTGACATCCTCTTTAAAGTGGTCTCAAAAGGAAAGGATCCGACAAAGACCACCTTGGGAGAAATAATGTCTACTCCGCTTATCACAATTTCAAGAGATGTAAAAATCATGGACGCAATATCTCTGATGAGCAAAAACAGCGTGCGAAGGCTGGTAGTTTTGGACAACAACCTTCCGATAGGACTGGTATCGCAAAAGATGCTGGCAGGCAACATTGCAAGGCAGGCAATCCCGCTCCCTGAGCTGGAGATGCCCAACAAGATACGGTGCCCTTACTGCTCTTCGATATTTGACGACAAGCCGGCACTTTCGTCCCATATTGACGACATCCACATCGGGCGGGGACTATTTGAGGGAAATATGGCAAGGGCACAGGAACTTGGCTCCATCAGCCCACCGTATGATTCACCGAAGACCATCTGATGTTCTTTCTGGCAATTGCATTGATCTATAAAACTTGCAGCAGTATCGTAGCTATTGCAAAGTAGATTGCAATTGTTGTAATGTCGCTTATTATGGTCGCAATCGGCCCTGACGTCGTGGCAGGATCTGAGCGCATCCTCTGTAGCATGATGGAAACATACGTCGCAAAAAATGTCTGAAAAAGCATGCTGATAAAGATGGATGAGCCAATGATTATCGCAAGATCCAGGCTGCCCCATCCAAAGACGCCTGCGACAAACAGCAATGCGGAAAAACTTCCGCCCAGGACCAGCCCTATCTTTATTTCCCTGAACAGATATTTTCCATGAGAAAACTTGGGCTCTGTTGCGATTAGCCTGACTACCAGCGTCTGGGATTGGGTCCCAACTGCGTCCGTCAGGTATACTATGGCGGGAATAAATGATGCCAAGACTATGTATGAGTTGAGTATGCCCTCAAAGCTTGTCACAATTGATGCTGCCATCAGGCCACCAATTAGGCCCAGAAGCAGGGATGGAAAACGGGCCCTTACAAGCTTGTTTACCGGCGTCTCAATCGATTCTATCTCCTTTACGTGGTGGACGCCGCCTGCCCTGAAAATATCCTCGTGTAACTCGTGGTGAAATATCGACAACAGCATTCCATGCGTAACTATTCCGATAAGATGCCTGTTGCCATCCACCACGGGGATTGCCTTTAGGCCATGTTTTAGGGCCAGATACACTGCCCTCTCTGGGTGCGAATGAAATTTGACTGATATGACATTCCTGTTCATCATGCCCTCCAAAACCGAATCGTCGGATGCCTGAAGAATTTCTTTTAGGGAAACTATTCCGAGCAACACCCCGTCGTGGTCTGTAATGTAGACGTATCCGATTGATGCAAACTGCCTTGCCTTTTGCTTGAGCATCAGTTTTACTGCGCCAACAGTGTCGTCTGGGTGAAATGATAAAAAGTTCCTAGTAATCTTTGAATCGATTAGGCTGTGCTGGTCATCGGCCAACCCATCTCACTAGGTCCCGTCGATGCCGCTCTGCAGTGTGGTAGAAAGATACATTTGCTTAGATGATGTGCTTGCCACCTTGCTTGGTTGCAATGTCGAATGCGTCCTCGACGTTTGTTACAAAGATCTTGCCATCGCCTGCGTTGCCGGTGTGAGCCGTATCCATTATTGTCTTGACAATTGAATCGACCTTTTGATCGTCTGTTATTATGATCACGGATGCAAGTTTGTTAAACGGGGCCATGAACTTGGCAGTCCCCCTTGAGCCTCCGAGCATCGGCCTGTCGCCTGCGCCTATTCCCTGCGCCTGCATGGTTGTGATGCCGATTACTCCGCTTGCCCTTAGCTCATCTACTACCAATCCGAGCTTGTCTTCTTGGATTATCGCCTCTATTCTCTTCATGCTGGAAAATGCGCATATTGATTTAAAACACATGCGGATGATTATCAAACGCGAATCTGAGTGCAAAAATACGTCTCAAAAAGGGCAAGTGCCTAAAGTCAGGGTCTGGCGGTCCTTTGGATGTGCGTTGTTGACCCAGTCCGACGCACCTTTTCCTTTTCGGCCAAAGCGTGCATTCATTTGATAAAAACGGTCCTACAAATCCTTGTTTTGATAATCGTGATCTTTTTGATAAATCCTGCCTGCTTGATACATGCATGGCATCCGACCGGGAAAAAAAGGCCAATGATGCAGAAAAGGAAAAAAAAGACGTTGAACACGAACAGATGCTGGAGCAAGTTCATCAGCTTGAGCTTGAGAAAAACTACGAAGCAGACGAGGAATTCGACGAATCAA
>QCWB01000210.1 GCA_013114715.1 Nitrososphaera sp.
TCCCTATCGCAATGCCCACAACCGGAAACAGGTACATGTGCCTTGCAACAACTTGAAGATTAGAGCTTCCAGTCGGGATTATCGTCAGAAATGAAAATACCGCTCCTACCTGCCTAAGCATGCAGCCACCATCCAAGATAATACAACACAATTATGATCGGAACTGCGACAGTCCCGCAGAACAAGATGCTAGTCACTTTGAGCAGTTTGATTGCGGATTCAAAATGTCCTTCGTCCATCTGTGCAGTTCCATTTCCCAGAGTATAGTGGTCGATCTTTTCAAATTTCGCCCCCAGTGCCCCAGCCATTGCCGCCATAGGATATCCGGCGTTTGGGCTTGATGTCTTTTTTCCGTCACTTCTTATTGTGTGCAGAGAGTTCTTCCAGTCCGCGCCAACCAGTATTGCCGCAAGTATCATCACGTATGCCGTGATTCTTGACGGCAGATAGTTGAGTATCTTGTCACAGTTTGCGCCAAACCAGCCCACATTTTTGAACAATTCCGTTTTGTATCCTATCATCGAGTCTATTGTGTTGACCGTCCTGTATACGAACGCGCCGGGCAAGCCGAACAGGGCAAAGTAAAAGACAGGCCCGGTTACCCCGTCAACAATATTTTCGCTGGTAGTCTCAAGCACGCCAGATACGATGTGGTTTTTGTCAAGATCCTTTGTGTTGCGCTTGACCAGCATGGAAAGCCTTGCTCGTGCCTCCTCAAGGTTGTCGTGTGACAACGACTCCATGACCTGCCTTCCGTGCCTTTCAAGGCCGCGTATGGCAATCGTCGTTTTTAGCAACAATGCGCCCGTCAGGACCAGAATTATCGCAGAAACGATATCGTGGTTTTTGAACATGCCCTGATAGGAAAACAGCAGAAAGGCAACCAGCCCTGCAGCGAAAACAGTAATCATCATTCCCCCCAACTTTTCCGCAGATGGGTTTGTCCCCCTTGCAAGGGGAACAAGCTTTGCTATCAGCGTGCCAATCCATGCAGTTGGATGGAATTTGTTTTTCGGATCGCCAAACACAAGATCAACAATTACGGCGCCTGCCAATATCAGAACAGACGTAAGAATCACCCGAGCAGCCCCCTTACCAGTTTCATGTCCAGATTTGCTGTTACTGTTTTTGCGAGCTTGTCGATTTCACCTTGCAGTTTTTTTTGATTTTGTTTTCTAAAAAGGCCGATTTTGTCGTCAAGCGAGTCCTCGTTTGGCAGGTCCAAGGACATTTTTGGCACCACCCCAAGGACCGGCTTTGATGTGATCTGTTTTATTTTCTTAAATCCCGGCTGAAGCAGTCCTTTGTCTCCCTGGAATTTGTTTATGACGAATCCCCTGACCAGTTTTCTGTGCCTTTCTGATAAAAGCGCCATCGTGCCCACA
Source organism: Nitrososphaera sp. (assembly GCA_013114715.1). Classification (GTDB taxonomy): domain Archaea; phylum Thermoproteota; class Nitrososphaeria; order Nitrososphaerales; family Nitrososphaeraceae; genus Nitrososphaera. The sequence continues at coordinate 1,386 of QCWB01000210.1, forward strand.
ATGCTTGCAAAGCTGCCGCCGCGCTCAATGTCTGCTACGATCAGCACTGGCGAATGCGTCTTTTCTGCAAACAGCATGTTTGCAATGTCGTATTTTTGCAAGTTGATTTCGGCCGGCGAGCCCGCCCCCTCCGCCACTATAACATCGTATTTTTTTTCAAGTATTGAAAACGACTCCATTGCAGTTTTGAGTCCCCCGTTTAGGACGAACTTTTTGTAATAGTAGTCTGCGTTCATGTTTTTGTAGAATTTTCCCTGAAGCAGCACCGAGCTGCGATAGTTCCCAAGCGGCTTTAGCAGAATTGGGTTCATGTGCGGCGAGATCTCCGCCCTTGATGCAATTGCCTGCACCGCCTGAGCCTGCGATATCTCAAAGCCGTCCCCCATGTACGAGTAATTTGACATGTTCTGCGACTTGAATGGCGCCACCGAATACCCCTCGTCTGAGAAGATCCTGCACATGGCTGCCACAAGCGTGGTCTTGCCGGCCCCCGAGGACGTCCCCTGAATCATGATGGTGCGGCTCATTTTGCGTTCTCCAGTGCTCTAATCAGCACCAAGTTTTCCTTGCGCGTCCTCACTGCTATTCGGATATAGTTCTGGTTCAGCCCCCTAAACGTGCTGCAGTCCCGGATCAGGATCTTTCTTCTCAGCAGTTTTTTCTGCAGTATTTTTGACGGTATCTTTGTCTTTATCAGAAGGAAATTAGTCTGCGAGTCAAAGCACGAAAGATCTGCAATCTCGGATATTGATTTTTTCAAAAACTCTGATTCCGTTGCTATCAGTTTTTGCGTTTTTCGCAAGAACTGTACATCAGATAGTGCCAGAACTGCGGCCTCCTGTGCAAGCCCGCTCACGTTCCACGGAATCTTGATTTTGTCAAGCACTGAGACCATCTTCTTGTCTCCAATTCCGTAGCCGATTCTCAGTCCCGCCAGCCCAAACGACTTTGTAAGCGACCGCAACACAAACAGATTGGCAAATTTAGACACCGCGCCGACTAGCGACTGTTTCGGATCTGCAAGCTCGACAAAGCACTCGTCAACAAAGACAAGCGTTCCTTTTTTTTGCGCAGCCGTGAGAATTTTCATCATTATGTTTTTTGGGACAAGCAGGCCGGTAGGATTGTTCGGGTTGCAGACAAACACGATTCCATTCCTTGGTATTTTTTTTAGGAATCCGGCAATGTCGTCTTCCAGATCCATGGTTTTAAAAAACTGCATCCTTGCGCCGCACAGTCTTGCAGCTGCCTCATATTCGCCGAACGTGGGTGCAGTCACCAAAACAGGCATGTTCCTGCTAATTACGGCACGGCAAAAGTTGTAGATTATCTCAGTTGCCCCGTTGCCGACCACCAGATTCCCTACAGAAAT
>QCWB01000211.1 GCA_013114715.1 Nitrososphaera sp.
CGGTTCAGGAAGGTACGCAAGCGGACAGAAGCGCTGCCAGATTTGTGAGATATTCATAAAATGGGATGGCCTCTGGTGCCCGTGTTGTGGTTATCGCCTTAGAACGAAACCAAGAAACTTGAAGTACAAGGCAAAGCTGCGAGCCAAGACTAGCAAGACGGTCGAATCGCCAGCTCCGATAATTGCAGTTAAAAAATAGAGCTAGTTCAGTCCCCTTTTGGTGGCCCTGAAAAGGACTTTTTGGATCCTTTCAAGGTTCTGGACGCTGCCGAGGTCTAGAGCAATCTGGTAAAGCTTGGAATATCGGGCAAGATGCTGCTCTGACTTGGAGGAAACCATGTCGGCAAGAATTCTGCCCATGTAGTAGTAACTGTCGGCCAGCTTGCCATTATTCAACAGGTATTCTGCCTTTGCAAGCACTAAATCTCTGTCATAGTCGTTTGACTTGATCTCTGCAAAAGCTTCAATCGATCTTGTTATCTGCGAGCGCGTGGCTCTTTCTACGCCGATGCATTCCAGAGAAGCATTTACTCCATCAGCCACTTCGCTTGTCAAGTCCTGCTGGCGTATCTGGTCCAACTCGTGAAGGGGCATTGGCCTGACCCCTGAAATAGTCAGCGTCCCTGCCATGTGGCGGTAGGCTGCAATTTTTAACCAGAGCGCAGCAAGTATCGGCTGTTTGGCAGACTTTGTTTTTTGCTGGAAAAATAAGGATGCCACAAGCTGTTTTTTGCCCGCTGCAGCCAGCAATCTTCCATATTTTGCATCAGTAATCTCTTTTGCAGTTGACGAAAGCAAAAGTGTCTTTGAGTCCTTGAATATCTCAATATCCTTGATATCAACAAGGTGCTCTTTGAGCGGCTTTAGGTAGATGGTCTCTACCGTGTATTTTCCAAGCTTGACTACAGAGTTTTTACCTTCTGCTATTATTGCGATATCGTATTCGCAGCAGTCCAGGGACAATGAACCGCAGCGGCATCCAATCAATCCAGAAGGATGCGGGATATCTGCAGCATATTCTCGCACCTCTTTTGGAATCGCCATTGATAAGCCAGAACCAACTGAATCAATAAAGCTAGCGGACCGATAATATATGCAGCGCCACAATCAGTCGTCATGGCAAGAAAAGGCAAGGCCGGGCCAAAGGACCAATCAATTTCTGCAAAATTAAGATCAGGCAAGCTCAAAATAGCTGTTTACGGGCTTGGCAACGTTGGTTCGCCAATCGCATCGGTCTGGCTGAGAGCCGGAGCGCACGTTATCGCGGTTGACAAGTCGCCAGAGGTCCGGGACTACGCCAGAAAAGGCAAGACTTTGCTGCTGGAACCTGGCGTTGCAGAGGCCTTTTCCAGGGGCCTGAAAGAAAAAAGATTTCAAGTCTATGATGACCCAGTTCAAACCTCCAGTGATTCTGACATCAAGATGGTCTGCGTGCCCGTGCTTCTTTCTGGCTCTCCTCAGTCCGCGGACCTAGGCGCGCTGGTGCAAGTTGCATCATCCATAGCCAAGGGCTTGAAGCCCGGAGATGTCGTGGTGATAAATCCCAGCGTCCCTCCCGGAACAACGGAAGACGTGATAATCCCAGTCCTGGAAAAAAGCTCGCTGAAAGCCGAGAGCGATTTTTTTGTAGTGTACAATCCCGAGCGGATCTATGAAGGCCGCGCAATCCAGGATGTAGAGCAAAGCTACCCGGCAATCGTTGCAGGAGCCGGCCCAAAAAGCACGGTGATTGGCTCCAGTTTGCTCTCAATCATATACAAAAAAGGCGTGATTGCTACCGACAATATCCGGACTGCAGAGACAGAAAAGCTTCTGGAAGGCGTTTATCGCGACGTCAACATCGCCTTGGCAAATGAAATGGCCAAACTCTGTGAAAAAATTGGAGTAGATTTCTGGCAGGCCCGCGAGGTGGCAAACTCGCAGCCGTTTTGCCACATACACAGGGCCGGCGCAGGCGTAGGAGGAGCCTGCATACCTGTCTACCCGCAGTTTATCATCCAGGCTGCAGAGGCAGCAAAAGCTGACTGCAACATCACACGGCTTGGCAGGAACACCAACGATTCCATGCCCTCATATTGCGTTGAGCAGGCTTTGAAATTGGCCGGCGGCATAATACCGGCAGAGCTGTCGGTGACGTTGCTTGGGCTTGCATTTCGTGGAGGTGTATCTGACACGCGTCTTTCTCCTACATATCGGATTATAGAAGAGCTAAAAAGAATCGGCGTTGGACGAATAACGGTCCACGATCCACTGGTAAAAGCCGATCCAACCCTAGACGTCAAGCTGACATCCGACCTAGCTGAGGCGTTGGCCGGCGCGGACCTTGCAATTCTGGTAACGGATCATAAACAATATTCCAGTCTTTCTGGCGCGGACCTGGGAAATGTGCCAGTTTATGACGGCCGGGGAATTCTGGACCCCCGGAAATTTGCCAGGCTTGGCGGAATTGGGAACCGGAAATAGGTTTAATACAGACTTGCAGAAATTTTTTCATGCTTGGCCAAAAAGAATCTAGATCTTTTGCTGACAGTCGAATGGAAAAATGACGCAGTTTTGCTTATAGACCAGACAAAGCTTCCAAACAAGCTTGTCTATGTAAAATGCACGGATTACAAGCAGGTTGCTGACGCGATAAAGACCATGGTAGTCCGCGGGGCCCCTGCCATTGGAGTAACTGCAGCTCTAGGTCTTGCGCTTGCAGCCAAGCAAAGCAAGGCAAAAACACTCGAAGAATTATTTGTCGATCTCGAT
>QCWB01000022.1 GCA_013114715.1 Nitrososphaera sp.
CTTTTGAGTTCCGAATCATAAGATAGCATGTTCATGTAGGCCAGCCGGATTGGGTTGTAGTAGAATTCTACCAATTCATAAAAAAACTGGACCAGCCAGTTATAGTCGTCTGGGGTTGGCTTTATTGCAACTAAAAGCATCTGCAGTATGTCCTGAAATCCAGCCGGCGTGAAATCCCGGAACATGCCAAGGTACGGCGCCAGTGCGGTCGACTGTGTCTTGCGCTGCCTGCTGTAATGCGCAAGCAGAGATTCGGTCATCCTGTCAGAGAGGGCAAAGCCGGCAAGCGCCGCGTTGAGAGCGTCGTCTTTTCTTTCCGGCGAGGCGTGCCCAATAACCAGCAGGGCAAAGGCCAGCTCGTCGTTTTTCAGAGACAGCAGCGCTGGACGGACCTTGGAAAAACTTGGCAGGACAGACAAAACCGCAATCACGCCTTTGGCCGTAAGCCGATACTCTGTTTTTTCCCGTTTCTGGATCTCGACTAAAGAGATGCTGGCAAGAAACTCTAGAATCTTTTTTGTTGAAGCTGGCTGCAGAGATGCAAGTTTAGAGATTTCTTTTGCCTCTAGTGGCCTTGCTTCTTTGCAGAGGATTTGCAGGCAGGACAGCCGTTTTTCATCTGTCGGCTTGCCAGATAAAAGCGATGGAAACATGGAGATTATCTGCGGATCAGGCGAGGACAACGCGGTTAATCAAACAAAGTCATCTATAACGATTATGGGGGAGGTTTGCCCGTAGAACTTTATCCCGGGGGAGGGAGAACATTGGCAACGTTCTACGAGCGATATACAGTAGTTAAGACGGGTTAATAACCAGACAATCCCGTCAGGGGGAGGGGGTACCTAGAACACGGCTCAACAAACCAGGTTGTCTAGTCGACAGACAATTAAAAATTCTCATTGTATATGAGGATCTATGGTCTAGGAAAAATGCAGACTTGTGTCGAACCTCTCATCCTATTTCAAGGAATGAAACATCCTCAAATACACATAACTGGTTACCCCTTTTCGCACGCTTCTGTGTAGTCTGGCTCCATGAAAAAGTCCTTGTAATCAGGTTGGTATCACTGTCGTAGTGAGCCAGGACAAGGCCACACTTATTGCAATTAGTCAACCTAGTTTTTTAGGAAATGATCTTATCTCTCAGGGATTTTTTTCCAACGTTATTTCTATGCGTTGGTCCCCGGTTCTATCTGCCATTACAAAGGTGATCCATTACAATTGTCTTTAGCTTCAAGGCCTCGATCTTCAAATTATCATTGTTTTTCTTGGAATTACGATCAAATACCCCACCTTTAGTAAATTCAAAATGGTTAGGGAATTTTTCATTGAGTGAAACAAATGTATTTTTACGCAGTGCGCCAACATGACTTAAGGCATCTCGTAGAGGTTTGTAATGCTCGACATGGTCTTTTAGGTCCGAAACATACTCTATTGATTTGTAAAACGAAAGTATCATCATATCGTATATTTCGAAGGCTTCTGCCTTGAGTCCCAAAGCAACGTAATGATATCTTTCGCTAAAACTACTGTAATTATTGATGGCAGTGGGAATATCAAGCGATTGTAAATCCAGATTGATTGCATTTCGTATATTGAATTTTGATGTTAACGTAGACGTCGCTCGCTCTTATCCATCGTCAAGAACTTGATTGCATCCTTTCATATTAGCCTGGACATAGTGTCTAGCGAGGATGCTTATCTGATCAGTTAGTGCTTTTGCTTTCCTTTCCGCCAGGTCATCAATTTCATTCTCCAAGACATCCACAAAACTGAGAGTGAAGCCGATTATGTACAGAGTCTTATTGTCCTGCGCTATGTGTAACTTGACAGACTTTATTTCCCTGTATTCTCGACATTCTACTTTCTCTGAAAGTTGGAAATAGACGCGCCAATTGAATTTCTGTTTATCCAACGTAATCGCCATTACAGATACCTTGAGAGGATTATTAACACGAATCTCGACTGGAACAAAACAGGTCCCGACGAAGATGTATTCATTCCTTGGTTTAGTGTGTAGAGGAATTGAAGTTTGCTTACTTTTCAGATACTGTAATGCAATAATGCGTAGTGATTGGTCTCTGATAGTTCTTTAGTCGAGTATTTGCGATTGTTGAAAAGCCGTGCAGAACCCACGTTCTTTGCATCATAAGTTTATTGTTTAAACAGGCCTTCTCTCAATTTTGACTGATTTGCAATATAGCAAAACATGGTCGGCCCGGAGGGACTTATTCCCCCTGGCCTTCAATGACTACCATAGTCAGGCTGGACTTTATGCTGCCGTGCGACCTTATTTTGCCAACGGCCTTTTTCAGCTCCTCTTCGGTGGCTGCCTTGACCCTGGTGATAATATCGTAAACGCCAAAGACGCCCTTGACATCTGCTACGCCGGATATTGCCTTGAGGTCTTTGATAACTCCATCTTCTGAGCCCAGTTCACAGTTTATCAGTATGTATGCCTCTGCCATACAGGATGTATCAATCTGTGCATTAATGAAGTTTCTGATCCAAGGCAAAAGTTGCTGCCATGCTTTTATCTCTGAAAATTGGATATAACCCATGGTTTTGCCGGTCGGTGAAAAATAGTGTCAGACGACAGACAGTTTCCCAACTGGGACAGCCTTTACCTTGACGAAAAGATGGTTGAAAACCTGCCATGGTTTAACAAAGATCTGGACAAGGACCTCCAGGCAGAACTTGATTTGCGAAACATAAGAAATGGAAGATTCCTGGATCTTGGCACCGGCCCGGCCACGCAGGCCCTACGTCTGGCCAGTCTTGGCTTTGATGTTACCGGGACCGACATATCTGAAAATGCAATCCAGAGAGCCAAGAGAACAGGCAGGGCAAAGTTTGTTGTAGACGACATACTAGATTCCAGGCTTGAGGGAAAGTTTGACTACATCTTTGACAGGGGTTGCTTTCACGTCTTGCCGGTCTCTGCAAGAGCAGCATACGTCAAAAACGTTGTAAGGATTCTAGAGGACAGAGGCTTCTTGTTTTTGAAATGCTTTAGCAGCCTAGAGCCAGCGTCAGGCGGCCCGTTCAAGTTCACGCCAGACATGATAAGGCAGATTTTTTCATCAGAATTTGACCTAGTCAGCGTCAAAGAGACAGAATACCAGGGCACGCTAAATCCGTTTCCAAAGGCGTTGTTTGCAGTCATGCAAAAAAGGAAATATTCTAGGCAAGACATAGAAAGACAGATGCCCAAGATAGTGCCGCTGCCAAACGGCCCGCTCTACCTGATAAACAGCTCTGAAAAAATTGTTGTCGAAAACCTGCAGGACTCTAAAGGCCAGCCCATTTCCACAGTCATCGGAGTGGCCCTCTGCCGATGCGGCCAGTCAAAGAACAAGCCGTTTTGCGACGGCTCGCACGCTGCTGCAGGCTTTTCAAGCCAGAACACTGCAGACAAATCCCAGGACAAGAAAAAGAGTTACGTTGGCAAAAAGATAACCATCCACGACAACAGGGCTGCATGCTCACATTCCGCAGAATGCATCAGAAACCTAGAATCCGTCTTTAGTCTAGGCCAAAGGCCGTGGATAAATCCAGACGGCGCGTCCGTAGATGAGATAATCGCAGCCGTAAGAAAATGCCCGTCAGGAGCACTGAGCTATTCTGTTGACAATATTGAATATCGTGATTTTGGCCAGGAGCCAATGGTCACCGTTACAAAAAACGGCCCGTACCACGTCACCGGGGGCATTGAGCTTGTAGGATCAGACTGGGCGCAAGGAGTGTCAAAGGAGCATTACACTCTTTGCAGGTGCGGTGCATCCAAAAACAAGCCTTTCTGTGACGGTAGCCACTACGCAATAAAATTCAGAGACTAGGTCGCAAAAGACATAGAAGGCCGGCAAAACAAACAACTATGTTGATTTCTGACTGGCTGCGCGCAATCAGAATTCGATTCTTGCTAGCGTCAGTCATCGCAGTCAGCACTGGCCTTGCAGTGGCATTCTGGAAGACTGGAACTATAGACCCGCTGCACGCCGGCCTTACCTATATCGGAGTGATTTTCCTGCACGCCTCAGTAGACCTGCTAAACGACTATTGGGACCACAAGCGCGGAATAGACTCTGCGACTACCAGAACAAAGTTCAGCGGCGGCACTGGCGTTTTGCCTGAAAAAATTCTGACACCAAAATCGGTCTACGCGGCAGGAATTATGTTCCTTATCCTTGGAGCGTCTGTCGGCGCGTATTTTGTTGCCATCCGGGGCATAACGATAGCAGTCATCCTGGGATTTGCGGTAATTGCCATCTACTTTTACTCGACTTCGATAGTCAATTCAGGGCTTGGAGAGTTGTTTGTGGCGATAAAGGGTTCTATGATAGTCCTAGGCACTTTTTACGTGCAGGCAGCGGCTCTGGATGCGGCTGCAATGTATGCAGGCGTCATAGTTGGATTGATGTCTGCCACAGTTCTTTTTGTAAACTCGTTTCCAGATTTTGAGGCCGACAGGTCCAAGGGTCGCAGAACGCTAGTAATAATCCTAGGCAGGCAGAAAGGCGCGACAATCCTTCCGATATTTGTCATTGCCGCGTACGGACTGATAGTTGCCGGCGTGTTCATCGGTTTTACAAAAATCTACTCGCTTGCCGCGTTTGCGGCATTGCCGTTTGCGATAAAGGCGATATCAAGTCTGAGAAAAGACCCGGAAACCATTGACGGGCTTGTGCCAACTATGGCATCAACCGTCTGGTATTCAAGGGTTGCCGGCGCTATTTTTGCGATAAGCCTGATTTTCTAAAAAAAGATAGAAGTGGTCCCTGACCAGATCTACTGTTTTATGACGTTCTTTGCTGTCAGACTCTTGTTTGTCATGAGCACAGATGTTGCCAAGCCGATAATGGCTCCCTGCAGAACTTTGCACGATACATCCAAAAAGCCGATGTCTTCCTGCAGTCCGACCACTGGCAGAGAGAATGTCCTTGATGAGACATAGAGGGCGATCAGAAATACCGAACCAGCTATCGATACTACGTATGGTACCAAACTTCCTTTCGCTCTTTTGGCCAGAACCCAGGCGGCTATTATGGCGTATCCAACACCAGATCCGATGAACAGCGTGCTTTCAAGGGCTGCTGCAGTCTCTTCGCCGGCCTCCGGCAGCTCTTCTGTGCTGGCTAGAAAATATATCACAGATGTTGCTGCCAGCAATGCGGCTAGCACATAGACAGGCACCAATGTTTTGGAATTGACTTTTCGTTCCATGCGCATTTAGAAGATAAATCGAATTTAATACGTGCCTAACATTCTCAGAAAATGAGAATCATTCTTTGAACTTTTGCCAGAGCCGGACTATTTTGTCTTCCATTTTCGCGCGCTCTAGATGATAAGACATCTTGCCATCTCGGAATGTAATGGTTATCTGAAGGACCCAGCTTTTGTAATAGCTTTCATCAGAACCGTCAAGGTTGCGCATGACCTTGCTCTTTTTGACTATCTTTAGGTTCTCCAGTGCACGCATCTTTCGGTATGTTGTCGAGGCGGGCATCTCAAGGAGGTTTGCAACCTGCTGTACGGTAAGTTCCTTTTCTCCAAGAAGCGTTATTATTCTCCGGCTCTGCTCGTCTGATAGAATCGAAAGGATGTCATCTGGCTTTTCTGACCCTTCCATTTCAGCTCTTCTTCACCGCAAGGATCAGGACTACAAAACCAGAGATCTCTATCAATTCTTCTACTACGTCTTTAACACCTTCGCTGGCTATGCCAGATATCGCGTCTCCTACGACTGTATCTCCAAGAACTATCATTGAAAATCCGATTGCAAGAAGACCCATCGGCGGATACCTGGTCTTTTTGAATGCCTTTGCAGCCAGAAACACCAAAAAGAAACCCACTGCAAGATGTATCAGAAGTATTATAGTGTCTATTTCCAATCAGACGTACTCCTTGGCTGATTGCTATTGAACATTATTTAATACCTGTCTAGCGTTATCGGTCTCTGATAATCAAGGCTGTGATTTTGCCTTTGTTGAGGATTTTAGTTGATTTAGCCAATCTGCAAACGCCCCCTCTTGTTTTAGCGCGTACTCGTTTGCCAAACTCTGAATCTTGTGGTAAAACTCCATCCTGGCTGTAGCAAGGCTATAGGTCAGAGTCACCCAGTCTATGTAGACGCGGGTAAACCTGTTTGCCGTAGAGACCAACTCTTTTGCCTTTTCCTTGTCTGCCAGGCCAGCTTCTACAAGCCTAGAAAACATGTCTATCTGGTTTTTGACCAAGCCGTCGCAAGAGTTGAAAAAGTCGTCCTGTAGTTTTATTGCTGATTGTAGATATTCCAGCTGTGATTTTGAGAGTTTAGAGAACAGGAGCGAGCAGGTTTTAGAGTATTCCTTGAACTGGTCGTTTTCAGGCAGTTCCTTTGATGCCATGTGTGGTATTTGCAGAACGACAATAATAGTACTTTGTCCAAGTCCGACTTGGCAAGGATGCCTCTAAGAAGCATTGCGATCCGTTTATTATCATCGGCTTGCAAGTTTTCGCATTGTCCATGATTGACGGTTTTGCCAGCCCGCAGGGAACCGAGAAATACATGAAGCAGGCTATATCCGGGGGCCGGCCAGCAACCCACTTTCGGGATTTTGCAGGATTGAAATTATCAAGCCTTGGAATTGGGACGTACCTAGGAGACATTTCCAAGCAAGATGACGAGGCCGTTGAAAACGCTGTTTATAATTCTGTAAAGTCAGGGGCCATCAACGTAATTGATACCGCGATAAACTACAGGGCCATGAAGTCCGAAAAGAGCATCGGCAGAGCCATCTCTAGGCTGGTCTCAGACAAGGTAATCAGCCGCGACCAGGTATTCATCTCCACAAAGAACGGGTACATAACAAACGACGGCGATTTTCCGAAAATAGACGTCATGGAATACCTGCAGAGGATGTTCATAACACCAGGCACAATAAGCGCAGACGACATCAGCTCCGGCTACAACGTCATGCATCCTAGCTACATTGCAAAATGCATAGACAAGTCGCTTGCAAACATGAGACTATCTTGCATCGACTTGGTATACGTCCACAACGCCTTTGAAAGCTGGCACGCAGACGTGAGCCGGGAAAAATTCATGGACATGCTTGCCAGGGTTTTTGAAGTCTATGAGAATTACAGAAAGCAGAATAAGCTAAGATACTATGGCATGGCCACTTGGACCTGCTTCAGGTCGCCGGAAGATTCTGACGAATATCTATCACTGGAATCTGCTGTAAAGGCAGCAGAGTCTGTAGGCGGCAAGGACCACGGATTCAAGTTTATCCAGCTGCCTTACAACCTGTCTTACAGCGAGGCTTTGTTTACAAAAAGCCAGACGGTAGGCTCGGAGGGCAACCTGAACATACTGCAAGCCGCTGCAAAACTTGGAATAGGCATTTTCACAAGCGTGCCACTGTTCCAAGGCAGGCTGCTGAGGGCCCCGATACCTGACTACTGCGGCATAACAGACCAGATGGCCAAGATTGTGCAGGTGATCCGGTCAAGCCCGTCCGTAATCGCCCCTTTGATTGGCCAAAAGACTCCGGAGCACCTTGCAGAGAATCTAAAGATAGCAGACCTGCCTCCTCTGACAGAGGAGCAGTTTAAAGAGGCCATTGAACTATTGACACACAGGTCAAAATGACAGAGACAACAGACATTGCAAAATTCCAGGCAAGGACAGAGAAAGCAATAAGGCTGCTTGCTTTTTTCAAAGCCAGGCCAGGCAAGTCAAAGCAGCTGGAGCAGGTGCTGCTTTCATTGGTAGATCAGACCCGAAGCGAGTCGGGAAACATTGCCTACGTCTTGCATCGCTCAACGGATGACGAAAACCTGCTCTTCTTTGACGAGGTCTGGGCCGATATGGAGTCGATAGATATCCATGCGGACAAGCCCTACATACAGCAGCTGCCGGCCAAGATTTCTGACCTGGTCACAGAGCCGATGCGGATAGAGACTTATACTGAGGTCAGAGCTGCGAAATAGCGTCTTGTATCGACTTTCGGTCAGAAGCGTTTGGCGTCTGGTCAAGATAAGTTATCAAATCCTGCTTTGCGCCGGCGTTGTTTCCAATCTGCAGCCTGGCTACGGCGCGGTTTTTGTATATCGGGCCAAACCGAGATGGGTTGATCTCAACGGCTTTGGTATAGTTTGCCTCAGCCAGGCTGTAGTCATTCTTTTTTAGGTAATAGTTGCCAAGGCCCCGGTAAGCAAGGTAGTACCTCGGGTTTAGTTTTATGGTACGCTGATAGCAGGAAATTGCAAGTTCCAGCCCCTGCTCGTTGTAGACTCCAGCCAGCAGACACCAGGCCTGCGGGTTGTCAGGGTCCTTGTCCGTGGCTCGCTCTAGCATGTTTATCACTGTATGAAAGTTGCCCTGCTGCCTTGGGCGCTCTGACTCAAAGCAGAGCCGGTTCGATTCTACGAATTTCAAGTCGTCTTTTTTCATCACGTTTTTCATGTCTTCTGGGACAAGCACGATAGCAGTCGTGTCGTCCTGGGCCCAGTCCGACTCGAATTTTGGCTCTGGCACCGCGCCAAACGCGTCTGGCTCTGGCACGTAGGTCAGAATCTTGCGCTCGTCGTTGTCGTAGCCAGAAACCACCGTGGCATGCTGTACAACGTCCTGTATGCCGGGCAGAATAGCAATCAGAGGCATTCCCTGGTCGATTCGCTTCTTCAGGTCCTTGATAGAACTGCGATAGATGTAGCAGGCAAGCCCGCGTTTTTCGGCCAGATCTATTCCGTCTATCATTACTGCTGCCTTTGATGCAGGGGCCTGCGCCATCGGGCTCAGGTCCTCTCCCCAGTACTTGGCTACAACGTTTATTGCAAGCGGAAGGTGTGCGCTTTCTTCGCTTTTGCTGACAAGCGGCAAATTGAGAACATGCTCTGGCTGAGTGGTTGACAACGGCCTTTGGATTTCGCTTGCGGAAAATAAATCCTTCTGCGCACAGAATGTGTGAAAATATGCGACGTAGAACAATGTGACTTTTTGACAAACCATTCACATTTCCAATCAAAAAAATACATCTCGACAGTATTAACACAATAAAGAATAATTAACCGTCAAGATTAATGCTCAACTTGCAAATGGATGATGGTGGCCTGGCAATCTGCAAAGAAGTTGCATCATTTCATAAAAATATCCTTGGAACGGGCATAATTAAAAATGGCGAGTTGACAGCATCGTACGTCAAGCAAAATGTTCCGTTCCCCAATGAAATAAAACTCAAGAAAATACTCCTTCAATCCCATTTTATAACTGCACTCGCGAAAAGTAACGAAGACTATTTTGGTAAATTGGACTATGTCATGATACGCTGGCAAAATTCAGACATTTTCCTTTTTGCACTTGACCATTCTGTGCCTGAATTATTTGCCTTCAGGATAGTCGCACCGTATAACCACGAACGCCTAATACGCAAAGTCTCGGATTATTTTAACAAAGCTAATCATCGCGATGATTCATAATAACCGCGAAAATAAATCAAAAATCATTTTTTTATGATATATACAGTAACTATGTTATAGATTTTAAGAAGTATTAAATAGGATTATGTCGTAAAGCCATGTTAGAGGTTCTGGCAAACGTTGAACATAAAGATAATGCTGTCAAGGATAGGGAAAATAAAATGACAGAATTAAGAGAAATTAGTTTTTTGATATGTAATTCTTGTTTTTGGTGTGCAACAGTAATTTTTCACACCGCTACATCGCATATCTGTCCTACTTGCAAAGGTAAGGACATAGAGACGGTCCCAATCCGTTCAAACGAAAAACATGCCTACAATTACGATGCCAGAAGCAGCATTGGAGTTCAAGGCAAAGGAGAATGCGCATAAGTCTGAGTTTTATCTGGACTTAATTATTTGAGAATATCTGTTCCCTGACTAATATGCAGAATATTCTACAGCAGTGCCTTTCGAGATGTATGACGTGAAAGAGATATTGAGCGAGAAAATCCGTGCGATCCTCACTAGAAGGGGAGTCAAAGCAGGGGATTATCTTGGCATATTCTTCATTTCCAAGAAAAGCGGAATCAAGCCCCGGGAGGTGGAGAAGTGCGCGATCGAAAAAATCAATCGCAGTATTGGACTATACGAAAAATACAGGGATAACTTGGAGGAGAAAAAGAAGCTCCTGAGCAAAGGCGGCATGTTCAGATGGGGAGATGAAAAGGGTCTTGTGCTGACGGAACTTGACGACGATGAATTTGACAGGTTCGTGCTTGAGCTCGAAAAATATCTTAAGGAGCTTGTTGCAAAGCTGAAATGATCTGATAAGTTAACATCCGGCATTTCATTCAATCGAGTTTCCGGGGCGGATTGTGAAACACTGAGATTATGGCAGAAGCCATCGGGATGACTACAAAGCCCCTACAGATTTCTTAGCAAGTCCTTGTAGAGGTCGAAATTGTAATAATCAGCGAATTTCTGAACAGCTGCATCATCTTTTGCCTTATTGATATAGTATTCGAAATATTGCAATTCTTCCCTTTTTACAAGACCCCGGTTCATAAGGTATCCAAGCTTACCAAAGAAATCAAGGAGCACAGAAAAACTGTCTCTTATTTCCTGTTCTTTCGCGTCTGTAATGTTGCCGGGTGTGTATAGTTTGAGGATTCCTTTTTCCTTTTCTACAACTAATGCAAACGGGTACGCTGGCGGTTCCAAGAGTATTTCAGCTCCGGTCCCAGTCCCGTTTAGATTAAAAACTGCAGATTTGCCTGCGGAAGCGAGTCTTATTGTTCTCCCATTGTTGATTTGCTCTGCCTTGGCGCCCTTTGGCCAATCTATTTCGAAATACTCTTGCAAGAAATTATGCAGTTTACCTTCATGCTCTCCGGGAACTTTATCCCAATCAAAAATGAATTTTTGATGATATCGCAGGATTACGTCCAAGCTTGTTTTATTGTACCAGCCTACCCAGATATCTCCATCCATGCGAGCATACGAAAACCCGTCTAGAATTTTCTTGGCTAGATCCATCTTTTTAGACTTGTCAAATTCATCAATAAGAGAAAACAGTATGTCCTTTCTCTTCAGGTTTTGACCCTGTCTGTACGTATGGATGCCCCATAGAAACCCTCCTAAACCTACACCCGTAGGGATTGCAGCTTGAATAACAGCGGTTACATCGATAGACAAGCATTTTAGTTAATTTGCTAGGGAAGATAAGACTATCGGAATGCGGAATTTCATAAGGATTTTTAGTTACCCTTAGCAAGATTATTCGGCGATTAGGTGGAAAAGGAGGGTCAGACCAGCTCCATGTCGTTCAAGACAGAGTTTGAGAAAATAAGGAAGCGGTCGATCTACCAAGTTAGCATCTAGATATGTTGCATATAGAATTACTCCCGGTCTGACTGCGTCTTGTTATGCAACAAAATCAAAAAGTAATTATTTTCTTTTATGTACTTTGTCGATTGTATGCTCCTTTTCCTTGTTCAAATCCTCAAGGCTCATGCCCCGAGCAAGGATTATCATGCTGCCTTGCTCGTCTTTGCCATCCTGTGTGAAAACAGCCGCATAGGGCGATGCTTTCAATGTCAGAGAAATAGAATCATCATTTGACGGCAGGACAAGGTCCACGTTTTTCAAAGGAATTACTGAACCAAAATCATCTATGTCAAGTTCCGTAACATTGACAGAATTTTTGCCGACGCTGTTTACCTTGGCAAGCATGTTATTATTCTCGGCAGCGTGATTATTAAGGCTAAAGATGTGACAGACTATAACTTGACGAATCTTTCAATGACGTCAAGGCCGTCCTGCCCGCTTTTCTCTGGATGAAACTGCAGGCCAAAGATTTTCTTTGCCCTGTGAGCAAATATCTCGAACGGGCAGTATTCAGAGCCGGCAAGCCTGTCAAACTCTTCTGGCAGCCTTGCGACGCACAGGCCGTGGCTTTCAAAGACAGATATGGATTTCTTGTCGCCAGTAATTGGATTTGGCCTGTCGGGCCGTATCTCCAAATTTCCCCGAATGGGCCTGGGCATCCTGCGAAGCGAGCCTCCAAACGTCTGGGCAATTATCTCTGCGCCGTAGCATATTCCAAGCAATGGCAGGTCGTTTTTGTAGCAATACCTTGCCACCTTGGAATTTGCAGAGTTTGTTGCAGAATCATTTTTCCGCCTGCCAGACAGGATTATTCTGTCAGCAGCCTGCAGATCCTGCTCAAATATATCAGAATATTTGATGCTGGCGCAGTCTATTTGCAGCTGACTCAGGCAATCTAGAATCTGTGGTGTGAAAGGCGACAGGTTGTCTACAACTAGAACCGTCAGGATCAGCTGACCTCAATTGATATGTAGTGAACCTCGACTATGCCGTCGACAGTGGTCAATATGCCAAAGTTAACCTTGTTGGCGTCCTGCCATTCAAGCACTCTGCCTGAAATGGAGTACTTGCTGATAAACGAAGAGACTGCATCCGTGGCTGCCTGCCTGTCTGCTTCGGTCTTGAAGGCAACAGTCCCTTCCTGGAATTCAAGTGGCGCGGAAATGGCCGTTGGCTTTGCAACCGATATTCCGGCGTCTGCAAATATCTTTTCTAGGATCAGGATACGTCCCTGCGCATCGGTGTCTATTGCAGCCGGGATGTCTAGCGTCGCAGATGGCTCTTGGCCTGCAGATTTCAACAAATAGTTCTCAAAGGCCTGGACAGGCGTGTCTCCAAGTCCGACGTAAAAGTTTCCAGTGACCGATGCTCCGACTACCGCTATGGTGCCTATCTGCGAGACGACTCCGCCGGCGTTGTTTGCGGTGTAGACTGGAATAAAGTAAACTTCCTCGTCTCCAATCTTGTAGAGTATGTTTTCTCCAAGTTTAGAGCTTCCCTGCAAAAGGGTCTTGACGTTTTTGTAGTCCTTGTCCTTTTCGAGCGCCTCTCTGGCGGCTGTTGGCCCGATAAGCTTCGTGGCGGACTCTTGAGGAACAGAGTAAAAGCTCATCTGCCCCAGGTTTGCAAGGTTGTTTTGGACTATCATGTAGCCTACCAGGTTCTTGCTCTGCGAGCCGCTTAGCTCAAGTGACTGGAAGCCGACAAACTCTGGTTTTTCAAAGCCCTGCGGTTTTGTTATTATGTAATACGGAGGCACGTCGCGTGACTGGTCCTGCGGAATATCGTAGAACTTTGTTCCCTCGATAAACGTCTTGGGATCAGTAACGTGGTAATGGTTAAACTTGGCAATCTTCCAGATAAACATCTCTTCTGGGTACCGTATCTGCTCCGACAGCCATTCAGGGACCTGCCGTGTGGCGCCGATGTCCTTGTACTGCTCGTAGAACATCTCTGAGAACTTGTCGTCGCCGGTGACTATTATCTGGGTGCTGCCGTTGTACGTGTCAATAAGCGAGTAGCCGGTCAGCTTTAGCATAAACGGTCCTGCCCACGGCACGTGCGAAGTATCAAAGCCGGCGATAAGCGGCATCAGCCAGTAGGTGTTCTGGCCGTCTGTCACTGGAAATGCGTCTACCTTCTGGAAATTTGGAGTGACGCTTTCGCTAAAGCCGAAATGGTACGCAAAATACGGATACAAAATCTCCATTCTATCGTGGATGTCCTTATACCTCATGACGTGGATTGGCGTGTCGGGATAAGACAGCATAAAGTTTGGCTCAAACATCCAGCTGAGAGGCGGTGCCATGTCCACTCCGCCTGTGCCAGAGTAAAAGAAGCCGTCTATCTCCGTGCTTGTGCTTCTGCCAACTGGATGGGCAGACCAGTACCTTGAGAACAGGCCTTCTGTGCCAGTCTCGCCGTAATAGATTCGCCGCTGCTCAAAGAACCTAGACTCGTCAGCAAGGTTGCCGGTGTCCGCCTCCAATGTTTTGATGCCGGTGTTGGCGTGTGTGTAGACAAGGTGCTGGTTGAACCATTCGTTGCCCCTGGCCGAGTCCGGCAGTTTTGGAGTCGTGGTTCCGGCCCAGTACATGGTGTCGCCAAACCTGAGAATGTCAGTGTCAGCAAAGACGATGTCGTTTCTCTGGCCCAGCTCTGGCTTTAGTTTTGAAGTTGCCGCTTCCTGGTCCCAAAGCCGGATGTTTGACAGGTTCTCGCGGTTTTCGTCCACCACGGTCTTTATCTGAGATGTGGAGATTGACGGCGGTTTGACGTCATAATTTATGATGTTAACCTTGTCTAGGTCTGCCATGCTTTGGTTGATTGCAATTTCCTGCGCAATGTACGGGCCGCGCCATTCTACTTTCTTTGCGTCGGCTATACCAGAGTTGACAAAGACCATGGTGCTCACCACGATTACTACTGCGGCCACAGTTACCAGCCGCGAGTAGACGTGCTTTTTGTTTGGGTATATCATTACCTTGGAGCGAATCCGGTCAAAGAAACCAAATCCGATAAATGCAGCGCCAAGTAAAAGCGAGCCGGCAATGACGTACTGGGTGTTGTAGTCAATGGTTGAATTAAAGAACGCCGAAAAGCCAGCCCAGAAAATCACTGTGCCGACTATTATCTCGACTCTAGAGATATAAGATAGGAATCTTGGCTTTCTTTCGCTGACGTCGTTAACGTATTGTGATACTATGCTTATTGCCCCAGAAATGCCAACGTAGACTAAAAGCCTGACGCCTACTGCAGCCAGTATCGGCGGCATTATCATGGTCAGGGCCGGTATCAGCGGAACCACGTTTTCCTTCGAAAAGCTGCCGTCTGAGGGCACGTCTGCAAACGGGATTGAAAAGACATTGCCCATCAGGCCAAGTCCGACGTCGTTTCCATCAAGCATGTAGTCGATGGCCATGCCAAAGACAATGTTTCCAAACAGCGGCGCAAGAAGCACCACTTTGGTTACCTGCCAGAGCCCGAAGGAAAGCGGGCTCATCTTGAAATCAGAATAAGCAGCAGGCCCGCGTGAAAATTCACCGCGCTTTACTATAGATGCGATTGTCCTGAAGCTGTACCAGACTATAGAATGTCTGTTGACAAAGTTTACCCGGACAAAGGCAATGGCTGCAAGTATCATGCCAGACAATATAGAATAATACACGGTCCGAGTATAGACCTCGCCAAACTCTTGGGCGTTTAGCAACAGGTTGACAGCCTGGTTGCTGACCATCACAAAGATG
>QCWB01000212.1 GCA_013114715.1 Nitrososphaera sp.
GACTCGCGACAACGACTGCCAGCGGTTACACAAGCTACTACCTGGAAATTCAACTTGAACTGGCAGGAACAATTCTCAGCACAGAACGCATACAGATCTACGTCATGGAGAGCGCGATAGGAGGCAGGACGCCATGAATTTGAAGTTCTGGAAGCAAGAACGCCAGCAGCCACAATATTTTGGCAGTTTCGGTAGTGACTACAACGAGCAGGCACGAGCAAAGCCATCTAGCTATGTAGATTCCAGTTACGCTGGCTTTGACAACATCCGGCAGCCTGAAGTCGCCTTTGCAACGATGTATGAATACTATAAAACAATTGGCAGGGTACAGGCGGCAGTTGACAATTATGTTGCTGAAATCTTGTCACGTGACTGGTACTTTGACGGCCCCGAAAGCTCGGTCGAGGCCATGGAAGCATGGGCAGACGAGTTTGACCAGGCAGATTCGCGACTAATTGAATATATAGTTCGCGATTGGCTGGTTTGCGGAAATAACATCATCGGCACTACGGACTGGCAACCCGTCAATATGGCCAGCATTGTGGGGCTAAAGCGTGATGATTACGGCAATGTGCAAGAATACGTCCAGTCGACAGGCAAGCACTACTGGGTCAAGCTACCGCTTAAGGTAGATCAATACATTCACACGAAATACATTGACATTAACAGGCAGGAATGGGGCATTGGAATGTTCCATGCTCTTGCAACTTCATTTGCATGGAACGGAAAATCTAGCATTCCGCAACTCGAATTACTTCGGCGCCACTACCAGAACGCAGCAAATGCAGAGGAGCGCTACGCCTGGCCTCTCAACGTCTGGGCTTTTCTGTCTACAAACAAGGAAGCATTCGACAAACAGCAAGCAGACATGAAAGCGTGGAAGCCTGGGGAACGACGCTTCTTTGGCGTGCAGTCTGCAGATCAGCTCCCACAGATCATCACTGAAACTATTGATGGCAACAGGTCAGGCCTGCTGAAAACAACGAGCGAGATAATAGACCAGGAAACAAGCGCAGGACTGCAATCGTCAGGGACAAGACTGAGGACAGAACCTAGCGCAATGGCAGACGCGCGAGAAGCAAGAAAAGAAGATGATGTCCTGCTCCTTGGCATCATGGAGAAAATCAGGCGTGTATTCAATGGCGAGATTATCCCACGTGTCCTTACTAGCACGAACAGGACTACAGAATTCAAGTTTGGCCAGAAAGACCAGTTTGACATGACGCTTGCAGACATTCTGGCAGTCTCTACAGCAAAAGTAAACAATGAACCACTGATTTCAATAAAGGAAGGCAGGAACGCTCTGCAAAAGATTGGCTTCCCGCTCTCGGACACCGACTATAACACATTCATCAATGACCAGCGTACACAGTCACAAATGCAGCAAGACAACATCATACAACGCATGAAACTGACACGGGGACAAAAACCAGATGAACCAGCTACAGAAAAACGTTGAGCGCGGGCCTGTCGATACTCCTGACATCGACGAAACCGCAGGACATTCTTTGCCAGAATTTGGCTTGGTAGAATTTCACGTCTATCATGCAAGACACACTCAGGTTGACGACTGTGATGAATATGAGGGACGCGTTTTCGCCTATTCTTTTGTTGACGGGCTAGATTTCGAAGCCCCCCGACCTCCTCTACATCCATATTGTTCGTGTTTTTATTACGACCCCTTCAAGAATCTTGTAATCAAGTTCCGCGGTAGTGAATGGGAAGGACGTGAAAATGGTTAATACTTCAGTCAGTAGAACAAAAGCCGTGCCGAAATCAAACGTAAAATTTGAGCAAGCAGGTCCATCTATCTGGAATATCGAAGCTATCCACGTCACAATCACTGGAAATAACCGCAAATACACAAAAGAAGAACTGGAAAAAAGCAGTAGTTCTCTGAGTCTTCGACCATTCAACATTAACCACGATCGTACACTCTGGGCGCCGCATGATGCGTATGATCCCGCGTCTGAAGGTTCTAATACTACGCTGTTTATGGAGTTCGATCCTGTTACAAACGCTGTCAAGGGCCAGATTCAGGTATACGACGAAGATGTAAAGAACATGATAGAGAACAACGAGATTACAAAACTCTCTATCGAGCAGATACCTTCAAAAGGTGAAACAGAAGAATGTTCCATTGCTGGCTGTGTTCATGAGCAGCATGGTATAGTCTTTACGGGCATTGCACTACTCACATCTGACGTCCTGCCAGGCGACTCGAAAACAAGAATAAGCAAGGAAAGCAAGTATGATGACAAATTGGAAAAGCTGCGCAAGAAGTGGGGCTGGAAAAAGGAAGCACAGACAGAAGCGGACTATCCTTGGGATCAATGCATGGCTGACCAGATGCGCCAATATGGCGACGAAGAAACAGCAAGAAAAGTCTGTGGAGCTATCAAAGCACAGTATGGCGAAAGCAAGAACTGGTATAAAGAAGATCAAGCCATGACAGACTGCATGTCTGAAGTGCATTCTGCACATCCAGATATGAAGCCTGACCAGATGGTTGCAATATGTATGAGCAAGCTAGGCAGATCAGAAACGAAAGAATGCGGCTGTATCTATAGCGAACTCCAGAAACTAGAGTCATTGTTATAGTTCTTTTTTTAATTTTGGCTTATTGGTTCTCGTGTCTACACAGACCACAGAGACAGTAAAGCCTACGCAGCAAGAACTGCTACAGGCAGAAAAGATCATTAAAGAACAGTTCCCAAAATTGGCACCGCTTTTGATCGG
>QCWB01000213.1 GCA_013114715.1 Nitrososphaera sp.
GCACCTGGGAAGGCACCAAGATGCGCTCACGCATCTTGAGAGGGCTTTGTCTGTAAATCCTGACAGCGTTGATGCCATGTATCGCAAAGGAGAGATGCTAAAGGCGCTCGAAAGGACAGACGAGGCTGCAGCTTGCTTTGATGGCGCGCTGGCAGCAAACCCGCACCACTTTGACGCAATCTTGGCCAGTGCCGTTCTGCTTGACAAGGCCGGCAGGCAAAGCGACGCACTCTCATTATACGACAGGGCGCTGGCAGTCAGCCCCTCAAGCGCGGAGGCATTGTATCGAAAGGGAGCAATACTGTCCCAGCTTGGAAACCATGCAGAAGCAATAGGATACTACGACAAGGCGCTCTCGGCTGATCCGGAAAACGGGTCGGTACTTGCAAGCACTGGATACTCTGTTTTCAGCATGGGCAAGGTGCAGGAGGCAATCGCATTCTACGACAAAGCCCTGTCAGTCAATCCGGACAACACGCTTGCATTGTACCACAAGGGCGTGGCACTTGCCACTGTGGGCAATCACGCCGACGCAATAGAATGCTTTGACAGGGTGCTTGAGATAAACCAGAATCACTCCGATGCCCTGTACCAAAAGGGACTCACGCTGTCCACGCTTGGCCGCCACAAGGAGGCTATTCCATTCTACGACAGGGCGCTGGAGATTCTGCCAAACGACACGCGTCTGTTGCAAAGCAAGGCAATCTCACTTTACAACGTGGGGGATCATGCGGATGCTGAACAAAACTTTGACGCAGTACTAAGGCTTGATCCAAACAATGCGACAGCGCTGTACCACAAGGGCATGGCGCTGTCCTCGTCTGGCAGGCATGACGACGCAGTCAGATGCTTTGACGCAGTACTAAGGCTTGATCCAAACAATGCGACAGCGCTGTACCACAAGGGCATGGCGCTGTCCTCGGAGGACAAGTACGGAGACGCAATAAAGGCGTTTGACAAGGTGATTCAACTTGATGCAGGAAATCACGACGCACTGTACCACAAGGCATACGCGCTGTCTGCACTGGGTCTTACCGGCGAGGCAATCGCATTCTACGACAAAGCCCTGTCAGTCAATCCGGACAACACGCTTGCACTGTACCACAAGGGCGTGGCACTTGCCACTGTGGGCAATCACGCCGACGCAATAGCGTACTTTGACAGGGTGCTTGAGATAAATCCCCAGTTCTCCAATGCGCTGTGCGACAAGGGGATCTCACTGCGCGCCATTGGATACTATGACAAGGCGCTGCTCTGTTTTGATGAGGCAATAAAGGTAGATCCGAGATACGTCAGTGCAATATACAACAAGGGGCTCTTACTTGCGGACCTCAACAAACATGCAGACGCGCTACTCTGCTACGGCGAGGTGATGTCGGTTGCACCGCAATACCAAAACGTGCAGTACAACTGCGCAAAATCGTATGCAAGCTTGGGGCAATACGAGTCTGCCATAGACTCGCACGACCGCATACTGGAGCAGGATCCCGGCAACCTTGCGTCACTATTTGAAAAAGGAAAACTGCTAAACAAGATATCGCGACACGAGGAGGCGCTGCAATACCTTGATCAGGCCCTGTTGGCTGACAGTGGTAACACAGCCATGCTGCTGGAAAAGGGAATCACGCTCTCCAACCTCAACTATGACGATCAGTCAATAGAGATATTTGACGAAATACTGGACAAGCAGCCAAGAAACAGCTCCGCGTTGCACGCAAAGGGGATCTCATACTGCAAGATGTTAAAGCACCAAAACGCAATATCCTGCTTTGATAAGGCAATCCAGATCAGCCCCAACCACTACGAGGCCCACTACCAAAAGGGCATGTCGCTTGCAGCACTAAGCAGACATCCGGAGGCAATATCCTGCTTTGATAAGGCAATCCAGATCAGCCCCAACCACTACGAGGCCCACTACCAAAAGGGCATGTCGCTGTCGCATGGCAAAAAGTACGACGAGGCAATCTCCTGCTTTGATGACGCGCTGGCAATCAACCCGTTTGATTCCAACATACTGTACCAGAAGGGATTGGCTCACGCAGCACTTGAAAACCACAAGGACGCAATCTCCTGCTTTGATGTAATGCTGGACCGCGATCCGTCAGATTATGAGGCCCACTACCAAAAGGGCATGTCGCTTGCAGCACTAAGCAGACATCCGGAGGCAATCTCCTGCTTTGATAAGGCAATCCAGATCAGCCCCAACCACTACGAGGCCCACTACCAAAAGGGAATGTCGCTGTCGCATGGCAAAAAGTACGACGAGGCAATCTCCTGCTTTGATGACGCGCTGGCAATCAACCCGTTTGATTCCAACATACTGTACCAGAAGGGAGTCGTGCTTTACGACAGCCAAAAATATTCTGCGGCACTTGCCTGCTTTGAGAGAATACTAGAGTACGATCCGTCGCACTATATTGCATTTTATTACAAGGCACAGTCTCTTGTAGGACTGGGCAGACATGCGGAGGCATTGCCCTTCTTTGAGAGCGCATTGTCAATAGAAGGCAGCCACGTCGACTCGCTTTTCGGCAAAGCGCTGGCACTAAAACACATGGAAAGATATGGCGACGCAATAATTGTGCTGGAGAGGATCTTGGAAATATCTCCGGCATCTTATGATGCACTGCACCAGAAAGGATTCCTGCTCTCGCAACTTTCCAGACACTCCGAAGCAATCCCCTTCTACGACAGAACACTGGCAATCAACCCGCACCACTTTGACGCA
>QCWB01000214.1 GCA_013114715.1 Nitrososphaera sp.
CTCAGAATGCAGCCCTTGAACAAGAATATGTTAAGTCTACAGGTATCCAAAAAAAGATGGATAATATGATAGTTGAATCTGATTATGCCGGAACTGGTGCTGGCTCTGCCATTGTTGGCAAAAAGAGATCTACTATTGCAATGGACAGGGCTGGTCTTAAACAGCAAATAGCCGAAGCAGAGTCAGAAAGACGGGATATTATGGGTCGTCTTGGTATGTATTATGATGCGGCCAATAGACTTGCCCCTGAACTGTTCGAGAGGTATGTAACGGCTGGTGCTGGCAAAACCCTTTCTGATCTATCTACCATAGGCGATGATGAGTGGGGCATGATCAAGGAAGATCTTAAAACTGGTGGGGTAGAATTAACCCCTGAGCGTGAAGCAGGCCTTAAGAAAGCCCTTAATGCTCTCGGTGCTCAGAGATTTGATATGGAGCAAAGAGAAGAATACCTACGCTTAATGGCCGAGAGAAATAAGATTGATAGAGCTAGTGGTGGTTCTGGTACTGGCCCGAATCAAATGTCTCGTGACTTTATGGCTCGCCACAGAGAAAAGATCAACAGAACTAATGAGACCGCCAAAAGACTTGGCCTTGAGTACAACATAGACCTTACTATTCCCCTGTCTGCACAAACTACTGCCATTGAATCTGCCGTGTCTGCTGGCAAAGCCGCTATGGAGTTTCTTATTCGTGGTGGCAAGATGGACATGACAAGAACTGCTGGATTTATAAAAGATATTATCAATGAGTACAAGAAGTCGAATGACCCAGAAGAGAGAGATAGACTAGCAATGCAATTGATGTATGAGTTTGATCGGGATCCAAGCCTTATCAAGGGCTTTGACTACAAGGGGTGGAGTATATTCCCCTGGGCGCAAGAAGGAGCAGAAATAACATCGGGTGAGCCTGGATTTGTAATGGATCTTGTAGATGTCTGGCGCTCGGCTATGTGGTTTGAGGATAGTGCAAATGTCAATCAACCGGCTGGCGCAGAATCACTTACCTTTGGCGTTAATGCTAAAACCGAGGGAAGGACGCCTATGGGCGAAACAGAACCAGAAACCGAATCCCCACCTATGCTTGGTCCTGGACTGCGTCTATTCTCAAAAGATATTGGGCAATTCTCGATGCAGAATATTTCCTCTCCCGAGAAAAAATTTCAATTAGGCGACATCATACGCGGAACAGTTGATCTTTATAGGGCGCTGTCTGGTCGACGTATAGGTGGGCAGAATGCCGAATGAAAACAAACTCGACACTACAAGATCGAAGTTTCTCAACACCCTACGTGGACTACTCCCACCTCAATATAGGGTCTTGCCTGACGACCGGCTATATAATGTAGCTGTCGGCCTTGATCCAAGAATATCATCCTTTAAGTTTGAGCCAGAGCCCCCCGCACCACTCGGTATGGGCGAAGCATTCTGGCAATCTACCAAAGAGCAGATCTATCGTGCTCCCGAAATAGCTGCAACTACATATAATATTCTATCAGAGAATTTTCTGTCTAGCCCAGATGATCCTGATAGAGATGAAAAGATAGCTCTTCGCAAGGCCCTATATGAGTCTGCCAGGGCAACTTCTCAAGAGTGGATGGAATCAGATCCCTCACTAAAGAACTATCAGGAGTGGGCACAGGCCAATCCATTTAGCTGGTCTAAATTCGTTACTGATCCGGCTATGTTTGGCAGGGTATTTTCTCAGGCTGTTACCAGTATGGGAACTGTATTGGCAGCAGGAGCTATCGGCGCTGCTGTTGGTGGACCCAAGATCGGCGCTGCTGCTGCCTTTACCGTAGCCTTTGCACAGGAATCTAACGAGGCGTATGGCAATGCCTATGACAGGGCCAAAGAAAAGGGTTATTCCGACGCAGAGATAGATAGGCTTGCCGCTGAATCTGGTCTATTCTATGGTGCTGGCTCTGCCGTGTTAGAGACCGCAGTTCCTCTTGCCATATTAAGATCATTTGGTCTTGGCAGTAGAGTAGCTAAGGCTGCTGCCGGTAAATATGCTGCTCACTATCTTGATGATGCCATAGCTACTGGTGGCAAGGGTAGTGTAGATGTGGCCAAGAGAGCGTGGCAGGAGTTTACTCTATCTAACGTCTCCATGCTTGACAGAATTACTACTCTTGGCAGGGCTGTTGGTCTTGCACAAATATCCGAAGCCGGAACAGAGGCTAGTCAATACCTACTTGAACAAGCCATAGTAGAGGGTAAGGTAGATGGCAGAGAAATAGATCTTAACTGGCTACAAGAAAAGATACAGACTCCAGAATTTGGTGAATCACTCGCAGGTGGTCTTGTTGGTGGTGGAGCATTCTCTATTCCCACCGGTATTCACAAGGCCAGGGGTGTAGATGGTCGTCAAGCTGCCAAAATAGCCAATGATATTGGTGAGAAATTTGGGGATACCGCTAAACAGCAAATTATTGATGATGTATTAAGATCTAATGACCTGACCTATATAGACAAGGCAGAATTTGTTAGCCTTATTACGTCTGGTAATATAGAGAATGCTGTTCAGAATATTAAGGATATTACTTCTACACAGGTTGAGCAAGGTAAAACCTTGCTTGACTCAGGCAAGAGCAAGCCTTCTCTTGCCCAAGTAGAGCCTACCAAAGAACCCTCTAAAAAGGTCAAATTAGGGCCTACGGTGGCCCCAGGAGAGGAGATCTCTACAGAGCCTACCGTTACCCCTACCG
>QCWB01000215.1 GCA_013114715.1 Nitrososphaera sp.
GTCGTAAAAGTGCCGAGACGATACGAATTTGTTTTTTCTCGTCAGCCCGTACGCTATGTCTTCTGCAAAGTCATCGCCTACTGCCGCGTGCGATTTTACAAGAAAGCAGTTTGGGGCGACTTGGACTTTTACGTACTTGGTTTTACTTTTCTCAGTCATAAGCTATTTTTTATGGATATGTTCGGATTTCATGTTTTAAAAATCTTTTAGATTCCACAGATTTGGAACGATTAGAAACACATGAATATGAAAAATCATTTTCAACATCAGTGCTTTCCACCTATTCCATTGCAGACGAATTCAAAAAATTACGAAATACCACGCTTGAGATAGTGGCGCCTCTCGAAAAGGACGACTATACCGTGCAGACTGCGCCGTACGTAAGCCCGCCAAAGTGGCATCTTGGGCACACAAGCTGGCTCTTTGAGATGCTCCTAGAGCAGATTGACAAAAACTACAAGGCGTACGACCCGGAATTCTCAAAATACCTCAACTCGTACTATAACAAGTTCGGAGACCAGCATGACAAAGCAAGCAGGGGCTCTGTGTCAAGGCCTACAACGGACGAGATGCTCACCTATTACGTGGCAATCACGGACAAGATGGCAGGATTCCTTGATGCGGGACGCCTGGACGAATCCACAAGAAAACTCGTAGAGCTTGGAATCCACCACGAGTGCCAGCACCAGGAGCTTTTGGTGTACGACATCCAGCACATACTGGCAGAAAGGTACAGGCCCAAAACAAAAAGGCATGCCCCAGAGAGTGCACCGGTAAAGCAGAAACAGGTTGCAATCGAAGGCGGCATATACAATATGGGATATTCCGGAAGGGAATTCTGCTACGACATAGAGATGCCGGAGCACAAGGTGTACCTTAACGATTACAAAATAGACGCATTCCCAGTCAGCGCCGGAGAGTACATCAGGTTTATCGAGTCAGGCGGATACGGGGACTATAGGCACTGGCTCTCAGACGGATGGAATGCCGTGAAAAAAAACAGGTGGGAGTCCCCGATGTACTGGCACAAGGAAGACGGTACGTGGTATGTGAGCGACTTTTTCGGACGCCGCAAGGTCGACCCAAACGAACCTGTACGCCATGTGAGCTTTTACGAGGCAGACGCGTACTGCAAGTGGGCAGGAAGGCGCCTGCCATCTGAGGCAGAGTGGGAAAAGGCGGCGTGCTGGAACGAGGAAAAGCAGACCAAGACAACATTCCCATGGGGGAACGAGCCGCCGTCAGAGAATCATGCAAACCTTCTGGAATCACACATCTGGGGGTGCAGCAGGCTTGGGTCATACCCAAAGGGTGCAAGCCACTACGGGTGCCACCAGATGATAGGCGACGTGTGGGAGTGGACGTCGTCAGAGTTTGTCGGGTACCCAGGATTCAAGTCGGGTTTTTCCGAGTACAACGACAAGTGGTTTACAAACCAAAAGGTGCTGCGCGGCGGATCATTTGCAACGCCTCAGATCTCAATTCGTGGAAGCTACAGGAATTTCTTCAGGCTGGATGAGCGGTGGCTGTTTTCCGGCTTTAGGTGCGCAGACGACGCATAGACAAGGCACAGCATCACTAACGCCAGTATCAGGTAAGGCTTGTAGAAAGCCAGTCAGGCCTATTGCATTTTTCTTTTCGATATGCGCGGATCTCTTTGGATACATCATGCTCACCTAATTTCAGATTCTTCTTTCTCATGCTCTGAAATATTGCGCTCCATTTTTTCGCATCAGGCGTGTCCAGTTTTTTCATCACAATGTTTCCGCCCATGGCAAAAACTAGATCAGTTCCCGACTTTATTCCGAGGCGTTTTCGAATGCCACTAGGCATAATCACTTGCCCATTTTTGTCCATCGTCACGATTCCAAGTAATGCCAAGAGCCGACGGAGATCACGTGTTTCTTATTTACATTTAGGGTATGAGCAAAAATTAAGAATATGAAATGTTCGCGCATCAAGAGGATCATGCGAGCAGGATCTTGACCGATACCTTGTCGCCGTTCTCGATGCCCATCTTTTTTCGAATCTCCACCTTTGATATCAGCTCAATCACGGACTGGTCGTGGTGCGTTCTCTCAAGCTGTATGACATGGCATGCCACCTTGCCGTTGACGGTGCACCCAAAGCACTTGACCCAGCCGTACGTCCTTTTTCCGTCCGAGAAGCCGTCGATTTTTGCCCCAGGAATCGCATTTAGCTGGCGCAGCGCCTCGACCTGCTCCTTTTTGCCAATCTTGACGTTCAGAGTGCCTGGAAACGGCACGTACCCGATTCTTGCCTTGAACTGTTTTGTGTACCCCTTGAGCGACATGTAATACGCGCCCTCCCCCATTCCGGACACAAGCGTTCCCTGCAGTTCTATGGCAGACGGGCTCGATTCCAGGCTTGCCTTTAGCATGTGGTACATGTCCGCAATCTGCCCGTATCCTTTTTCTGTAAGCTTGACTGAGATCTTCCTGCCGTTCATCACGCGTTCAATGAAGCCGCCCTGCTCCAGCTCCAAAAGGTGCTGCGATGCCGCCTGCTGCGACTTGGCGATGTTTTTTCCAAGTGAGGATGTGGTAATTGAAATAAAATTATTTTTGGCCCCCCTTGCGAGGAGCTCAGTTAACGTTATCAGATGCTGGATTTTCAGCTCAGACATTTAGCTTTAGGCGACGCCAAGGTCAGTAAAGGTCTTGAGTGTGATTCCATCACGATTC
>QCWB01000216.1 GCA_013114715.1 Nitrososphaera sp.
GGCAGTCATGTTGCAAGAATCATTCCTTCAGCTTGTGAGCAGGCGCAGGTCAATCCGCGCATTTAGGCCCGAAAAGATTCCAAGCACAGTACTCGACAGCATACTGCAGGTTTGCGACATGGCGCCGTCTTCCGGAGGCCTTCAGACCTATGAGATCTACCAGGTAGCCAGCGAAGAAAAGAAGTCAAGATTGGCTGCAGCAGCCCATGACCAGGTGTTCATTTCACAAGCGCCCCTGCTGCTGGTCTTTTGCGCCAATGCCGCCCGCTCTTCGTTCAAGTATGGCCAGAGATCAGACTTGTTTTCGGTACAGGATGCCACGATAGCCGCTGCGTATGCGCAGTTGGCGGTTTACTCGCTTGGCTTGACAACGACTTGGGTCGGAGCCTTTGACGAGAAAAAAGTATCTGAAATACTGAACCTTCCACAGGAGCACAGACCGGTTGCGATGCTTCCCATAGGCCAACCCAATGAAAAGCCAATGGACAAGACTACAAGGGGTCCAAGAGATCTATTGCATGTTGCATAAGTCTTTCCAGCGATTGATCTGCAAAATGTTGTAGTCTAGGTGTAAATACATATTGAAACTTGCAAAGTTGGAATGTCCAGTTAGTCTATTTTTATGGCTCTGCCTTTTAATTCGCCTTTTCTCTTAAAGTGGATCTCAAGTATGCCGTTTCTGTAAGCTGATTTAGCGGTACTGATGTCAGCGTCTGACGGAATGTCGATAACCCGGCGGTACTTTCTGCCCTCAGATTCTGCCGATACATCCACGGAGCCTTCCACGGCATTGACTTTGATCCGCTCTTTTTCAACGCCGGGGAGCTCGACTACAACCTTTACTTCGGTGTCCGACACAATTGTGTCTGACATTGGCTCCCTTTCAGCTGTAAGCTTGGGGCCGGTCGTGCCAAGCCGCCGGACATTGCCAAACTCTTTGACGCGGGGCTTGCCGTCAGGCCCGATTGTTACCGAATAGCCGTACACTATTGGGCCAACCTCCCGGACCTTTATTCCCTCTGGAGTTTCATATTCTCTTGTTAGCTCTTTTGGAACATCAGGAAATTGTTCTTTAAATCTGCGCTCCATCTCTTTTTTCATCTGTTCAATATCGCCTAGAACATCGCGGACAAGTCCAAATCGCGGTTTACCCATGAACTTTCGAAACCATTCTTCAAAGTCGTCATCCCAGTAGCTCATGTCAAATTTGACACACTCCTGTGTATTTAATATCAAAGATTCCTCTGCACGGCACTGCGTACACATTTTTTTTATCCATGGATGTAGGGAACTTGGTCGGATGAAAGGCGAGAGCCGCAAGCAGGCAGTCGATGATAGTAAAAACACGCTAATCGTTGCAGAGGTAAACTCAAAAGATGTTGGAAGAAAAATAGCCCGAGTAGACCCAAAAGTCGCCGAAGAACTCGGCCTTGAGACGGGAGACGCCATCGAAGTTTCTTCTGGCAATTTGAAAACCGCGGTCTTGAATTGGCCGGCGCATAGCCAGGATAAAGGCAAGGGACTCATCAGGATAGACGGCTACACCAGAAACAGGCTTGAAGTTGGCATCAATGACAGGGTGACTATCAAGAAAGTCGAGGTCAAGGAGGCAAAAAAGATCAACTTTGCTCCAAAGGAGCCTCTGATGATATCTGGCGGCGAAGAATACCTTGCTACGCTTCTTAACGGCCACCTGGTAACCAAAGGCGATGTTTTTCCAATCGTCATAATGGGGCAGAGAATAGACCTAGAAGTTGTATCTACTGTCCCTGCAGGCGCAGTCGTGGTTTCCGGTAGCACAGAAGTGACGATTTCAGAGCAGGTATCAACATCAAAGGCAGGCATTCCTGCCGTTACGTACGAAGACATTGGCGGCCTTGGTGATGAGGTTGCCAAGGTCAGAGAGATGATAGACCTTCCCCTCAGACATCCAGAGATATTCAAAAGACTGGGCGTGGAAGCACCGAAAGGAGTTCTGCTCCATGGTCCGCCTGGCACAGGAAAAACTCTTTTGGCAAAGGCAATTGCCAATGAAACCAACGCCAATTTCTACTCCATAAGCGGTCCGGAGATAATGAGCAAGTTCTACGGAGAATCGGAGGCTCGACTTAGGGAGATTTTCCAGCAGGCTGAGCAGAAGGCCCCATCAATAATCTTTCTAGACGAGCTTGATTCCATAGCTCCAAAGCGCGAGGAGGTTTCAGGAGAAGTCGAAAGAAGGATTGTCGCGCAATTACTTTCATTGATGGACGGTCTCTCTTCCAGAGGCAAGGTGGTCGTTATCGGCGCCACAAACAGAATAAACGCGATAGACCCTGCCTTAAGGAGGACTGGACGGTTTGACAGGGAGATAGAGCTTGGAGTTCCGGACAGAGACGGCAGGGCAGAAATCCTGCAGATCCATACACGCGGCATGCCCCTAACCAAGGACGTGGACCTAGAAAGGCTTGCGGACGTTACCCACGGGTTCGTTGGGTCTGACTTGCAGGCGCTGGCCAAAGAAGCGGCCATGCGAGCGTTGCGACGCGTGTTACCTGAAATAGACCTCAATGCAGAGAGCATCCCAAGTAAAATCTTGAACAAAATCGAGGTAACCATGTCGGATTTCATGGATGTCTTAAAGGACATGGAGCCTTCTGCAATGCGCGAGGTGTTCATTGAAGTCCCCAACGTCAAATGGGACGATGTTG
>QCWB01000217.1 GCA_013114715.1 Nitrososphaera sp.
TTAACGGAAAAGAATCATGTTTTCTGATGAGAACTTTGGCAAGGCCTTTGGCTTTGTCGAGCCCAAAGTATCCGGTTGGATGAAAGACATGATAACTGCCGCCGAGAGCATGAATCTGTCAAGGCCGCAAAAAGAGATGATGCAGGCCATAACCGTCGAGACCATGCTCTATTCTTCGCCGATGAAAAACGAAGAGATAATCGCGATACTTTCAGACATCATTCGCAACATTGCCACAAAACATGCCTACGGCCAGTCCCTGGACTGGGGAAAGCGATCCGAGCTGTTCAAATGATCGATAAGAGTTTACAAGGAGCCAAACCTACTAGACTCGGCATCCAAGTCAGCAAAAGACTTGAAAGAGCGACAGGCTAGTCATCAACTGTATCTTTCGCAGCTTAGTCAATTACAAGACAGATTGGTATTTCTACAAACCATGCAGCCTTTACAAACTATGCACGTCGCAAAACACTAGAGTCTTTAAAATAGTATCCAATTCATAGACACACAAATAAATCAGGAAGCTGGAGCAATGAGCAAGGCGCGCCCCAGCTTTCCTGGTAATGCCATCGAGATCCTGCTGTCCTGGTCTGTATGTATAATACAAACACAAAATTTTAAAGGGTTAGTAATAATCTTCGTAATATTATTCAAGATTTCTAACATCTAGGAAATTTAAATAGAATGTATTCCTACAGCTGAAGAAGCCAAGCTGAACTTTGAAATCGCATTATCGTTCGGAGATCCAGAAATCGAAAATGTATCACCCGTCGAAGATTCTGTAAATTAAATCAGGAGCCAAGAATATTTATTCAGTAGTTAAGGCATCAGAAACGATAATTACTTAATCCGGAGCAACGGACAAAGATTAGTTGGGTTCTGGCCAAGCAGATTTTCTGAAAAAAAGCCTCGTATTGCTTGTAAGCGAGATAGACAGAGATGGCCGTCAGAATGTAAGTGAGCTTGCTGAAGTACTGAGAAAGTCCCAGCGCCTTGCAGTCCAGCTGTACCCTGACAACAGTCTTTTGAAAAGCCTTGATGACAGTTACCCTGAATCCCTGTCTGGAATAAGGATTCGGGCAGAGCAGATTGCCCTGGCACTTGGCATAGAGCTTTCAGACAGGACTGGGCCGTCAGAGATAGCAAGCAAGATAGAAAACGCAGGGGTAGCCAAGACAAAGATAGACGTGCCGACAACTTTTCTGCTTGCAGTGCTTGCCGGCGCCTTTATCAGCCTTGGCGGGATTTACTTTACGTTTGCCACGGCGCAGCAGACCATCAGCGGGCCGTTTACCCAAGTTCTTGGCGGCCTGACTTTTAGCCTTGGACTGATTTTGGTTGTGGTTGCCGGAGCAGAGCTGTTTACTGGAAATAACCTCATGGTGACGGCGCTTATCAGCAAGAAAATAGGATTGTCGAGCCTTCTTCGGAACTGGGCCATAGTCTACGTTGGCAACCTAGTCGGTGCCATGTTGACGTCGCTTGTCTTGTATATGAGCAACGTCTGGTCCTCAAACGGCTACCAGTACGGCTTGCGCGCGCTATCCGTGGCAAGCATAAAGGTAAACCACGGCTTTGTCGAGGCCTTCTTTTTAGGCATATTGTGCAACAGTCTAGTCTGCATGGCCATCTGGATGGCATCAGGAGGCCGTCGGATAAGCGAGAAGGTCCTAGCAGTAATATTTCCGATATCGGCGTTTGTCGCAATCGGCTTTGAGCACAGCGTTGCCAACATGTATTTTCTGTCCTTTGCCCTCATGATAAAGGGGGATTCAGGCCTTGCTTCTGCCATGCCAGACATCTCAAATCTGGGTCTGGATGGCGTAATTGGCAATCTCGTCCCCGTCACGCTTGGAAACATTGTAGGCGGTGCTGTTTTTGTAGGCGCGGTCTATTGGTTTGTCTACCTCAGGAAGAAGGCCTAGCTCGTTATTCTTTAGCTTTGTGCAAAATAATTCAAGCCAATCAATTATAACGCTTGCCCAAGATACATGGTGTGCAAGAACTAGAAGCAAGCATGCGTTTTGCCTGCGGTACCTGCAAGGTCATATTTTCGTACGAGTTTCAGCTGGAAGCGCACCAACGTAGGGGACACCACAGAGGCATACTGCAATTCAAAATAGAATAAGAACCGAGCCTACAGGCCTGACGACTTTTAGGCCCGAGAAAGACTTGCAGTAGGGATTGACTGTATTGTAGTATAGAAAATTGGTCTATATGTTCTGTTTTGAAGCCTGATACCCGGCTGCAGGATTTTGCCGAAACTGAATATATAATGCTTGACTAAAATTATTCAGGTTGGCGGCCAGAAAAGCAGAGGCTAAAGTGAGCAAGCCGTTTATCGTTGCTGCTGTTCTGCTGGTGTTTGCCGGCTCGCTTATCGGCTCGGTCTGGATGACTACAATCTTTGCCCTAGTCGAGCACCCGTTTTACAGAGCCTTCCCATTTCACATGGTGCTCCAGATAGACGGCTTTCTTACCATGCTTATCATGGGCATCGGCTACATGATAGTGCCGCGCTTTAGAAACATAGTCTTGCCGTCAAGCAAACTGGCCGTTGCCTCGTTTCTGCTTGTGCTGTCCTCGATAGCCCTTGACATCGTTGGTGTGGATGCAGCGTTTGTCCGGCTTGCCGGCGTCTTTATCTTTGCAGGCCTTG
>QCWB01000023.1 GCA_013114715.1 Nitrososphaera sp.
CAGAGAACAAGTTGTTGTCTTGTTGTGGGTCGTTTCTTCCGGCAATCGTGACTCTGGCTATCAAGTCGCCATTCTCCGGCAATATCGCAGTCTTGTCAGCATAACCAAAATGGCGCATCGCTAACTGAAGATATGACAAGGCCGCGCCGCAACTAATAATCAATTCCCTGTCATCAGGATCAACTACAGGCAATGCCCTTGATCTATCGGCGTATATCTCAACCCCATCATCAATTATTTTGAAAAGCCAAGGTTGGGTGTTGTGACCTGACGGTGCAAGCACTGCGTAGTTTAGCATGAATCGAAGTTTATCAGCCGTGCTGCCTTTACTTGGAAAATCTTTTTCCGAAATATTCCATGCTTGAAGTTGCGGCTCGAAGAAATGTGGAACATTATTGTCGTCAGCAGAAGCCATGAGACAATGGCATAAACAAACTAGTTAAACGTAAAGAATGCAGTGTAATGCAAGGAATCTTGACCGATTGCATCTTTGCAAAGCATACCATCGGAAACTAAACTACGTTAGAGTAACGATAGCCTAATTACAAATGTCATGCTAATAATCTAGATGTCGCTTGGAAAAATCAAGACAAAGAGCATCTACGATTCCAAGGAAACCTCCGACGGAATAAGGATTCTTGTCACCAGATACTGGCCACGCGGCAAGAAGAAATCGGAATTTGATCTATGGCTCAAGTCGCTGTCCCCGCCAAGAAACACAATAGCGTTATACAAGAAAGGAGAGTTTGACGTCTCCAAGATGGCAGCTGACTATGACCAGCATATTAATTCGCACATTACCAAAGATATGTTAAATGACATTCAATCAATCCTGGATATGTTAAAGTCCGGCACGACTGTCACCCTGCTTTGCTATGAAAGAGAAGGCGAGTTCTGCCACAGGCATCTACTAAAGTCGCACCTTGAAAGCAAGTTGCTAGACCAGTAGTTGTTTCTGGCTGCAGATATCACGCACTTCTGCTTGTGTTGATTTGCACCGCGCCTAATACTGGTAGCTTGGTTTGAGCCAAACACCAAATAGTACTGCCATTCAAAACCCAGTGATTGAAGACAATAGTGGTCACTGGCGCGTCAAGCGGAATTGGCAGGGCAGCAGTAATCAGGCTTGCGGGCGCCGGCTACAGGGTATACGGGCTTGCCCGGAACTATGACAAACTAAAATCGATAACTGCAGAAAACTATACGCCATTTGAATTCGACATCACAAAGCCGGACAAATTTGGACAGGTAGTGAAATCGATTCTTGACTCTTCTGACGGCATTTACGGCCTTGTCAACAATGCCGGCTACGTAGAGCCAGGCGCGATTGAAGACCTGTCTATGGACAACATTCGGCTCCAGTTTGAAACCAATTTCTTTGGGCTTGTAGGCTTTACCAAGGCTATACTGCCATACATGATGCAGAGAAATGAAGGCAGGATAATCAATGTCAGTTCTATTGCAGGATTGATTTCACTTCCGCTTGTTGGAGCGTACTGCGCATCAAAACACGCCCTGGAAGCGGTTTGCGATGCCCTTTGCATGGAACTTTGGAACACCAGTATCAAAGTTGTCAACATAAATCCAGGTGTTATCGACACCAACATCCACACAATCACCGAATCCAAAGCTGATATGATAGAAAAATCCAGGTTTGCCGGCGCATACAGAAAATACTTGCAAGCGCCAAGAGGATTGCCCGCTTCTGTGGTGGCAGACTATATCCTGCAGGCAATGTCCGACAATCCTCAGCCAAGATACCTGATAGGATCAGGAAGGGAAAAACTTGGAACCAGACTGCGGCCTTTGCTGCCAGACAAAATGTTTTACTCGCAGGTATCAAAGAGGATTCACGGACAATCAAATTAATACCTCCATTGGCTTGGCTTTGACATGAGCGAACCAGCCCCGGAGTTTATCACGTTTGACGAGTTTTCAAAGGTTCACCTAAAGATTGGCAAGGTCATCAGCGCAGAGCCAATCGCAGGGATGAAAAAAGTATTCAAGGCTACAGTCGACATCGGAACTGAAAAACGGGAAGTGGCAGTTGGAGCGGCACTTTGGATAAAGCCGGAAGATTTTGTCGGCAGGACTGTGGTCATCTGCACCAACCTAAAGCCAAGGCCGATTGGAAGCATGACTTCAAACGGCATGCTCCTGGCAGCAGACGGACCGGAAGGCAAGCCAGTCTTTCTAACAATAACCGAAGAAGCGCCGCTGGGCTCTTCAATCCACTAGCCGATTCCAGGGCCGTATTTTGAAGGCTCTTTCTTTTTCTGAGACTCTTCAAGTATGGAGTCGTACTGCTGGTCAAGAGACTTTGTGTCAACAGGTATCTTTTGCAGTTTAGAAAACGCAGCCAGGATGCTTTTTGCTGCAAGTGGCTGCGGGACGGTCGTCTCGGCAATCTCGCCAAACAGCCCGATACCGTCGATGCCCCGCTCGCCGGCAAGCCCCAGGATAAGGCCGTTGAACCAGGTGATGCTGGTTATTTCGGCGCCTACCAGGTCTATTCCGGCCTTGGCAAGCACAGGCTTTAGTTCTGGCTTGTTGGCAACGCCGCAGACACGCGGCGCGCCTGTTAACTGTTCTCTAAGGTAGCCACCGGCGCCGTAAACCACATCTATCGGGCCTATCGACTGGGCATAGTCCAGAAGCAGGTTGCAGAGCTGGTACAGTTGCGTGGAGTCCTGTGGCTGCGACTCGCCGGTGAAAATCAGAAGCTTGTGCTTTTTGCTATAATAGATCTTGTAGACGTCGCTGACGCTTTTGACAACTCCGTCTGCGTACGACACCCAGGGCTTGTCGCCGGCAACAATCTCTGCTACTTGTTCCGTTTTCAGGTTCTGCGACAGAAAAGAAGATGCAATGCCGCCGACTCGGCCCATATCTGGCAGAGAGGCAAAGACAGTAAACCTGTCTGCCTTTAGCTCTTTTATTATGTTTATCTTCATTTTTTCAGCCCGTTTATCTGTGCAAGAAATCCGCAAATCGAGGTGTAATCCAGCTCTGAAAAGCCGCTGTTGTTTGCCGCTCGATATATCTGCTGGGCAAGCGTCGTGTTTGGAAGGGCGATTCCTAAATCCTGCGCGGTTTCAGTGGCAAGCTCCAGGTCCTTTAGCATGTTTTTTAGGTGAAACGACGGCTCAAAGTCTTCCTGAACCATCTTGGGCCCCTTTTTCTCTGACAGGCCAGTCTTGAAATAAGTAGAGTTCAGTATCTGGATAAAGACTGCAGGGTCTATGCCGCTTCCCCGCACAAGGGTAATTCCTTCCGATACCGCGACTGCAATAAGCGCGATGTTTAGGTTTAGCCCAAGTTTCAAGGCGTTTGCGCTGCCGTCCTTTTGCCCGATGTAAAAGACCTGTGAGCCGATGTCTTTTATCACTTGCTGCACCTGCTCAAAGGCCTGCTTGTTTCCTGCGACCATTGGAATAAGCTCGCCGGCTTCCGCGGCTGCCGGACCTCCCATCACGGGCATACCAAGCATCTCAATTCCAGCGGCCCGCAGGCTTGCGGCAATCTCACTGGACTGCATTGGCCCAATCGTACTTGCGTCTGCAACCACTGGCTTGTTGGAAGACTGGATAACGCCTTGTTTGCCAAGCAGCACTTCTTTTGCTGCCGAAAAGTTGGTCACCACAGAGATTACAAAATCAGACCGGGATGCAATCTCGCTTGCGCTTGCAGCGACGAAGGCTGTTTTGGAAAACGGCGCGGCCTTTGACACATCACGGTTGTAAACAGAGACTTCATGATTGCGGCTGACAAGACGTCTTGCTATTGCAGAGCCCATCAACCCAAGGCCGATTACCCCAACCTTCATGCCATTTATCGTTTCCTGCAGCAATAAAAGTTACATCCTTCGCTTCAGAGTAAAGCGAAGGCAGAACCTTTTTCCTCCAGGCACGGTCTCGACTCCAAGGAAGCTTGGACCAAAGTCAAGCGGGATGTTGGTTGGAGGCGAGCACCACTTGCCGACCATAAAGTCGTCTGTGACCATCCTGACTTCGTCGTGCCAGTTTGTATAGTCATACATTAGCAGCTGCTCCGAAGTCAGCACTACTCTAGACATGCCGGCAAGCAGGCCGCCAAACACGTACTGCATCTGCAGTTTTCCGAAATTGTCCTTTGTGTAGGTAAAGGTCTGCACATGCGGCGTCTGCGCGCTGTCCGATACCAGACGGCCGGTCCACCTGCCTACAACCTTGTCTATTTCAGGAGCCAGAGCATGCTCCTGGTAGATTTTTTCGTGGTCGGTCTCTGTCATGAAATCGACGTTGTATTTCCGAGACATGCTAAACACAAGGATCTGGTTTCCGTTTGGAGGCACGCCAAAAAAGGCCTTGCCAAGGATCGTGTCCTGGTCTACTATCTTGAGCAGGTCGTAAAACATTGCAAACTCTGCGCCGGTGTATTTCAGGTACACAACATCTCCGTAGCGCGGATGGCTCGTCATATCTGGAATGTTGTCAGCAAACACCGGCGCATCATATGGGTGCGTGATTCCGGCCAGCTTGCCGTCTTTGATAAAGAACTGCTTCCAGAACCCGCCAAAGTATTTTACGGCCATAGTTGTCAGGTCCTGGTCTACTGTAAAGAATCCCTTCCAGTGGTTGTTGTTGCGAATCATCAGTTGTTTTTTGTCAAACGACCAGTCTCCAGGCTTGTTTACCAGAGTCTCAATAGGCATCGAGTTTTCCTGTCTGTTAAACATGGTCTCAAGCCTTGATGAATGGCAGTACATCGGCTGCCCAAGAGAACAGGTCTCCCCTTCCGCTGATGACAGGGGCAGCTTTGCAAACTGCGACTTCCAGCTATCGTTGATATAGTCTGCAGTCAGGGTCGCAAGGGCCATGACAGTCACCTGGGGGTTTACGCCGACAGCGGTCGGAAAGACGCTGGCGTCGGTCACAAACAGGTTTGAAAATCCGTGCACGCGGCAGTTTGAATCAACTACGCAGGTAGACGGGTCGTCGCCCATCCTGTTGCCGCCCTGCGGGTGTGCAGAGGCTATTGCCAGCCCGTCTGGATTTTCCTCGACTGCTTTGACCATCCGGTCTATGTCGCTCCTGCTTTCAAGCACAAACAGGTCGCGGTGTCCTCCTATCACGTGCCTTGCACCGGCGTCAAACCACATCTCTGCTAGCACTCGCAGCCCCTTTGCAAAATCCTTCATCGCGCGGCTTGACGGGTCGTAGTGGACCTTGGCGCTTCCGTCTGCAGTCAGGCTGACCGTGCCAACCGGCTCGTCGCGGACCATGACGCCGGCCATGGCATAGTAGACGTAATCCTTCATCAAAAGCTGGTGGTTCTCAAAAAAGGAAGGCACTCCAAGTGAGAACTGCAGTATCGGAAGAAAGATGCTTTCTATCAGAAATCCGCCGTCTTTGACTCCGTTTGTGACGCCGAATTGGTGGCAGGTATAGCCCATTGGTATGCCGTCGTACGCGTTTACCGGCTTGTCAAACCGCCCAAGCAGAAAAGACGCCGGGTGAAACGTCAGGCCCCTGCCGGCGCGGTCCGGTGCAATCGCGTTTTTCAGCAGAATCTGCGACGAAGCAATGGCGCCGGCAGACACCACTATTACCTTGGCGTTTACCCTGATCTTGAACTTGACTGCCCCGGTTGTTCTGTCAACAAAATCTCCTTCCACGCCGTCGGCCACGCCGTCGGAATACGTTATTTTCTCTACAGAGCAGTTGCAGTAGATCTTGATGTCAGAATCAGGGCTTCTGACTGCCTTTCTTATGTACGTAACAAGCATGTCCTGCTTTGTCTCGTAATGGCAGCCGAGGTGGCAAAAGCCGCACTGCATGCAGTCTTTGCAGTTTCGGTCGTTGCTAGAAGACAGATAGCCTTTCTGAAGGCACGCGCGTTGAAGAGTCTTGTTGTTTTCGTTCAGCTCGTAGTCTTTGACCTTGCTTACGTGGATGTTCTTCCAAACCTCGTCTAGCGCTGCATCCCATTTGCCGTCGGGTATACTGACTCCCATCTGGCGCCACTGGTCTCTTGTAACCTGCGGAGTTTTGAAGCAGACCGCGTCGTTTATGACAGTCGATCCGCCAAGGCACTGGCCCTGGGCTATCACCATGCGCAGGTTGTCGGTAAAAGTCGCCCCGGCATTCTTCCAGAGAAGCGATATCATGTCCGTCTCGCGCTGGTTCATGTCCTCCGCGTCATAGTAGCCGCCCTTTTCAAGAAGGACCACTGATTTTCCCTGCAGGGCAAGTTTGTTTGCCACTATGGCCCCCGCAGCGCCAGAGCCGATTACGCAGACATCTACGTTTTCCACTACATCATGCGTCACTAACGTGTAGGCTTCACGCCGGTCGCGGATTTTTTCCAGCCCGTAGATCATTTGGTCTTTCTCCATGGAATTATGTGTTCGTGGTCTGGAGAGTCCTTTGGCCTCGCACTTACTTGCGGGCCAGGGTTTCCGTAAAGCTGGGCAACGCGCGGATCAGAATAATGCAAGTAACTTGTAATCGAGCGTATAAGCAGCGGGCCGGTCCAGATCGGATTTATCAGCGCAGGATCCGCGGATTGCCCTGTTGCGGTAAATTGCGTAAGCAGCCTTTGCGCGGAATTTGCGTAAGGATCGAAAAACGGGCTTTCGTCTTTTATCGTGACTTTGAATTCAAATCGGTTGTTTTTTGGCCTGTTGTTTACCGCGGTTGTTTTTATCACGCCGTATTCGTCGCTGATGACCAGGTAGACGTCAGGCTGCCCCTCAAATACCTCGTACTTGCCCTTGAACGATGCCGTTTTGAACTTGATCCGAAAAACTCCGTCCTTGTTGGTAAAAGCGTTTCCAAGGTAGTCGTTTGGAGACAAGGCATTTCCAAAAACACTGGAAAAAGGTCCAAGGCCCACGTCGTCGTCAAAGGCTTCCACATAGAGGTTTTTGATTGGCTTTCTTTTTTCGTCTAGAATTCTCCCCTCAGCGATATACGTATCGGCCATGAGTCCCTTAGAAGAATAAATTACTTAAAGTTTGCCGGCTTGCAGTACTCCCTCCCAGGCAGGTATGCCATGTCTTAATACTTTCAATGCGCCTGAGCATGGGTGAATTGTGGTATAGCTCTGCGCCAACTCTAGAGCCAAAGACAGCCAAGTCCGTGATTCATCCCTTCGTCGTAAGAGGCTACAATGGCCTTACCATCAACCCGTACCAGGGATGCCAGCATCGCTGCGCCTATTGCTATGCAACATACGAATGGTCGCCAGAATTCTATGACAGGATTTACGCAAAATCCAATGCTGACAGAATCCTTGAAAAAGAGCTGGCGGCGTGGAAGCGCGGCGAGATAGAGCCAGTCATGGTTTGCTCTGCCACGGACCCGTACCAGCCGGCAGAGATAAGGTACGGCCTGACAAGAAAATGCATCTTGGTGTTGCAGAAATACGGCGTCCCCTACTATGTGTTTACAAAATCATCGATAATCGACCGGGACTTGCAGCTGCACGGCAACTACAGGCACAACTGCTTCATTGTTTGGTCGATTACCACCTGCAGCGAAAAGACACGGCGCGTCATAGAGCCTGGAACTGCGCCGGCCAGCAAGATTTTTCAGACAATAAAAAAGTTTTCAGATGTAGGGGTCTGTTGCGGAGTCAACATTGACCCGATAATCCCGTTAATAACGGAGTCAGAGATACCAGACATCGTAAATTGCTGCAGGCAGGCCGGCGTTAGCAACGTGTTTGGCTCTGTCCTGCGCCTACGGACAGATATCTGGGACAGGATGAAGATGGCCTTTTCAGCCCTCGGGCTGGACGTAGAGGAGCAATACAGGAAAATCTACAGCATCAAAGAGCCGCTTGACGCCAAGTACGTCTCAGCAAGCAAGGACTACCAGGAAAAAATAGCAAGCGAGCTAAAATCTGCCATCCAGCAAGCCGATATGGAATTTGGCTTTCCAAAACACATATCGACAAAAGAGATTGACAAGTCTGTCAATGGCCAGATTTCTCTACTAAGCTATGTTTAGCAATTGTTAATACGGCACCGCCTTTACCCAGAACGTGAGCTATCGAAACCCGGTCCCCACGGTCGATGTCATTTTGCAGGAGGGCTCCAGAATCCTTTTGATAAGAAGGAAAAAAGATCCGTTTGCCAACAGCCTTGCGCTGCCTGGAGGCTTTGTAAATGAAGGCGAGACGGTGGAAGACGCTGCCAAAAGAGAAGTTCTTGAAGAAACTTCCCTTGAAATCGAGCCGATAGACATACTTGGAGTATACTCTGACCCCAACCGGGATCCAAGAAAGCACGTGATGAGCGTGGTGTTTGTTGGTATTGTCATAAGTGGCAACGCCAAGGCCTCAGACGATGCTGCAAGCGTGCAATGGGTAGAGGTAGCAGACATTGAAAAACAGCAGCTTGCCTTTGACCACGCCTTAATCCTGCGCGACTATATAAAGTGGAGAAGGGCAAACGAGGTCTTTTGGTCTACGAAAAGAAGAAACTGGTGACGCAAATAAATAAAGCCGGTTCAAGGTACTGGATGTTGTTTGCGAGCTGAAAAAGACGTCAGGTTGCGCATAGACCTGCTTGAAGGGCAGTCAAGTTTGCTGGCAAAAATGGCCACAAAGGCAATGAAGGAGCGAAACGACGAAGCCTTTAGCCAGTACTCTGAAAAACTTGCAATAAACAAGGCAAGAATCGAGGAGTTGATGTGGGTAACAGGTCTGAAAACCGGCCAGACAGTGCTTGACACCAAGGTAGTTCTGGACTCTAATGGCAGCAAGACGATAAGAGAGGTGCTAGACATGTTAAAGGAGGGCCAGTTAAGGATTGACAGCCTGCCATCAGACATCCAGGCGATGGTGAGAAAGGGCGCTTTGGAGCTAAAGAACGCGGCAGGCAAGGCGTAACTGTCGAATTAGGTTGTACAAATTCTCAAATACACCGTTAATTGGTGGAAAATATATATAAAACATAACAGCGTTATGACATGTATATGACTGCTGAAGACCTGAATATGGATTATAGCAAGTACGACTTTAAGGATTCAACAGAGGTTTACGTTTACCTTAGCAAAAAGGGCCTCTCCAGGGGCACTATCGAAGAGATCAGTAGCATGAAAGGCGAGCCAGACTGGATGAGGGAGTTCAGGCTTCGGTCTTTTGAGGTCTTTAACAACAAACCCATGCCACAATGGGGTGGCGATCTTTCCAAGATTGATTTTCAGAATATCTACTACTACGCCAAGGCTGCCGAAAAGCAGAGCAAAAGCTGGGACGATGTCCCGGACTCTGTAAGG
Organism: Nitrososphaera sp.; assembly: GCA_013114715.1. Lineage (GTDB taxonomy): Archaea > Thermoproteota > Nitrososphaeria > Nitrososphaerales > Nitrososphaeraceae > Nitrososphaera. The sequence goes on from QCWB01000023.1 coordinate 9,267, forward strand.
AACACCTTTGAAAAGCTGGGCATACCAGAGGCCGAGAGAAAATTCCTGGCTGGCGTCGGTGCGCAGTATGAATCCGAAGTTGTCTACCATAACCTGAGAGAGGACCTGGCAAAGAAGGGAGTCATCTTCGTCGATACAGACTCTGCAGTCAAGGAGTATCCAGAGATAGTCAAGAAGCACTTTGGCAAGGTCATCCCGCCAGAAGACAACAAGTTTGCAGCGCTCAACAGCGCAGTCTGGTCAGGCGGCTCGTTTATCTACATCCCGCCAAACGTAAAGGTCGACCTGCCCTTGCAAGCATATTTCAGGATTAACGCAGAAAACATCGGCCAGTTTGAAAGAACGCTCATCATTGCAGACGAAGGAGCCGAGGTCCACTATATCGAAGGTTGCACGGCACCGGTGTATTCCACTGAATCGCTTCATTCCGCGGTAGTTGAACTGATTGCAAAGAAGGGCGCCAAGATCCGCTATACCACAATCCAGAACTGGAGCAAGGACGTCTACAACTTGGTGACAAAGAGGGCCTACGCCTACGAAGACGCCAAGGTCGAGTGGATCGACGGCAACATCGGAAGCAGGCTGACCATGAAATACCCAGGCGTCTACATGCTTGGAAAAAGAGCCCATGCAGAAGTTGTCTCTATCGCCTTTGCAGGCAAGGGCCAGCACCAGGATGCGGGAGCCAAGGCAGTCCACCTCGCGCCAGACACCACATCTAGAATCACGAGCAAGTCTGTGAGCAAGGAGTCGGGCAGGACAACCTACAGGGGCCTGCTTCACGTGGCCAAGGGCGCGACAGGAGTAAAGTCCAATGTAAGATGCGATGCCCTGTTACTCGACGAGGTATCCAGGACAGACACATACCCGTATATCGAGGTAAACGAGGACGACGCCACCATCACACACGAGGCAACAGTCGGCAAGATAGGAGAAGACCAGATATTCTACCTGATGTCAAGAGGCTACTCTGAGTCGGACGCGCTGTCCATGATAGTAGGCGGGTTTATCGAGCCGTTTACAAAAGAGCTCCCGATGGAATACGCAGTAGAGCTTAACAGACTTGTAAAGCTCGAGATGGAAGGCTCTGTCGGTTAATCCGACTCTTTCTTTTTGGTGAAAATAAATGTCAGTAACACTTGACAGCATTTCAGACAGCCAGGTTGGTACAATGTCTTCCGGCGAGCCGGCGTGGCTTGTCGAGGCAAGAAAGCAGGCTTTTTCAAAATTTTCAGAGCTGCCTTCAGAAGTATCCCAGCTATACTCAAAATACTCTGACGTCAACAGGATAAAGCCGAAAAACGTGCAGTTGAAATTATCAGCAACAAGCCAGCAAATAAACAAGGATCTGGCAGACAGGCTCAAGGAAATTGAAAAGGAATCCGGAGCCATGATTATCGGAAACGATTCAAGCAGGGTATTTTTGCAGCAAAATGTTGCAAAACAAGGAGTTCTAGTCAGCAGCATCAAAGACGCTGTACAAAAACACGGCGATTTAATCAAGGCCCACATGGAGGCAAACAAGCTGAATTACGGCGAGGACAAATTTCTGGCATTTGAATCAGCGGCATTTCAGACAGGAGTATTTGTGTACATCCCGCGAAACGTGGTCGTCGAAGAGCCAATAAGGATAATCAACTCGCTTGCTGACGACGGCAGTTCTGCAGTGTCAAGAAATATCTTTGTCGCAGAGACCGGCTCCAAGGCAACAATAGTACAGGAAGTCTATGCCCCGGCAAAGCCAGCGCCAGAAGTCCAGCAAGCCTACTTTGAGCTAATGGAGAGCTGGGTCAAGCCAAACGCGCACCTTGAAGCAGTGACTTTGCAGGCCACGGGACCTGAAACAATCTGCGTCTCTAACAGAAAGGCCTTTGTTGAAAGAGATGGCAAGATGTCCTGGTACGTCGGCCTGTTTGGCGGGCTGCTATCTAGATACAGGACAGACAGCCTGATGAAGGGCCAGGGCGCGACAGGCGAAGACATCGAAATAATATTTGGCAGCAATAACCAGTCCTTTGACGTTACATCAAACCTGTTCCACAGCGGCCAGTTCTCAAGAGGCAAGGTTCAGGTAAAATCAGTGCTGAAGGATACCTCAAAGTCGCTGTTCAAAGGCATGATAAAGATAGACAAAGACGGCAAGGGAACCGAATCGTATCTTTCTGGCCACGCAATTCTGCTAGATAGGGGAGCCAAGTCAGACTCTATACCTGGCCTAGAGATAGAGACAAACGAGGTCAGGGCCACCCACTCGGCCTCTGTAGCCCAGATGGACGAGAACCAGATATACTATCTTTGCACAAGAGGCCTGAGCAGAGAAGGCGCCAAGCGCGAGATAGTCTCAGGCTTTTTGGAGCCGCTGTCAAGGAAGATGGGTCCAACCATCAGAGCCTGGATAAACTACTTGATTGAAAACAAGTGGCAGGGCAAGCCGTTGATGCTCAAGACAGACGAGGCAATGGAGCAGATTCTGGAAGTAGAAAAGTCCAGGTACCGCGAGACTAAAGACTTGTTTGAAAAGCACTACAAATACAGGTAAGATCATGACAGAGAACTGGGTAAGGGTCTGCGACAGCAAATCGCTAAAAAGCGGCGACATGCTGGATTTTGATTACCAGGACAAAAAGATCATGATAGCCAAGGCCGGCAACAATTTCTTTGCCACAGACAGAATTTGCACTCACGCAGATGCGGACCTGTCCACGGGCTTTATGAACGAACAAGACAAAACTGTGACCTGCCCGCTGCACCTGTCAGCATTTAAGCTCGAAGACGGCGTGCCGCAGAACCTGCCGGCTACGGTCCCTATTAAAACTTACAAGGTTAAAATACAGGACAGCGGAATTTACATCAGGCTGGATTAGTTATGATGCAGAAAAGCGCGTTAAATGTTAGAAAAATTCGCAAGGATTTCCCGATACTAAAACGCGAAGTTATGGGAGGCAAGCAACTTGTCTACCTGGATAATGCTGCAACTACCCAGAAACCGCTTTCGGTAATAAACGCCATAAACAACTATTATATGAATTACAACTCCAACATTCACAGGGCAGTCCACCAGCTGGCAGAGGAAGCAACTGCAGCATATGAGGAGACTCGGAAAAAAATAGTCGGGTTTATCAACGCCGGGTCTACTGACGAGATAATCTTTACCAGAAACACCACAGAAGCAATTAATTTGGTAGCCTATTCCTGGGGACGGGCCAACATAAAGAGGGGCGACAAAATAGTCATCACAGAGATAGAGCACCACAGCAACATCGTGCCCTGGCAGATTCTGACGCAGGAAAAAGCCGCGAAACTGGAATACGTCGGAGTCGGCGACGACGGCTACCTGAAGATCGACGAGTTTGCCAAGTACCTTGACAGCAAAAAAGTAAAGCTGGTCTCGCTAAGCCAGATGTCAAACGTCCTTGGCACCATAGTCCCGGTCAACGAGATGATAAAGATGGCCCATGAAAAAGGCATCCCGGTCCTGATCGACGGCGCGCAATCCGTGCCGCACATGCCAGTAGACGTGCAGAAACTGGACTGCGAGTTTCTGGCCTTTTCCGCGCACAAGATGCTGGGGCCCACAGGAGTTGGAGTTCTTTACGTAAAACGTGATTTGCTTGAAAAAATGCCGCCTTTTATGGGCGGAGGCGACATGATTAAAGAAGTCCACAAATACGAGACAAGATACAACGACCTACCCTACAAGTTTGAGGGAGGCACCCCCAATATTGCGGACGTCATTGGCTTTGGCGCAGCGATTGACTATTTGCAGAACATTGGCATGGACAGAGTCCGTGAACATGAGATAGACATCACGAAATACGCGCTAGACAAGATAAGCGCGGTAAAGGGAGTCACTATCTACGGACCTGCAAACGCCACAGACAGAGGCGGCGTCATCTCGTTTAATATCGGAGACATACACCCGCACGACCTGGCAACCATAATGAACGACCACGGCATAGCAATCAGGTCAGGACACCACTGCGCGCAGGTTCTCATGGAACGGCTGGACGTCTCTGCAACGTCAAGGGCAAGTTTTTATATTTACAACACAAAAGAGGAGGTCGACGCATTGATTAGCGCACTAGCTGAAGCAAGGAGATTATTTAGAATATGAGCGATGACATATACCGAGAGATTATCCTAGACCACTACAGAAACCCAAGAAACAAGGGCAAGATAGCAGGCCCGGATGTCAGCATCCATGACAGCAACCCGCTTTGCGGCGACGAGATAGACATACACATGAAGATTGAAGGCGACAAGATAAAGGACATCAAGTTTGAAGGACGCGGCTGCGCAATCAGCCAGGCAAGCGCGTCCATGCTAACAGAGATGGTGCTAAACAAGCAGTTGACTTCTGTCAAGGACCTGACCAAAGACGACATACTAGAGAATATCGGCCTTACAAACCTGGGTCCGGCCAGGATAAAGTGCGCGCTGCTGTCGCTCAAAGTGCTCAAACTGGGCATGGTAAAATACTACGCCGACAGGGACCCGGCCTCTGCAAAGAAATTGCAGGAAGACTCGAGAACTCTCTGACATGTCTGTCACAAAAGTAAGCAGGCAAGACATACGCAAGATAATTTCCGACAATTTCAACGACACGGACATCAGGTTCTCAAACGACGAACTGCTTGGATACCTAAACGAGATGGACAGATACAAGCCTATGAACCTCGACGTCCTGGATTTTGAAGACGTGTTGCTAGAGATGGAAGAATCCGGCTTTCTTAGGCCTATAGCCCAGAACTTTAACACGCGGTATTACAAGATAATGACAGACTTGGTTGAAAAGACCTGCAAGGCCTGCAATACCACATCTTTTTTTGCAGAGGCAGAAGAGCCAAAGAACTGCCCTCAGTGCGGATCCGTGGAAGTGGGATAGAAGGAATCTTTAATCTAATAGTCCGGAAAACAAGATAAAATTCAAGATATTGTTTGTATGTCAAGAATCCGAAATACGTTGTGATTTGATTTGCGTTGCCTCGAGTGTATTAAGAAGAAAGGTCAGGATATCTTTTCTTGCGTCTTTAGATCTCTTATTCATGTATAAGAAAAACAATATACCAACAGACATTAGAAAGATATGAGGAATAATATTGCTACCCCACATTGAATTTTGGAGAATATTGTTGTATGCAATACTGAGGAAAAAAATCAGGCCTATAAGAAAGCAAGTCCAAATGATTTTCGTGCAATAGAAAGTCTAAACTTACCTTCAATAATGGTGCCATCATCTCCGGCAATCATTTTTCCTTTGAAATAATTGATGCCAAGAATTCGCCCTGTAGTGGCAGAGACAGTTCCCTCTC
>QCWB01000218.1 GCA_013114715.1 Nitrososphaera sp.
AGTGGTTGATTACATCTATGTTGTTAACGGGCAAAATCGGCTGCAGGGTGTAGCTTCTCTGAAGGAAATCTTGCAGAGCCCAGACGAATCCAGAATAAGCATCATTATGAGAAAGCCTGTAGCTTTGGATTTTCATGCCGACCAGGAAAGACTCGTCTACTTTGTTCTAAAACACAACTTGAAAGCGGTACCGGTTGTCGACCCAAGCAACCACCTCAAAGGCGTTGTTCCGTACAAGACGATTCTAGAAACTAATTTTCGTCTTGTTGTGCCGTCCACGTGAAAGCTAGGTGCGAGAAATTGGCCTTGATTTGCAATATGCTTATACCCGATCCGGTTCATTTCAGAAAATCAATTTATTATAAAAAAATAACTTGATTTGCAATAGATTTCAATCTTTAGAGAATAACCTTAAATACTTTGGGTTTATTACCTGAATGGGGTTACAGAAAGCCTTGGATAAAGCGTACGTTAGGGAACAGTGCGCAGTTGTTCAAGTTTCTTTGAAAAAATAGCCCGTTATTGAAACACACTTGGAGAGATTTGGTTGGCAGATAATTTCTGGGAAAACATGGATCAGTACAGAAAATTCGGCTTTGATCCGCTTAAATGGATATCTGGTTGCTCAAATGAAGTCGACGAGAGTCTGGTTAGAGCGGCCCTCTCAGAAGTAAAGCACACTTCAATAAAAATAGCTCCGTCTTGGCATGACTCGTTTTTCTACATGGATGGAAAAGAGCCAGAACTGACAAGGCGCGTTTATGACTTTGCAAACCCTGAGGTAAGCGGCGAGTTTGAGGCCAAACGCGCGGTGACTATGTTCCGGGTACATTCGTCTATCGCGGAATCTGCGTCTGGCCTGGCAGCGTCGCTGCAGAAATTCCTTGGTAGTTTCAAAAATAAAGTGGCCGTGGCAAATGCCAAGTTTGCCCTTACCGAGCACCAGGATGCCCAGTTTGCCCTGCTTGATTACATACACCTGCATCGGGGCGACAAGGCCGGCTACATGCCTGCCGTAACATCCTGCACACCGATAACAGACATTACCACAGCACCAGACGACGAGATACACGTCAAGATTGCCCTGACTGCTGCTATAGAAGCTTTGAACCTGCTTGGCTGCGGCAACCCAAGTACATTCAAGTTCTTTCCGATATACGACGCGCCAACCGACTCGATGCTTGACAAGATACGAACAAACCTAGACGCATTCATGTCGCACTACAACCTGGTGATGGAAGACTATAGCTCGCTAAAACGCGGCAGGCTGTTCTACGGAACGACTGCCATGGCAATTACGAACAAAGAGCTTCCAACAAAATACGACCAGGTAGAGGAAGGCATGGAAATTCTGCTGACCAACAAGTTTGGCGGCCTTGCAGCTGCCAGCATGCACGCCCTGGCGTTGATGGACTCTGCAAATGCTGACAAGTTTGAGCAGGCCGGCGTGTCTATGCAAAGCATTGCGACTGCAAGAGATGAAGCAATAAAGAACCTATCAACGCCGCACTTTGCTCTAGGCAAGGTAATAGCCAAGTTCTGCCCGGACTTTGGCTCAGCCTTTGACAAGAATGCGCATATTGCAGCAGTCTATCCCGCTGGCCCAAGAGGACTTTTTGCCCTTGGAAGCCTGGCCGAGCTGGCAAACTCTAGCCTGGTGATAAATGATCTTCCACTCCGACATGAGGAAATTTCAAGGCTGGCTACAAAAGAATTTCTGGTCGAAAACTCTACAGCGTCTATTCACGGCTGCCATGTAATAATAGGAACAAAGGAAGTTCTTGGCAGCATAGCCGCGGAACTTTCGCAGCACCACTTTGCTCCAGAAAAGATAGGCTTTGTCGCCAAGAAGGGCACCACGTCTGTCATATTGCAAAAAGATGCAAGCCAGTTCATATCCTCAAAGGCAAAACTGGCCCGACTTGCAGAGGTTTCAGCACCAAAACCGGCTGGTTAATATCTTGCCTTTTCTGCAACAATCCTGATGCAAGACTCTAGCTGCATCTTTTGCAGAATCGTATCCGCCAGGATTCCGGCGCGAATAATAAAGCAAAACGACCGGGCAATTGCTTTTCTAGACGCATTTCCGCTTGCCGCAGGCCACACGCTGGTTATTTCAAAGTCTCACTATTCTAAAGTGCAGGACATGGACCCACTTGACAGCGCAGCAGTTTTTTCTCTCCTGTATGAAATAATCGGCGCAGTCGAATCGGAAGCAGAGGCAAGCACAGTAGCTATCCACAACGGCCGGGTTGCTGGCCAGGAAGTGCCGCACGTCCACGTGCACATCGTGCCCAGAAAAAGAGGGGACGGCGCAGGATCAATACACTCGATGTTTAAAAAGCCAAAACTGTCGTCAGCCGAGATGGACGCGATTTCTACGCGTATTTCTTCTAGACTTCAATAGCCTGAATAAAACGACCGGCGTTGTGTTCTGAATGTTTCCCTCAATAATGTGTCCAGAGACAAACATGGAAACCGCAACAGCCCAAAGCCCAATCCCTTCCAAGGGATTTTCAGGCAGGCCGGCAAAATAACCTGCAATCTTGTACAAGCCGGCAATGTAAACCGGCAAGCCAGATAGATGCAGCATCCTGTTGGCTGGGTTTCTGTGCGTGTTTTTCAGGACACTGACAAAGCCA
>QCWB01000219.1 GCA_013114715.1 Nitrososphaera sp.
CTACAAAGCCTGGCGAGATAGACCCAAATCTGCTCAGCTCCGTCAACATTACGCTAAAGCCTATTCCTCATAACGTAAGGCCTGCCATCACTCCGCGGCCAGTCGAGGCCATTGAGGGGATCGGCCCGATAATAGGAGGCAGGCTTCGCAAACTTGGAATAAACAACACCATTGATCTTGCTTCGGCAACGCCTGAGGAAGTCGTCAAGGCTGGAATCCCGGCAAAGAAGGCCACCGAGTTTGTCAAGATGGCAAGGTTCTTGGCAAAGTCAGAGCTGGCAGGCGTTGAAAACGTCGACGAGCAGGTGGCAGAGGTGCTTGTGATATCCGGCAAGATAGACTCTAAAGAAGCGCTGGCCCGGGTAGACCCTGAAGAACTCTACAAGCGAATCAAAAAGTCGATAGACACAGGCAAGGTAAAGGTTCCCAAGACTTTTGCCCTGGAAAAAGAGGACGTCAACACCTGGGTAAATTCTGCGCGGCTTCGGACCGGAATAACAAAGCCAGAGTAGCTAGATGTCGTAATACATCTCAAACTGGCTTTTCTTTGACCTGCCTGCAGAAACTTCCTTTTCCTTCAAGTCAATGTGCGTCTCTATCAGTTCGCTGGCAAAATACGACCTGAGGTAGTCAGAGTCGCTCCTTAGAGCTGCAAGCGATTCTTCTAGGCTGCCTGGCAGCGACTTGATGCCGTGTTCTTTTCTTTGCGATTCTGTCATCTTGAAAATGTCCAAATTGACTGGGTTTCCTGGATCCATCTTTTTTCTGATGCCGTCAAGGCCAGCGGCAACTATGGCAGAAAACGCCAGATAGGGGTTTGCAGACGGGTCCGGGGCCCTGAACTCGACTCGTTTTGAGGCTGCGCTATTCTTTTCGTTTACCGGCACACGCAGTATCGCAGATCTGTTGCCACGCGACCATGCAGCGTAGACTGGCGCCTCGAATCCCGGGACCATCCTGTAATACGAGTTTACTGTAGGCGCGACTATTGCTGCAAGAGAATCTGCATGATAAAGGACGCCTCCAATAAAATACCTGCCAGTCTGGCTTATCTCGGCATAGCTGTCACTTGTGTCGTAAAATGTGTTTTTCTGACCTTCCCAGAGGCTGATGCTGACGTGCATCCCAGAGCCGTTGTCCGCGTTTTTCGGGTCGTTTTCGTCAAATATCGGCTTTGGCATGAAATTTGCAACCTTGTTTTGTTGCTTGGCAATGTTTCTGACGACATCCTTGTAGACCTGGACGTTGTCTGCAGCGGCAGTCAGCGTGCTGTGCATAAAGTTGATCTCTATCTGGCCGCTTCCTGCAACCTCGTGGTTCAAGTTCGTGACCTTGATTCCGTAATACTTGTTCAAAGTCTCGGCCACTTCGAACCTAAAGTCCAAGAGCGAGTCTTGCGACGGCGGGGCGTCGTACCCGCCTTTTCTTCTGATTGCATACTTGCCCTGCTCCTCGGAGATTATCTTTGGCGAGTCGCTTTGCAGCAGGTCGTCAAAGATAAAGCACTCAACTTCGGGCCCCGCGTAGCAGGTCATGCCCTGTTGTTTCATGTGCTCTTCTGTCTTTTTTGATACCAGCCTTGGGTCCTTGCTCAGAGGCCCCCTTCCAAAACCCTCAAAGACGTCTGCAATCACGGTCGCTACCTTGTGGTTCTTTGATACTGGCGCCAGCCGAAACGTGGAGAAGTCTGGCACCAGCAATAGGTCCGACTCGTCTATGGTGCTAAAGCCCCTTACAGAGGATCCGTCGACTCCGATCCCTTTTCGGAAATGGTCAAATTGATCCTTTGAATCTACTGCCAAATACTTTGCCAAGAATCTGCCAGGGACATCCGTATATCTAATCTGGATAAAATCAACGTCTTGCAATCCTGACTTGGAATATTCTATTTTTGACGGCTGGTCGCTAAATGACATTGAAAAGATAATACACTGCTAGCAATATAATGTTAATCCTTGAAAAATTTGAAATCTATAAAGTAACATATCAGAACACTTTAAATAAATAAAATGACAACCAGAATATGATACGTGGACGAAACAGATGCAAAGATGCTGGAAAGCTGCTCAGAAGCACGACTACCCCACCACAAGATAGCATGCCGTCAATGTTACACTATGATAATAGTTAAAGATTTCAGGCTTTTCGACTACTAGATCTGCAAAGTTTCTCGAAGCCTCTTTTCCATCTCTTTTTCAATCTCCAATGCGTCTTGCCTGTCAAGCCTGTTTAACATCGATGAAAGAGGCGTGTTCTGAAACGGAGTCTGGACGCCAAGACCCCTCTTTCTCATCAGCGTAATTGCCAGGGCTTTCAAATACGAATAGATCTCTATTTTGGATGCATTGATGCGATTTACCTTGAGCATCGCATGGCTGTGCTTCTCGATGAGTTTTGCCAGGTGGTATATCCTGGTGTATTTGAGCATGTCGTTGATGTTGTAGCTGCAGACTAGGGACACGTTTGTTGGAAACAGGACGTGGCTTTCTTCTGCTACCGTGCCAAGTTTGAAAAGGTCTGCGTGTATGTACCAGTTTGATTCGGTGGCAATACGCACACGCTTGTTTGGACCTGCGGCATACAGTATCTTGCCAAGGTTTTCGAGGGCTGTGCTGACGCTGGCCCTGCCGTTTGACAGGAAC
>QCWB01000220.1 GCA_013114715.1 Nitrososphaera sp.
GAATGCAACATCCAGTTTGGGCTTGACGCAGAATCAGACCAGTATACTGCAATCGAGATAAACGCAAGGCTATCTAGGTCATCTGCCCTTGCAAGCAAGGCAACAGGATACCCGCTTGCCTACATGGCTGCCAAGATCGGGCTTGGATACACCCTGCCAGAACTCTTGAACAGGATAACCAAGGTTACGACTGCCTGTTTTGAGCCGTCGCTCGACTACGTCGTTTTAAAGATGCCGAGATGGGACTTTAGCAAGTTCGAGCTGGTAAAGCGCAAGCTTGGCAGTGCAATGAAGTCGGTAGGCGAGGTCATGGCTATTGGCAGGAACTTTGAGGAAGTGCTGCAAAAAGCCATCAGGATGTCCGCAATAGGCAAGGACGGCCTGGTAGCCAACGGAAACGACTTGGCTGAATCGGACATCGAAAAGATAGAGCAGGACTTGCTCCAGCCTAACGACGAGGTAATATTCACGGTTGTAAAGGCGCTCAAGGCCGGCATGAGCATTGAGCGAATCTACAGTCTGTCTGCCATAGATCCGTGGTTTCTGTCAAAGATAAAAAACATCGTTGAGATGGAAGAGAAACTCGCCAGGCAAGGAAACTTTGATGCCGGCATGGTGTCAAAGGCAAAGAAAATTGGCTTTTCTGACAGGCAGATTGCGCGCTGTCTAAACTCCGAAGAAATGCAGATAAGAAGTCTTCGCGAAAAGGCCGGAATAAAGCCAGCAGTCAAGCAGATAGACACGCTTGCAGCAGAATGGCCTGCAAAAACAAACTACCTGTATCTGACTTATGGCGGCAACACGGACGACGTGATAGTCAAGGACACCAAGAACAAGAGCAGGGCAGTTGTGCTTGGCGCAGGACCCTACAGGATAGGAAGTAGCGTCGAGTTTGACTGGGGCACGGTCAACATGGTCTGGGGCCTGAAGGAAAACGGAGTCAAAGAGATCTCTGTCATCAACTGCAACCCGGAGACAGTCTCGACAGACTATGATATCTGCGACAGGTTGTATTTTGAAGAGCTGACTCTAGAAAGGGTGCTTGACATCTGCGACAAGGAGCACCCATCAGGCATCATAACGTGCGTAGGCGGCCAGACTGCAAACAACCTGACTCCAAAGCTTGCCAGAAACGGGATCAGGATAATAGGCACCAGCAGCGAAGACGTCGACAGGGCCGAAGACAGGGCCAAGTTTGGACAGCTTTTGGATTCGGTCGGAATAAAGCAGCCTGCCTGGAGCAAATTTACCAACCTATCAGAGGCAAAAGAGTTTGCAGACAAGGTCGGCTACCCCGTGCTTGTCAGGCCGTCGTACGTCCTGTCTGGAGCAGCCATGAAAGTTGTCTGGGGCTACCAGCAACTTGAAAGGTTCCTGACCGACGCTACGAACGTCAGCCCGGACTATCCAGTGGTGATAAGCAAGTTCCTGCAGGACGCCGCAGAAGTTGAAGTCGACGCGGTTTGCGACGGCAACCAGGTGATAATAGGCTCCATAATAGAGCACATCGACAACGCGGGCATACACTCTGGCGATGCAATAATGTGCATCCCGCCGTGGAGGCTTGACAGAAACACGATAGAGACCGTAACCGACTACTCTGTCAGGATAGGCAAGGCGCTAAACGTAAAAGGCCCGCTTAACATACAGTACCTTGTCAAAGACGAGCAGGTTTCAGTCATTGAGGCCAACGTCAGGGCTTCCCGGTCCATGCCGTTTGTGTCCAAGTTTGCCGGGCTAAACCTCATCAGCCTTGCTGCAAAGGCAATGCTTGGAAAGCCACTCCCGGCCGAGGCAAAAGACCTCTGGCTAAAGGCTCAGGGCTTTGGGATAAAGGTGCCGCAATTCTCCTTTATGCAGCTTGAAGGCTCTGACATTGTGCTTGGCGTAGAGATGCAGTCCACCGGCGAGGTTGCCTGCTTTGGAAACAGCTTTTACGACGCGCTGTCAAAGGCGTACATGGCCGCAAACTATTCCCTGCCGCTTTCCGGCTCGGCTTTGATAACTGTCGGCGGCCAGAAGAACAAGGAAAAACTTCTGCCGCTAATATCCATGCTGACTTCAATGAATTTCAAGATACTTGCAACGGAGCACACTGCAGAGTTTCTGGAAAACAACGAGGTCAAAGACGTGCAGCTGGTCCACAAGATAAGCGAGCCGGACCGCAAGCCCAATATTTCAGACCTGCTGTCTGGGCGCAAAATAGACCTGATAATAAACATCCCGGCCACGTCTACTTTAGAAAAATACGTCGGGATGCTTTACGACGAGTACCTTATTCGCAGAAAAGCCGTCGAGACAGGTGTGCCGACGCTGACCACGGTAGAGTCTGCAAGCTCTTTTATAAAGACGCTGCAGTGGATACGAGAAAATACGCCGACTATAAACCCGCTTGGAAATTATGTAAAGTTGGACTAGAGCACGTCTCGCATCACGGATTCGTCGCCCACTATGGAGCCGTCCAGCGTAGCGATGATGCATTTTGAGACAGAATCTGAATCATCTAAGATTCGCGATATTATCGGCGACAGTGATTTTCGGTGGCTTTTCTCGCCGGAGAAATACAGATACTTGTTAAAGCTTGGAACAATGATTATTTCCAGACTTCCCTGCTCGGAGA
>QCWB01000221.1 GCA_013114715.1 Nitrososphaera sp.
CTGCCCCTAATTCGGTCTCTCGCCATTCCTGTCTGCTTCGAACTGGTCTTCGAACTGCTTGACGATTCCGATCGTGAACTCGTCGCTCATTGACACTGCATGCTTGTACAGTGCATCAAAGGTAGCCACATCAGTAGCATAGTCGCCTGTAAGTCGTGCAACTGCTTCAGTTTTGGTAAGAGCCAAGTGTTCATTGAGCATGCTTACCATTTCATCCTTCGTCCAGTTTGGATTTGCTTGGCTTAAGAATGTGGCAATGTCATCTGCGTTCTCGTACCACTTGTCTTCAGCTCCCTGTGCGGCAGCGTCGTCACCTGCCTTTGCTGCTTCAAGCAAATCAACTGCAATAAGTATGTGGTCTTTTAGCAGATCAGTTAACTGGTTGCCTGCTTCTTCGCCATAGTATGGCTTGATAGCGTCGCCAATCTGTTCTTGGTTCGCCAGCAATCTCTCTGCAGCAAAAGAGGTATCGGGCCTGTCGTCTGCCGCCGCAACTATGTATTGCCTTGTCCAAACGATGTGCTCTACCCAAAGGTCATGGAGTCCAATCCGAAGCTCAGTTATCTGTGTCTGGTTCAAATTGCTGTTGCTTGCTGCAAAAGACGGCACATGCGATTCGAAGTGGTCGGTTGAATCTGCTCTAGTATTCCCATCGTCTTGTCCTACCGTATCTTGTGTGGCTTCGACCTTCTGCACAGCAGATGTCGTAGCGATCTGGCTTATTGCAAATGCCGATGAGAGCACTGCAGCTACCAGCGCAACCACAAAGATCCGTTTTGTGTTTTTGTCCATCGCCTTTAGCACAATTAGCCCATTTATAAACTATAGCTACTATACAGTATCTAAAGTATTCTTATTCTGACTGAGCGATAAAAACACATATTAGTATCCAAAGTGTTTGTATTGTAGATGACTCCGCCAATCCAGGCCGACATGAACAATATTGGAGAAACGAAGGAAAAGATCCTTGAACTACTGCTACATAATGGCGCAATGACTGCCGGAGAAGTTTCAGATAAACTCCAGATTCAGAAAAGCGCGGCTAGAGTGCATTTAGAATCCTTGAAAACCCTTGGTGCCATAAAGTCAAAATTTCAGATTGAAAAGATGGGCAGACCGAAGAAAGTCTATGAATTAACAGAAAAAGGTAGAGAACTATTTCCAAGAAAGTATGACCTGTTTTTGAATCTTGTATTAAACAAGATAGCCGGCAAAAAGGGTGAGGATGAGGCGAGGGAGATTGTCGAATCTGTAGCTGACGATGTTGCCTCGGGAATAAGGGCACGAATCAGCCAGGAAAACAGTGGTGGTAACCTGGAACGCTCCCTAAGAATCATCAGCGATGCTTCGAATGAAATGGGATTTGTCTCCTCTCTTGAAAAGGATGAAAAGGATAACTCATACTGCATTCAAAGCAAGAATTGCATCCTATACAAGGTCGCATCAAGCAATCAAAAGACGATTTGCCATGGACTTCACGACAGGATTATTTCGAAGTCGCTCGGACAAAGCAAAGCGGGAGTAAGAGTCGAACTAAAAGAATGCATGGCACTTGGAAATGAATACTGCCGGCACGTCATCAGGAGTGTTGCCTAAGAATGATGAATACTGATTTGAAGTTGGACACATACCCTATGCGAGGATTAGCACCATGGTAGGCTCTCAAAAAGTCGCCAACAAAAAGGATCTCAAGGAGGGAGGCTTGATGAGGGTGGAGCTAGATGGCAAACCCGTTGTACTGGCAATGGTGAAAGGCAAGGTCTATGCAATGGATGCGGTCTGCTCGCATGAGGGAGGGCCGTTAGAGGATGGGGCGTTAGAGGGGTACGAACTGAAATGTCCTTGGCACTATGCGATTTTTGATGTCCGAAATGCGAAAGTCTCAGATCAGACCGTGTGGGCGACAGACCTGCAATCCTACCCGGTAAATGTTGACGAAACCAACGGTGACATCACAGTAAGCTTAGATCCGCAATCCCAGGAAACCGCGCAGGAAAAGGATATCAGAAGTAATGTAAATACGAAACGCCAAGATCTTTACTATTCGTTAACCTTGGTAGACAAGCAGCATCTCCAGGGCACCGACATTGCAACATTCAGATTCACAAAAGAGGGATATCCCGAGTACAAAGCAGGACAGTTTGCTTTCTTTCCTCTCGAAGGCGTGAATAATGATAGCAAAGGCCCGGTGCGACACTTTACAATTGCTTCCTCACCAACAGAAGATGTATTGGTAATAAGCACGCGAATACGCGATAGCAAATACAAGCAGAAGCTTGCATCATTGCAGACCGGTGCAAACGTAAAGGTTTCAAAACCGCAGGGTAATTTCGTAATGCATGACGATCATTCAAGACCAGCCGTATTCTTGTCAGGTGGAATAGGCGTAACACCATTCAGAAGCATGATAAAGTATGCGACTGACAAGAAACTGCCAATCAAGATCACCATGTTTGATTCGAATAGGAATAGGCAAAACATCTTGTACAAAGACGAATTTGATTCGTGGGCCGGTGAGAACGGAGACCTCAAAGTCATATATACCGTCACAGATGAAACAACTGAAAACTGGAGTGGCGAGAAGGGTCGAGTAGACAAATCAAT
>QCWB01000222.1 GCA_013114715.1 Nitrososphaera sp.
CTTAGACATTTTCCTATTGAAGCCCTTGCTGCAGCATGAAGCGGCAGCCTACATAACCTGGCTACCTCATAAAGGCCTTCAAGGCCTGTTTCTTCTGTCATAAATGAATGATGTCTGTCGATATGGACCCGTCCGTGCAGTCTGGTTGCAGAGGGCTTGAAGTGAATTTTGCCATAGGAAAAGTATGATGTACCATCCTTGTTGGGTCTTTTTAGGACCGTCTTTTCTCTGCTTAGTGATAACTCGATGCCGTTTGTTTCAGCTCTGCTGACAAGATAGGGGAAGATAAAAGAATCTCCGCCACTAGTCAGAATAAAGTCAGGGTCTATTTTAGCAACCTCGTTTTCGAATGCCTTCAGTGTTTCAATTTCAGAGTCTTTTCTTATCTCATAGTTTTCCTTTTCATTTTGAATCAGAATTGCATCTAGCCTATCAGTGAATTTGAGTATCTTGTCTTCCTTTCGTACTTTGATATCAAATTGCATATTTCTAAAATCAGGTACAGCATAGTCTACAGATTCTACCTTGTCATTGACCTGCCAATCTAGGCTTGATTTGCTTGCGACATGGCAGTATGCCAGCGAAAAGAGGTCGTGTTCATAGAAATATGTCTGCTCTGGAGAAATGTCTACGTTGTAGAGCCTAAACCTTCCAAATCTGCCAAGCGATTCTATCATCCTTGCCAGTTTCAGGGCCTTTGTGGAATCATGCAACGTGAGCTTGAGAACCTTGGAGTTTGCGATATCAGTAAGTTTCTCACGCTTTTCAACAAATTCGTGGCTCTTGACGTATGCCATGATTTCCTCCTTTTGCAATACCTGTGCAAAATCAGACTGGTCATTTACTGCCAAGAAAATTGAATGAGTCCAATTGTCTTCAAGTCTAATTGCTTGGCCGTTTTTTTGTTTGACCCAGAGTACCATCTTGTCTGCAGAAGGGTAGACATCAAATAACCATCCGCTAACTGTCATTATCTTCCCTCAAGCATGTTTATCTGTCTTGTCAGCCAGTGAATCATCTTTTGCTGCTGAAATATCAAGGCCATAAGCAGCGCTTCTGCCGGAAAAGGCTCTCCTTTGGCATTGACTGCGGAAGCATATCTCTGGCAGTCGTCAAGCATCTGCTTGAAGAGCTTTTGGTCTTCTATCCTCAGACTGTCGGCAAATCCTCTCCAGGATTCTATTTCCTTTATTAGAATGTCTTTATCTGGAAATAGGCTCGTTAGATATCGCCTCCATTCTTTTACTGACTTCTGCAAGCTGCTTGTAATGATGAAATAGAATTGCCATAAAGATTGGCTGTATTCTTACTGGTTTCGTGGCATAAGAGCATGCAGAAATGTAAAGTCTAGAGGTGGCAAACATTTCGTCAAACTCTTTTCTGTCTGATTTATCAAGGGCGTTTCTAAAGACCTTCCATTCAGTTTCTTCCTGCATTTGAGCAAGGCGAAAAGACGGTATTGTGCGACCCATCCGGATCACCTTGTAGGAATCAAGTGCAGGTCCCGTTCTGGAATAGAAAATGCTTCGAACCTGTTGTGACAATAGGCGTTTACCTCTATGCGATTTCCAGTTAGAGTCAGTTCTAGCCTATTATCAAATCTTGTTAGAATCTTGTTATAGATCGTTGAAGGTTCATCTACAGTAATAATTACAAAGCTTGTCTTGGAAATCTTATCTATGGTTTGCATTATCTCGTCTAGTATCTTTACAGCCTCCTTTTGATTCACCTGTGGGTCTTGAATAAACATGGCAAGAAGACCAGAGATAACGACCAATTTTGTGCCAAAATGCCGAATAGCTGATGGCAGTTCATGAACAACCAGATGTGCAAGCTGATGAATTGTAAAAAGTCTGCTTACAATGATTCCATCAAGTATCCTGTTTATTGCAATGCCGTACTGACGAGCAAAACTAACGCATTGATAGACATCAGAATTGTTTCCAGCGTCTATGAAAAGTACTGATGATTCTAGCCCTCCTTGCCTTTTGGGAAGCAATGAACGTACACATAGCCTTGCAGAAATCAAGTTTGATTTCTTACCTGTAATGCACAGGGTGTCTTCTGCCCCGAATCCGTAAAAGAAACCGTCCAATTCCTTTATGTCAAAGGTAAACCCCTTCATGGTATCAGCTGTCTGAAAAGGAGGTACGACTTTGGATGCGAGTTCTGGCTCGCATAGGGTTAGATTATTTGATAAAAGATGGCCGCAGGAAGGGCATTCTTCCAAGACATGGCCTATATCAACCAGAGATTCACATTCCTTTAGCAATGCGTTGCAACTTGAACAGTGATACCTCAGGACTTGTACCATGCGTCGACCTTCATGATTTGTCTAATAAGGTAGCCGATACTGAGGGGAGAGGGGTCATTGGTCTGTCTGAAAAAGCAAGGTTTTCCATGGCCCTTCGTAAATTTTATCATGGGGGTTAATCGGCCCAAAACTTTTATTTGTGAAAGGGACAGCGTTTACTGTTGGTAAGCTACTGTCCGGAATGTGGCGGCGAGTTAAAGTTTGACCTTAATAGTAAGAACTTTATTTGCAAGAGCTGTGGCCTGTTTGCTTCACGAGAAAAGATAAACG
>QCWB01000223.1 GCA_013114715.1 Nitrososphaera sp.
TCTGCAACGAACAAAGCTGAATTACTGCAAGTCTGTATTGGTTTAATCGCAGTTTAATCAAACCTCTTATAGTTTTTTGACTACTGAATGATCAGATGATCGCTGCGCAAACCTTAACTGCAATTTTCCGGGGTGTCTTATGTTGAATACGAAATTACTGGTTGGCATAGTGGCAGCAATTTCGATCGCGGGCTCTTTTGGAGTGTTTGTATCATTAATGCCGCCAAATCCACCTCCTGTTCCCTATACAGCTCCGCCACAAGAATTTGAAGAGCCAGAACTAGTCACACTTTCTGACTCTCAAAATATGAAAAAGTTCTCTTCATATGACGAGATTGAGGAATTTGTCGCAAGTGCGCAGTCTTCAAACTATGCTTACCCGACACACGGGGGGATAAGGGAGCCGTTTGTAAGAGTTGACGCGCAGTGGACCTCCGGCCGGGAGGTAATGGAAGAAGATTCCGCACCAGCTCCGGCACCGCCCATGGAGCCTTCTCCTGCCAAGGATGAAGAGTACTCCACTACAAATGTCCAGGTTGAAAATGTTGACGAGCCTGACTTTCTAAAGAACGATGACAAATACGCCTACATTGTATCTGGGGACAAACTCACAATAATTGAGGCGCATCCTGCAGAGTCGGCCAAGATAATACTCAAAATCGGGCTTGATATTCCTCAGGGACAGTCCCTGCAGAACATCTTTCTGAACAAGGACCGACTGGTCATATTCTATCAGGATCACTCTGAAACCGACTACATTCCAGAGTACGGATTTGCGCCGTCAAAGGCGTATTCTGCACTATCGCACGCAGTCATTCTGGACGTATCTGACAAGGAAAACCCGCGTATAGTCAAGGATTATTCAATAAACGGCTACTATAACGGCGCAAGGATGATTGGCGACAACGTCTACCTTGTCACAGTAAACGAAGTCAACTACCCAAGACCAATAATCCCGCTGATCCGCGAGGCATCAGATGTAATAGTCAGACCGGATGTGTTTTACTTTGACAACCCGGAGCAATACTACAACTTTAACACTGTTACCGCATTTGGCATCTTTGAGGACAAGATCAGCGCAGAGACCTTCCTCATGAGCGGCTCTGGAACCCTTTACGTCTCTGAAAGCAATATCTACATCACTTACCAGAAAAATCTCCCGTACAACTATTACCAGGCACAGGAAAAGAACAGATTTTTTGATGCGATACTGCCGGTCCTGCCGTCCGACGTGCAGCAAAAGATAACGACCATCACACAAGACAGCACAATCCCAGAGCAGGAAAAGTGGAACAGGGTATCTGATCTGCTCCAAGATGTGTACAACAGGATGTCCCAGTCAGAAAAATCCGCGCTTTTTGAAGAAATTCAGGACGCCATCTCCAAATACGACGACAAAGTCCAGCAGCAGACGCTCAAGACCGTGGTGCACAAAATAGCAATGGATGGCATTTCTTTGAAATATGTGGCAAAGGCCGAGGTGCCCGGCAGATTGCTCAACCAGTTTTCAATGGACGAGTCAGGGGACCGCTTTAGAATCGCCACGACTATGGAATACTATGCGTACAAGCCGGTACTGTACAACAACGTGTACGTGCTGGATCGGGGCATGAATGTCGTAGGCAGCCTCGAGAAGATCGCCCCAGACGAGTCGATCTATTCCACCAGATTCATGGGAGACAGGCTGTATATGGTCACATTCAAGAGAATTGATCCGTTCTTTGTAATTGACATGTCAGCAGACACCCCAAAGGTGCTTGGGGCGCTAAAGATTCCAGGATATTCCAATTATCTGCATCCGTATGACGAAAACCACGTAATCGGAATCGGCAAAGAAACAAAGGAAAACCAGTACGGGGGAACCGAGGTACTGGGAGTCAAGATCGCACTGTTTGATGTGACAAATGTGGCAAATCCGGTGGAACTTGACGTGGAGACCATAGGAAAACAGGGAACAGAATCCGACGTGCTGTACGATCACAAGGCGCTGCTATTTGACAGGGAAAAGAACATCTTCTCCATTCCAATCTGGGAGCATAACCAAATGGTGTATGATTCCAACAGGCCGTACGTGGAGCCGAACGTGTGGCGCGGATTCTACGTGTATGGGATAAGCACGGACAGCGGATTTGCACTGAAGGGAAAGATAGTTCACTCCAATTCGACCGGATATGACTATTCCATGGCAAGCAGATCATTTTACATCGGCGACGTGCTGTACACCGTTACGTCAAACCTGATGAAGATGAACGACATCTCGGATCTGCATGAAATAAACCAGCTGAAGCTCCGAGACGAGACAAAGATAATCAGGTACATAGACTAGCCGAATCTGCACATAATGCGCTAATTATTCCGGCACACGTACAAATAGTGCTTTTCCAAATATCCAATTACAAGTCTTTGGACAAATCAAAAGTATTCGCAGAAGCCCGCCGCGCTGCGTGGCTTTCAGTCTGGACGTTATTCGGAATAGGCATAGCTGAGGTCACAATATCGGTATACACAGGAAGCCTGACCCTGTTTGCGGACGGCCTTGACTCCATGGC
>QCWB01000224.1 GCA_013114715.1 Nitrososphaera sp.
CCGAATCTACTGTTGCAGTGCCTAGAGATAGACATGCGTCGTTTACTGATTTGTAGACGTCTTGTAGTGGCTCCCAGATTCCACCGCGGGCCTTGTTTGCTTCGGTGATCATTTCTTCAATGTTTTTTAGCAGTACCTTTCTTTTGTCATCAAGAATTTTTTGAACCATTGTTGCAACTTGACTTGAACGCTTGTACTTGAGCAGCTCGATTTTTGTTGCTGCAACATTTTGTCCAAACGACATTTTAGCTATTGTTCCTTGTAGTATTGATCAATGAACTTGTCTTTTACCTTGGTTAGCTCGTTCTTTGGCAATAGTGAGACTACCTTCCATTGTAGCCCTAGTGTTTCTTCGATGGTTCGGTTTTCATCAACACCCTGAGTCAAAAACTCTTTTTCAAATCCATCACCTACTTCGAGGTATTTCAAGTCCACACCAGTAAGGCCTGCCTTGCCTACAATTCCTGCCAGTGCTCGCACCTCTTGTGCACGAGAATATGCATCATAATTTTGATTAGAGATTTCTTGGTGGTCTGCTCTTGTTCTTCCCTCGCCAATTCCATCCTTCATGATTCGAGACAAGCTCATCAGGATGTTGACTGGTGGATATACTCCTTGTCTGAAGAGGTCACGTCCTAGCACGATTTGGCCTTCTGTGATGTATCCGGTAAGGTCTGGAATTGGATGAGTGATATCGTCGGATGGCATAGTTAGAATTGGCATCTGAGTTACGCTTCCCTTTTTGTCTCGCAGTCTTCCTGCTCGCTCATATATTGTGGAAAGATCAGTGTACAGGTATCCAGGGTAGCCTTTTCTTCCAGGTACTTCTTCTCTTGCTGCACTAATTTCTCTTAGTGCCTCTGCATAGTTTGTCATGTCGGTTAGAATAACCAGTACGTGCATTCCAAGATCATATGCCAAGTATTCAGCAACGGTCAGCGCTACTCTCGGTGTGATGATTCTCTCAATTGCAGGATCGTCTGCCAGATTCAAAAATAGAACGCTTCGTTTTAGCGCACCAGACTCTTCGAGGCTTCGCTTGAAATATTCTGCCTCTGAGAACTGCACACCGATTGCTGCAAAGACTACTGCAAATTCATCAGATGTTCCAACCACTGCTGCCTGTCTTGCAATTTGTGCTGCCAGAATGTTGTGTGACATACCAGAGCCGGAAAAGATTGGAAGCTTTTGGCCTCTGACTAGTGTTAACATTCCATCAATGACGGAAACTCCCGTTTGAATGAAATCTCTTGGATATTCTCTTTGTTCAGGATTCATTGGCTCACCATTAATGTCGATGAATTTTTCTGCAATTGGATCTGGTAGTCCATCAATTGGTCTGCCCAAGCCATCAAAGACTCTGCCTAGGACCTGCTCAGAGACTGGCATTTCCATGACTTTGCCTGCAAATTTTGCGCTGGTTCCAGATATTGATAGTCCGGTTGTTCCCTCGAATACTTGTACAATTGCTTTTCCGTTTCCTACTTCGAGGACTTTGCCTAGTCTTCTTTGTCCATCAGTTGTTTGAATTTCAACTAGCTCATCAAATGCAACGCTTTCTACGCCATCAACAATTACAAGTGGTCCTTTGATTTCCGCAATTTTGGAATACTGGACTCCGCCTTGTGAGCTCATGCTGTGATCTTAGCTCCAGATATTTTTTTGAATTCTGATTCTATTGTGCCAGTTAGTGCATCAAGCTTTGCGAGTTCTTCTTCTTTGACTTCCATTCTTGCTTTGAGCAATGTTGCAATTACTGGCATTGCTCTAATGTCTGCAAGTGATGCGCCCTCTCGTAGTGCGGCTTGGCCTTTTCTGTAAAAGTCAACCAATAATGTTAGTAGTTTGAATTGTTTTTGTGGGCTGCAATAGGTATCAACATCATCAAAAGAGTTTTGTTGCAAGATTCCGATTTTGATCATTCTTGCAACTTCCAAGATTAGCTTTTCCTCGTCTGGCAGTGCTTCAGGGCCTAACAGTCTGACAATTTCTTTTAGTGTGTCTTCTCTCTGTAGGATTCCATATGCCTCTTTTCTCAGCTCAAACCAGTCCTTTGATACGTTGTCACCCCACCATTTTCCAATGTCTGCCAGATATCCGGAATAGCTGTTCATCCAGTTAATTGACGGATAGTGACGTGAGTATGCTAATTTGGCATCGAGTGCCCAGAAGGTCTTGATGAATCTCATTGTATGGGTGGTGACTGGTTCAGTAAAGTCTCCACCTGATGGAGAAACTGCGCCAATTAGTGTTACAGAGCCGTCCCTGTCTGGTGATCCTTGTGCTCTGACACGTCCTGCTCTTTCATAAAATTCTGCTAATCTTGATGCCAAGTATGATGGATAACCTTCTTCTGCAGGCATTTCTTCTAGTCTTCCACTCATTTCACGGAGTGCTTCTGCCCATCTTGATGTGGAATCTGCTACTAGGACCACGTCTTTGCCCATGTCCCGATAATATTCTGCAATTGTAACGCCGGTGTAGATGCTTGCTTCTCTTGCAGCTACTGGCATGTTGCTAGTGTTTGCAACAAGTACTGTTCTGTC
>QCWB01000024.1 GCA_013114715.1 Nitrososphaera sp.
TATCCAGCTCTAGGCTGTATTCTTCTGCAAATGATGAAAGAATATCCACTTTGAACAGAATATTTAACGAGAAAGGCAGCGAGATGCTTCGCCGGCTAAGGACCGCAGCAAGGATGTTTGGATCCGCAATTGCTGCAAGAAACGCAGAAAGCAGATACACTCTTCTTTGCGCTGCAATGGATGCGATGATAATGGAGAGCAACGAAGTTGATTATCGCGGCGGAAAGCTTGCGGAATTGACTTCCTTTCTGATATCCGATCCTGAAAAGCGGCTAGAGACATTTATGCAGGTCAGCCAGAGTTACAACAACAGACCCAGCGCCATTAGCAAGGATTCCGGGGACGTTTCTGAAGACAAGATAAAGACATTGCAGGAAATAATGTTGAAACTGTTCTGGCGCTTGGCTGAGCTAGAAAGAAAGGGGCATTCGAGCTTGTCGGATGGCGATAACTCGGTCGTGAATTTAGTTCAAAGAATAAAATTTGGCATCAAGTCGCCAACCGGCAGCCCTGTCCACGGATTGTAAGAATGGCCAAGCTTTAACGATATACTATGGACCTCTAAATTTGTAAATGAATAATTTACAATTCACATTGGAATACTTCTACAAAATACTATCTAAATTTCAAGGATTTAGCATTGAGATTTTATAGAGGGGTATATAGGAGTAGGTTATTCGTATACGCAATGCTATTATGGTCGGGATATAGATCAGTCTTAAATACTGGGATTGAAATAAGGAGAGAATAGAAGAGAATGTGTTCCATAATTGGGTATAAAGGGAAGAATTTTGCCGCTCCCATTCTAGTTAATAGCTTAAAACGCATGGAGTATCGCGGTTATGATAGCGTAGGAGTAGCCACTATTGATGAAGGAAAGATGCTGGTTCGCAAAGGAACCGGCAAGGTTGCAGAAGTTAACAAGAAACTTGACATGTCTCATATGCTGGGCAATATCGGAATAGGCCATACAAGATGGGCAACTCATGGCGGCGTTACCGACAAGAACGCCCATCCGCATGCGGCTGGGGACAACAAGATTGCAGTAGTCCATAACGGCATTATTGAAAATTACAAAGAACTGAAATCAGAGCTGATAAAGACAGGCTATATTTTCGCCAGCGAGACGGACAGCGAGGTAATAGCACATTTGCTTAATTTGTACTTTAATGAGACAAAGAACATCAAGCAGGCTTTGATGAAGACCTGCAAAAGGCTGCAGGGTGCATATGCCTTTGTAGCTGTCTTTGATGACGGGACAATAGGCGGAGTAAGATACGAAGAGCCCCTCATTGTTGGCGTGGCAAAGGACGGATACTTTGTGTCAAGCGATGTCCTTGGGTTTCTGGAACATACAGACAAGGCAATCTTTCTGGACAACGGTGACATCACCATTGTAAACGATGACAAGATCCAGATATTCGACTTTAACGGCAAGCCGGTTGACCGCCCAATAACCCAGGTGGCCTGGGAGCTGGGCGATATCGACAAGGGAAAATATGCCCACCACACATTAAAGGAAATAGACGAGCAGAAACTGAGCATCGTAAAGGCCTACAACCAAGAAGAAGCCAGGATGAAAAAATTCCTGAGGATACTAAGGGCTGCAAAGAACGTGTATATCGTTGGCAGCGGAACCAGCTACCATTCAGCTCTTGTAGCAAAGCACGTCTTTGGAATGTATGCCAAGATGAGAGTAGAGGCCGTGATGTCAAGCGAGTCAAAATACGTCCTGTCATTTCTAGACGAGGATTCAGTGGTTATCGCCATCTCCCAGAGCGGAGAGACAGCAGACGTCCTTGATTCCGTAAGGCTGGCAAAGAGCCAGGGAGTAAAGGTGCTGTCAATAGTAAACGTTACTACGTCTTCTCTGGCAAGGATGAGCGACGCATTTTTGGGAACAAACAGCGGCCCAGAGATAGGCGTCGCCGCAACAAAGAGCTTTACCGCGCAGCTTATCATAATCTACGCCCTGGCAGACAGACTGTGCAGAGGCAAGCTTGGCCTGGACAAGGAAAAGCTGATTCATGCCGTAGACAGCGTTCTATCAAACAAGTCTACGATAGAGAAACTTGCACAGGAGCTAAAGAACAACAAGGATCTTTACCTTCTTGGCAGGTCCTTGCATTACCCGATTGCCCTGGAAGGCGCGCTGAAAGTAAAAGAGCTTGCCTACGTGCATGCGGAGGGAATCGCAGCCGGCGAATTAAAGCATGGCCCGCTTGCTCTGATGGAAAAGAACACGATAGTGATGATACTAAACCCGCATGACACAACCTTCAATGACACCATTTCTAACGCTCACGAGATAAAGGCTAGAGGTGCTACTGTAGTAGGTCTTTCAGACCAGAAGGAGGATGTGTACGATTACTGGATCCCGATACCGGCGCTTTCCGAAGAGGCTTTCTACCCCATAGTCGAGGTAATACCGCTGCAGTTCCTGGCATACTACCTTGCAGTAGGCAAGAACATTGACCCGGACTATCCGCGTAACTTGGCAAAGTCCGTGACTGTAAGATAACGACAAAAAGATAAACGTAGGATTCCGCGCTAGGCAATAGATGCAGAATTCCTGTGACATTCTGATTACAAACGCTTCAGTAGTTATTCCAAAGATGGGCGTTACCGAGGCAAACATACTGGTTGAAGACGGCAAGATAAAATCGATTGCCAAATCAATTGGCAGTGTTAGCGCTTCAAGGACGATAGATGCCAGCGGCAAGTATGTTCTGCCTGGGGCAATTGACCCGCATGTTCATTATGGGGTTTTTGCTCCGATAGAAGAAGCTGCCG
This sequence comes from Nitrososphaera sp., assembly GCA_013114715.1. Taxonomy (GTDB): domain Archaea; phylum Thermoproteota; class Nitrososphaeria; order Nitrososphaerales; family Nitrososphaeraceae; genus Nitrososphaera. The sequence goes on from QCWB01000024.1 coordinate 2,794, forward strand.
GAACTGAATCACGCTCTGCAGCTGTAGGCGGTGTTACAACCATGATGCGGATGCTGCGCATGTACGACGACAGCTACCGGAACATAACAAAGCATCTTGAGGCAAGCAAAAAAAACCATTACATAGATTATTCTATTCATGCTTCTATTCTAAAGCCGCAGCAGGTAAAGGACATACAGTATCTTCATGACGCTGGAATTGCTTCGCTGAAAATCTACATGAATCTGGGGGCTGACCTGAACCGCATCTACATGGATCTTGACCCCGGAACGCACGAGATCCAGGATGGCGAAGTCGATATGAACGACGTCTTGCTGTCATCGATAATTGAGGCCGGATCAAAAGCCAATTCCACAATACTTGTACACGCAGAAAACCCGTTTGTCTGCTCTGAGCACATCAGAAAGGCAAAAGATGCGGGCAAGAACAACCTAAAGGCATGGTCTGAATGCAGGCCGACAGAATCGGAGGCAGAGAGCATTGCCAAGGTTTCAGAGATAGGGAGAAAGCATGGATCAAGCCTGTATTTCGTTCACATTGGTTCTGCCAGAGCGTTGGATGCGATACTGGCTGAGAAGGAGAAGGGCAAGGCTAATTACTACATTGAAACCTGCCCGCAGTACCTTACCCACACCACTGATTTTGACGATATGAAGGGCAAGGTTGTCCCGCCGCTAAGGTCAAAAAGCGACGTTCAGAGTACCTGGTCGGCCCTTCGGAACGGGATAATTGACACCATTGGAACAGACCATGTTGCAAACAGGCTGGACAAGAAAATCGGCAAGGATTTGTGGTCGTCTCTGGCAGGATTCCCAGGAATTGCAACGATGATTCCAGTCCTGCTAAGCGAAGGCGTCAACCAAGACCGAATTAGCGTAGAAAGGGTTGCAGAAGTGACCAGCTACAACACTGCCAAGATTTTTGGTATGTATCCAAAGAAAGGGACCATACAGAAGGGCTCTGATGCAGACCTGACGATAGTTGACCTGGAATTGGAGAAGAAGGTGACGCCGGAACTCTTGCAATCGTATTCCGATTATACCATTTACGACGGCTGGAAGCTAAAGGGCTGGCCAGTCATTACAATGGTCAGGGGAAAAGTGGTCATGGAAGACGGGCAGGTAGAAAAGGGATTGCTAGGCCACGGCCAGTTCGTGCCGCGGCCGGCGTAGTTACTTCTTTGTCTTGTCCTCGACTCCAAATGCCTTGTACCTTGACAGTATCTTGTACATCAGAAATACTACGAAGGCAATGATTAGGAAGTCGATGATGTTCGATATCAGGTCTCCGTACTTGAATTCTGATGATACTCCAGTGGCTGAATTAGTTACATTATACGACAGAGTCTTTAGGTCACCAGACGGTAAAGCCAGACCTACTATTGGATTGATTATGTCGGTTACAAAGGCAGTCACCAGTTTTGATGCTGCCGCACCTATTACGAAGGCTATGGCAAGCCCGATGACGCCAAATGTCTTTAGAAAGCCGATGAATTCGTCCATCAGCGATTGTTTCTTGGGTGCGTCACCACTCATACTAAACAGTTGACGTGTAAGGTATGTTAAAAACCTGACTAATTAAGCCGGCAAATAGCTCATACACGCGTTGGATGTATCTACTTATGATGATATTGACAAATGGGCCGTAAGGGATTTGAACCTGCGATTCGATGCTCTTGTTCTGTCTGAACCATTGCTAGCATAATGTCAGGAAGCACCATGGCTGTTATTTACTAATGACATGAAAGTCGTAAACTGGCATCTTTCCTGCTGCATTTTTTTTCTTGAAACTATATTCCAGTGTGGCCCAGAATGCCGGGAAGGTTTCAATTAGCCCTATTACAGGAGAGAGTAGCAGGGTTTGCAAATGAAGCATCAGCCTTTTCTTCCAGCCTATTTTTGAGTATTTCAAGTTCAAAAAGAGTCCCAGTTGGTATGATGAGATCCATACCAACGAAGTAAAGAGCAAGACCGATTCAAGACCGACTCCGACTGGATCGATGCTCGCCATTAATTGTGGAAGTGAATCAAAAGAGAAGCTTCTTAAATTATCAGGAATAAGGAGGTTGTATATAGTGGCATAGTCAGGCGACAAAAATAACGTTGGAACGTAATTGTATATCATGAGAACTATAGAAGATACTGCAGAAGCAAAGCCAAGAAAGTATGTCAGAGACTTGTACAGAAGCTTGATTTTGTGCCATAGAGGGAATTTCGGAAGGTTCTGTAGTGTACCAAGGACCCACCTACGTCTCTGGAAAAAATGATCTCTGATATTGAGGGGCGGTTGCTCCAGAAGGATACCGCCGTGCCAGCCCATTGATCCCGGTCCATATTGTTTGTAGATTTTGAACCCGAACATCTGATCTTCTGCTAGAGTTGGCCCAAATTTCCATCCTATCTTGTCTTCGACGTCTGATCTAACAAGCAGGTTGCTTCCATGCATGTGAAGTGGAGGCGGGTTTGTCATCTGGGAAACGCAGTCGTAGCATGCAAACGGCCGGATTGACTCGGCTATCGCCGTCAGCCTGCTTGCCGCTTCAAATTTAAGCGGATAAAAGATTGGCCCCTCGTAAGCAACCTCTTTTCCCTCTCTTATTGACTTTAACAAGGCAAGTATGGTTTGGGTCGTCACATAGCTTTCATCGTCCATGTGAAATATCCAGTATTTTGAAGTGTTCTTGCCTGTATGTCGTCGATGCTCTACTTCATACTGGAGAGCCCTTCCCTTTTTTATTGCATTTGTACTGAATTCTTTGTCGACTACGACTACTTCGCATTTGAGCTCCTTTAGCGTTCTGATATCCTGCGGATCATCCGTAACAACAGAGATCTGATAGTTATAGAAATTAATTTTGTGTGCTGCGTTTATTATTGACAATATCCCGCGTTTTACAACCGGCGTTTTTGTGGCCGAACGAGTCGTTATCTGAAAGATTAAGACGATATCGTTGTGTGCACGGTGTAAGCGCTTTTCAACAAATACCTTTCTGTTCCTGAGAATTCTGTAAAACGAGACGAGGGCAACTGGAAAATAAGATAGCCAGAAAAATGTGGCTATGGCAATGATGGGACTGTCGACTAAAGGATATTCAATTTGCATCTTTTAATTTATTTCTCGTATCGAGAAATTAAGGGAACCTATGGATAGATGGTTCCATTTGACTATAACATGTTAATCCAGGTTCTATTATTGCCATTCAGATGAACTAAAATCCTGTATGGTATGGATTTTGAGGATGTTGTACATTTACACCGAGATTACTGGAACGCTATGGCAGAAACAAAAGTTCCAAATCTAGTCTATAATTGCTTTGTAATTTGACGACAAAGAATCAGTTTATAAAAAATGCTTCTATTGTATAGTTATTTTCATGCGATCCTTTTTAGAGTTCAGTACAGCGGCGACAATTGCTTTTTTGCATTGAAGATAAAAGCAATGATACCGTAAGAAAATCACATAGGGTTTGAAAAACATGTTCAACATGGACATATTTGGCAGACGGCTCATCATGAGACCTGTAAACCTAACCTCGGCAGTTTCAACTTTGATTTTTGCCATGGTTTACGGAGTGATAGAGCATACCCTGCTTACGAGCCCGCTGGGAATAAGCATCCTTGTGTATCCGCTGAACTTGCATTTGATAGGCCAGTTATATTTCTACCATATATTGATGCTCTTGCTGGCTGGTCTCATTTGTTTTAACCCATTTTTTGAAATATTTTTTTTCTCATCCAATAATTCAGCCAAGAAGCAGGCCCTCTTCTGGGGAACAGGAAACATCCTGAATTTTATTTGGCTCGAAGACATGTTCTACTTTATACTTTTTGCAGAATGGCCCAAGGACGTGATGACGCCTCTTCACCTATCTTTTTATGGTGTCGTATGGTGGTATCCCGTACTTTTGACTGCAGCATCTGTGCTGTATTATTTGACAATTAGGGACATGCGGAAAGCAAAATAACAGTAGCATGCAGGCATTTTGAAAAACCGAAGTTGTTAATAATTTAACTTGTGTCCGGTACTTTATGAATAGCAAAGGGAAGATCGCCCTGGCTTCCGCTATTGCAGCTGTTGCTGCATTAGCTGCTATTACAATTACATTTTCTCCTAGGATAGATCAGATGCCGGATGGCAATGTCCCCAATAATACAACTGGCACGGGCAATACTACAGACAATGTTCCCATCAGAAATGAAACAGGAACAGCGCCTGTAAGCGATAAACCCAAGACCGTCATTAACGTTATTTCATCGCCTTCCGCTTTTCCTTTTGTTGAAAAATGGACAGCTGAGTACAACAATGAAAATCTTGGTATTGTCAAAGTGAATTATTCCAATGAAGTAGATAACGTATCTATGTATTCCAATATATCTGACTTTCTTGCGCACAATTCGGCAGACCTTGCAATAACCGGGAGAGTCGTATCTGCAAGCGAGAATTTCACGTATTTCAAATCCCCATTTTTGCCAGTCAGCCCCCAAGCTATAGCACTAGTCTACAATATACCAGGCTTTCCAGACATACCATCAGGATTGAGACTTGACGCGCCAACACTTGCTGCAATATTAGGCGGCAATATCACGTACTGGGACGATCCAAAAATTAAGACATTGAATCCTGGCATGAACCTGCCAAACGAAAAGATAACCATTGTGCATGAAGGAAAGGCCGGAAGTGCTTCGGATTTGCTTGACAGATATCTTTTTGTTTCCAACCAAACTATTAACTGGCCGGAGGGAAGCCTTGTCGGAGATTCGGCAGATAACCTTTCTACGATAGTGCGGCAAACACCATATTCCATAGGATACGTTGACTTTTCTTATGCAATTCAAACCAAAATGACATATGCAGCTCTTCAAAATTCGGATGGTGAATACATTTCTCCTTCGATTGATTCTATAGACAAAGCAATTCAAAATGGAACCCTAATTGAAAGGCCAGAAGTCAATAACGATTGGAGTGGCATTATGTCTGAAATGCGCTCAAGGCTGCTACCACCTGCAACATCTATTGGACAGCTTGGAAATGGCTCTTATCCAATAGTTGGATTCTATTACGCAGCATTTGAAAAAGATGATGTAGTCGATAGAGAAACAATAGACGCTGATAACAAAGCTGTAGCAATAATCGACTTGGTAAAATGGATAGCTGATGATCAGCAAGGTCAAAAGGTTCTCCAAGATATGCAGTATCCATCAATATACGAACAGAATGAAGTATTGAAAGATTATCTTGACACTATGCTTGCATAAAATTATGTTTCGTATTTGCTACAGAATATTGAAGGTTATGTTTCCTATGCATGCAATTCTAACCTTTGTTATTTACTATTCTGTAAATCTTGCCATCCTCGTATGTCAGTATATACAAAAAGCCATCGGGACCTGTCTCGATGTCAGTGATCCTTTCAAAACCTTCGCCAAGGAGTATTGAAGAGATTTCGCGCGGTTCATTACTCTGAACTTGGTCTGCTACTAGATCAGACAATCTTGAATCACGAAATACAAGTCCGGTCCTTTCCGGGTTTACCTCAAAGAAATACAGGTTTCCATTGTTGATATCTCCAACAAAAATATTATTTTCATATTTTTCCCCAAGTTTTTTTGAATCAAAGAATTCGATATCGGTGACACCTATAGTGGCATACCAGCTAAAAACAGGGTCTTCGTATTTTGCACCATCAAAGAGGACAAGCTCGTCCATCGTAACGTTGTTTCTTGAAATTGGGCCGATGACCTTATGCCAGCCGCTGTTAAAGCCCGGTCTGATAATGTTTATTTCATCGTATGTCTCTGGTCCGTTTTCTGTTATCCACACGTTGTGCGAAATAGGATCGAAATCCATTCCAAAGCTATTGCGAATGCCGTATGCGTAATATCGCTTTAGCTTTTCCATCTTACCATGATAAAAGGGATTACTTTCAACAGCTAAGCCGGTTTCTTTGTCCACACGCAATATTACGGATTTATCATCCAGATCTCTGCCTGAAATTTCATTATCAAGTATTCCTCCGCCTGCGTTCACGTCCCCGATGACGGCGTACAGGTAGCCGTCGTAGGGGCCTATGGCGATCTTGCCGCCATTATGGAACGGCCCCGGCTCGCCGGGAAGATCCAAAATTAGTGTCTGATTAGCAAGGATCTTTTCATTCCAATCGTAGCTGTATTTGTAGGCCCTGTTTCTTAATGATTCGTCGACGATTTCAGTGAGATATAGAAATACCGAAGTACTGTTAGAACTGCTGCCATTATTCCATATGGCTATTCCAAGTAATCCGCGTTCGGCTTCGTTTGCTACTCTAACTTGCAAAACTGGCTGGTTATGGAGTTTACCATCTGAAACAAGGAGAACTTTTCCATCATCCTTTTGCAAAACGAGAATATTGTTGGCGTCCAGAAAACGCATGCTTGTAGGAAACTCCAAGCCTGCAGCCACCAGTTCTATCCCAAGTGTGTCATCGTGCAGCTTTGGGGATTTTTCCTTCTCTTCGCGTGGTTGCGCGGTATCAATGTCCACAGAACGACTTGGCATCAGAGAGAATATTAGAGCTGTAACTATAACAGCTGCCGCAATAATCGGTATTAGCAGCCTCTTTCCAGCAATCAATTGTTTTATTGGTGGTATAGATCGTATAAGCTACCGATGTATAAAGGGACTCTGATCTGTTCCTTCAAGGACAGATTTGTATATTACAGGTAGAATGGGCCGTAAGGGATTTGAACCCTCGGCCTTTCGATTATCAGTCGAACGCTCCACCAAGCTGAGCTAACGGCCCGTCTACCCTAAATTAAATGGCGTTATTTAATCGTGGTGAACTTTACGACAAACTTTTAACCTGTTTTGCATTAATTATCTTGGGATCTGAAATAGGCAAGAAAAAGGTACTTTCTGAATCAGAGCTAAAGGAAATGGTCATGCCGCAGCAAGGAGAACTGCTAGGCCGCGTAATCAAGCTTGTCGGCGGAGACAATATCATCGTAAAGTGCACCGACGGTAAAGTTCGGACATGTAGGATAAGGGGCAAGATAAAGCGCAGGATGTGGATAAGAGACAACGATCTAGTTCTTGTTGCCCCCTGGGATTTTCAGTCTGACAAGGCCGACATAATCTGGCGATATATCTCTGCTCACGCAGAAAAAATGAAGGCTGACGGGTTATTGGAAGGGCTTGAATAATACACGTGAGTCTATCGGAAAACCGATATTTTCCTGTTTCTTTGACCGACATTCGATCTCCACAGGCGTAAATTCCCGGCGCACCACCGGTAGTAAAAGCAAGCCTCCCTGCAGTATATTCATGCTTGCATTGTAATCTCTATCAATAGCCAATCCGCATACATCGCACTTATGAATACGAATGGCAAGTGTCTTTGGAACCTTATTCCCACATCTATGACAATTAATAGTAGTATTCTTTGGTTCCACCTCTACTATCATCTTTGCCTTGTATTCTAGTAGTTGTTTAAATTTCCTCCAACCTGAGTCCAAAATGTACCTAGCGAGATAACTGTTCTTGACCATGTTCAAGACATGTAATCGTTCCAGAAATACTACATCATATTGTTTGGAATAGTAGCTTGATATTTTATGCAGAAAATCATTACGTTTGTTTCTTATCCTTTCATGCAATATCTGAAGTCTCGTCTTTGCTTTTTTGTGATTTTGGCTGCCCTTCTTTCTCCTTGCCATCTTGCGGGAAGATCTCTTTAACGGCTTCACAATCTTATTGAGAAATAAGGGATTTTCTATTGCAAGATTATCAGAATCGTGAATGAATTTTGTGATGCCGACATCTATTCCTATAGATTTGTTGGGATTGAGAAACTTGAATATTGGTTTTGATAATTCGCAACATACAAATGCATACCATTTGTCTATCCGCCTGCAGATAGTAATCTGTTTGATGTTCTTGACTGGTCGATGTAACCTAATTGCGATATATCCTATATTTGACAACCACAGGAGATCAGTCTTGCCGTGTCTTTGTATTCTAAAGCCAGACTGATTATATGTAAACGAGTTGTACTTCTCATGAGTCAAGTAGTATGACTTACCTGTTTTGTAACCTTTCTTCCGTAATGTTGTCAGTGCTTTTCTAGCACTATCGATCTTGTGAATAACCATTTGAAGCATCTTAGAGTGATAATTCCGGAGCCAGGGCTTGTGCTCTTTCAATTCTGTTAAAGCGAATTGCAGATCTTCTTTCGATAAATCTTTACTCAAAAAATGATTATACAGCCATCTGCAACCGTCCAGCGTTTCTACCAACTTCTGCTCCTGTTGATGTGTCGGATAAAGTCGAAATTTGTAATTCCTTGCTGGACCCAAGTTGTTGTTTATAGAATAGAGACGACTTGATAATAACTTTTAAATTATCAGGTTCTAAGCTTTATTCTCCGTGGGCCGGTAGTTTAGTCCGGTAGAATACCTGCCTTGCATGCCGCAATGGCAGAGGATACGTAGGTGGTCGTGGGTTCGAATCCCACCCGGTCCACTACAGAATTATCCATTAAGGCAGCAGAATTGTTCAAAGCTTGCCCCTCCAAGATTCTATCAGAAAGCAGATGTCCAGAGCAAGAATGATGCTTGCATCACCAGAGACATGGCGTTAGGTTCAAATATGGTGCTGGGCGGATTGCAACCTACAATGGAATACGTATACGCTGCTTTACTTTTGCACAAACTAAAGCAGAACATCACTGAAGATAATGTAAAGAATGTTGTCAAGGCTACGGGTGTTGCACCTGATGACGTTAGAGTAAAAGCCCTTGTCGCGGCTCTTAGCGAAGTAAACATCGAAGAGGCCCTCAAGGCAGCTCCAGTCGCAGTTGCATCAGCTGCACCAGCGGCAGCCGCAGCTCCAGCAGGTGGCGCAGCTCCAGCCAAGGAAGAAAAGAAGGACGAGAAGAAAGAAGAAGAAGCTCTCGAAGGATTGTCTTCTCTGTTCGGTTAAGTCTTTCCCCTTTTCCTATCTTTCTCTCAACTTTTCAATTTTATATTAAATTTTCAGCCATCAGCTTTATGGATGCTCAATTCTACATCCAAGCTTGTTGATTTGGAAACGATGCTGACGGCGAGTTGATTAGCTGCCTCCAACTTTCAATACAAGGATTCTTGATGAGTCCATGGGCTATTCTTTTGAAGTCATTGAGCGGAAGGACTGGAAATAACAGATGTCTTTAGTGGACTTGAAAAATTCTATGACGACACAAAATTCCATTGTGCCGTCTAGCATGTCTGGAAAAAGATTACTGGGCGGTGTAGCCCTTCTTCTTGGCCTCATTTGCGACAGCCTGGGCCTTGGCCTGAGCCCGTGGCAGAACAAAGTCTGCAGTTTCCGGCGTAACATAGCCGGCCTCTGCTGCAAGGGACTTTGCATGCTGCTGTGCTTTTACGAGCAACGGCTTGACTGTTTCTGGAACCATGTAGCCGGCTTCTGTAGCTAGTGTGAGTGCTTGCTGGAACGACCGGACAAGCTCGTCTCTGTAGGCTTGGACGTCAAGCCGGAGGTCTTGCTCTTTGAACATCAGTCCTTCGGCAATGGCAAAGTTGACCGCGATGCCTGCCTCGATTGGCTTGATGTTCAGTTTGCTTAGGAGCGACGCCAGCTGCTGCGAGATTACGTCGCCAGGCTTTGCAACGACGGTGTCCTTGTTGACCCAGATGGTTCCGCCGTCTATCTTTGTCTGGACGTTGGCAATTTTGAACTCTGAGAGGACAGGTCCTGGAATAATTCCCGTATTGCCTGCAGGTATGGTTATCTCTGTGCTTGCGATGTCGCCGCCTTTTGCTGGCAGAAATATCTTGTTTTGTGCAAATATCAGGTTTAGCTTGAACGGGCTGATGTTTGTGAACATTAACGCGCACTGGCCTTCAAGCTCCTTGCTCAGGCTTTCGATGCCCGCGACGTTCTTTACCTTCTCAAAGGCCCGGATTGCGACCTTGTTCTTGATTATCCTTATCTTGATGTCGTTTCGGAATTTTTTGCGCAACAGCATCAACTGCGATGCGCGGACCTTGGTCATCTTTGACAATGCAATGACGTTGTAGGACTTTGGAAGCTCTTGCAGCTCCTGGTACATCACGCGTTTTTTCTTTGGATAGCTTTTTCTCTGAAGTACTTGGGTTGACATTTCCTAATCTCCTTTCTCTTCCTTCTTTAGCGCAGACAGCTTGGCGTTCTTGCCCATGGAGAACTTGACCATTGCGTTTCGGATGTTCTTGTCTCCCTGCGGAAGCTTCTTTTCTACTGCTGCAATAACTGCGCTTGCGTTTTCCACAAGCTGGTCATCTGAAAGCTTTTCGTCGCCTATCTTGGTGGCCACGTTCAGCTGGTTCTTGCTCTTGACTCGGACAGAGCCTCGGAAGCGAGTAGCGATAGATTCTACTGGTGCCCCGTACGGAAGCGGGGTTGGCATTTTGCCCTTTGGACCAAGGAACTGTCCCAGTGAACGACCTACAGAGGCCATCTGGCCAGTATCGGAAAGGAAGAAATCATGAGCTCTGACAACCTTGCGTGCTTCGCGCTTGTTGGTTCCAAGCCTGTCGAGCTCTTCTGGCTCCATCACACGCTCTACGCCGGCCTTTTTGGCCCTCGTGCCCATGTCGCCGGATGCAATGACGCATATGGTCGGCAGCCTGGAAGGCTTGTGCGGCAGGACTACCACTTCATTAAGGTTAAAACCCTTCTTTACGTCTATATCCTTTAGAACTAGTGTCAATTCTGCAGACTGGTTGAAATTGCGCTTGCCTGAGCCTTCACGCGCCTTTTTTACCAGCTCTAACAGTTGGCTGTTGCTTACCATCTTTAATACTGCCTACCAAACCGCGACAAGCCATTTAAAATCCTTTAGGATTGCGGTGTTGCGAAATCTTTGGTTTTGAGCGTCCGGGCAAGGTTTGATAGATTAACCCACGGTCAAAAGAAAAAACCTATCCAAAAACACTTTATAGTTTGCAAGAGCGCGAATGCCCTGAGAGGTTGGTTCTACCAGCCTTCTACCTGTAGACCAGATACTCTTTCAAAGTGCTTTTTGTTTCTTGTTATCAGCGTCTGCTTGTTGGAAAGGGCAATACAGGCAATAAAGAGGTCCCTATCACCTATTGTATCAGATTTCAGCGACTGTGCCAGCTCGCCCCATATTCTGCCCGAT
>QCWB01000225.1 GCA_013114715.1 Nitrososphaera sp.
TCTAAATATCAATCATCAGCGCAACTTGATGATTCGACACAACCCTAAAGCAGGTTCTTGAGAAGATGGTGCATCGCTATTTCCTTTAGCCTTGTTGCTTGAACCTTCAGATTCTTTATGTTATGGGGTGAACTGTGGTCAAAGGCTCCATTTGGCAAAAGACGAAAATAATTCTTTCCAAATCCATTGATTAAGCCTTGTTGTGTTGGCAGCTTCAGTTGTCCCCGGTGACTTAAAGCATCTCTGAGGGAACTGTATTTCTTGGAATCTTCAGGGAAAACGCCGTCAATTACCATAAAAAAACTCTCTTATCATTATTTCATACAATTCATTATTTTGAGCTTCAAAACCTTGATTGGCATGATGTAGGCGTTCTGCAAGTTCCGTACTACTCTTTGTTTTACCGTGCTTTATCAAAGAAGGTAGTTCATTCTTAGTTAAGTCAAGAGGAATGTCGAGCCTTGTAAGAAAGCTGGCAGATAGGGACACGGTAACAGTTCTACTTTGGTCTGGATTAATCCTACTACAACCCTTTAGGGTATGCCGCAAGAATATTCCGTTATAAACAGCTATGAGATCTGTGAGTCTTTTTGCTTGGGCAGTTGCTTTTGTGTATGCATCCTCTTCCGTTGAAGCCTTGACACTTATTATGAAGCCACTTACAATCTTGCTACCGTTATCGCCTTCCTTCACTTTAAGGCAGATGTCTTTTATCCCTATGACATCATTAAATTCACATTCATCACTAATCATGAAATCAAATTCCCAATCATAACACGGCATAATGTTCTCTGTAATTGATATTATTTCATTAGTAGAAATAATAATAGCACCATGTCCGCATTTGAGATAGTATCTTAGTCCGTCACCAGTTTTTTCTACACTTGTAATTTCGGTATCCTTCTTACATTCCGGACAAAACCGCATCAAGATGTTGTAAATTCCAAAGGGTGATAATTACTACTTTCCTCTACTATCCATATTCGCAGTTAATGCTTTAGTAGTGAAAGAAGGAAGTAGTGCTGGTCAAAATTACGTGCATTTACTTACTGATAGAGACACAAATAGCCATTAATCACGTACATCACCTGCACAATACAAAAATAGGCCCGAGTCGTCAGCAGAGCAGTGGTCGACACCATCCGGACTATAAAGTTGCTAAGCAAATGGTCTGCAAACAGGGCCATTGGCAAGCGAAGGCCGGTAATCGCGGTCTTTAGCCTGACTCACTACTGCAACTTCTACTGCCCGATGTGCCCGTTTGGTGACTCTGACAAGGAAGGCCAGATAATGCTTGCCAAGAGAAAAGACCTGACCACCGATCAATGGAAGATGGTATTTGACAAGGTCTCAAAATACTGCGTCTGGTCCATAGTCGAAGGCGGCGAGCCGACAAGCAGGCCGGATTTCATGGAGCTCGTAAGATACCTGCACGATATCAAGATGCCAGTGACTTTGATCTCGAATTGCTCTTTGTTGCACACAATAGACCTGGACGAACTGAAAAAATACATCCAGTTTGTCACCTGCAGCATAGATTCTGTCTTTGAAGAATCCTACTGCAAGGTCCGGGGCGTCTCTTTGCAAATCTACAGACGCGTCATGGACAACCTGAATCTTCTTACCGAACATAAAGTGCCGCATTATTTCAACAGCGTAATTACAAAATACAACACGCAAGAGTTCATAGACAAGACATATTTCGAAAGAGCAAAGCAACTTGGAGCAAACGCAGTATCGTTTACCTTTGTAGAGGACCGGTCCGATGTTGACTATTCGCTTTTGCCTGACAGGCATACCATGGTTCGAGTCTGCGAGAGCATCCTAGAGCATATAGAGTCCAAGGCTGACCCGCAGGTGATGATACCTGCAGAATATTTCCAGCAAATAAGGGATCACGGACGGGGCATGTTTGATGAATGTGGCGTCTGGAAGAGCATCTTTGTCAACGGAAACGGGACAGTCATGGTTCCTTGCTGGAAATTCAACAGCCCAGAAAATACGTATAATTTGCTTGAAAAAGACGTCGGCGAGATATGGGATGCACCGCAATGGGATATTGCCAGGACCTGCCATGACTGCGAAGTTCTAGGCTGCATCTGGTATTCTTCGCAGCCGGTCTCTACTTTTGCTAAGAACTACATGCGCGGCCTATCAAAGATGATTAGCCAGGAAAAGCCAGAGCTGGCCGAAGCCATTTGATGTACGACACCCTGACTGGCAGGCGCAAGAAACTGCCAGAAAATGTCAGGATTTTTCTTTGCGGGTCAACAGTCTACGACGACTTGCACGTTGGCCATGCAAGAATGCTTTTGTTTTATGATTTGGTGCTGCGTTACTTGAAACACAACGGCGCAAAAGTCACGGTCCTTGTCAATGTTACAGACGTGGACCCCAAGATATCATCTAGGGCAAAAGAGACAGGAGCCAGCCCGCAGATAGTGACGGATGTTTTTATTGAAAAAATGCTTGCAGACTGCTTGAGGCTTCAAATAGACGGCTTTGTGTTTGCAATGGTGTCCGGTTATGTGGATTTTG
>QCWB01000226.1 GCA_013114715.1 Nitrososphaera sp.
AAGAATGATCGATTGCGCACTTGAAAAAATTCTCTCTAGCACCATTTTAGTAACTCCCTTTGAAAGACTTCCTTAGAAGGCAGGCGAATCATGGGCTGGTTCGATCGCGAAACCCAGGGATCGTCAAGGACAACTGATTTCGCGCTTCTGCTTAATTCGTACATGTCGAAGAATCTCTCATCGATCTCGCGTTGTATCTTATGCTCGGCGCTGTTCAGATCCGATAGATAAGCAAGAATGTTCTCGTGCAGCCTTTCCGGTTGCAGTTTCTGCGACGGACAATTTAGCATATTTTGCAGGTCGCTTTTGTTGAACTGAGGCGACTGAGGGTTGAGCCGATCTGCTCGTTCGGCTAGTTCTACGGCCTTTTCGGCTAGTACTGAAACTGCCTGTCTCAAGTCTTCGCTTGGTTCTTTGAAGGGCAGCCGTCTCAAATCGCCAATTTGAAAATTAATGGTTGGATTGAGGATGCCTAACATGAAGCGGCACAAGGATGAGTTGAGGAATCCCAGCAAAAACAACAAATCCAGCCGGCTACTGAACAGCGCTGAACTGGCAATATCGAACACGCAATTCGGACTGAGCAATCTGGCCTTGAAACCTCTTGTGCCGATGTAAGAATAGGTAAGACCTCGCTGGAAGTAGAACTGCTCACCGGGCAGGCTGGTTGACTGCCCGCGCTGCCGCCTGTAATCTCTGATCAACTGGCCGTTTCCGTCCCATAGCACTACATATGGTGTAGTGTGATACCACTTATAACCGCCACCCTTGTCGTATGGCACGTAGCGATGTTGGTCCTTGGCAGAAATCTCATTGTGTTTTCTGACAAACTTCCGGTTGCTGCACGTAAACAAGCCGTTGGTAAGCACGATGCCGGTACCGGCACTTTCCATAGCCGGATAGGTGGAAAAAATGCGGCGCACTGCCGATGGGCAAAAGAAAGTCAAAGGTGCATTAGAGAGCACATTGCGCAGAAAAAATGCTTCTGATTCATTGACTTTCGTGGGCTGTAAGTGGGCCAAACCGCGGCTTTCAGCTTCGCCTTTCTCTAGAGAGGTAAGAATGCGCCAGCATTTGACTTTATTGGCTCTGTTGTCGGTCGCCTCGGTTGTTTTTCTCCAGGAGACGATGGCGTTGTTGATTTTCTCGCCTCCTCTCAGAGCGAAGGACCCTGGACCAAGGATTACGACGGACTTGAGCTCATGTTCTTGCCATAGCTCATCTCTCAATTGCGAGTATCTTTGTATGGAAAGGAAGCTTTGCTGGCAAATGAACGACATGTTGCCATTTTCGGCGGTCAGCTTCGTGCCGAGTTGGAGAAAGGCGGCGTAGAGATCGTTTTGTGCTGCTGGATAGTTCTCTTTTAGAAAGGACCGCAAATGTGCGGGCATGTGGCGTCTGCTCAAATAGGGGGGATTGGTGGTCACTGCCGAGAATTGCTCTGGCAGTTCACCGAAACTTGTTGCTCTGTTCGACCAGGCAGACTGCAATTTCAATGTGGGTGGTTTTGACTGCACGGCCAGCCAGAGACTACCCTTCATAAGATCAGCAGATTGCGGTTTTTCCTGCGCAAAATGATAGAGATGGGGCAGAGGCAGCTCGCCAATACCGGCGATATCTCGGCACTTGAGATAGATGGCTAAGCCGGCGATTTTTAGTATCTGTCTGTCGATGTCCAACCCGTAAAGACCGTGGGAAAGAAAATGCTTCAGTCTATCGAAACGGTCATCCTGTTTGAGATTGGCAAATCTATTCAGGGCGGAGGCAAGAATATGACCGGATCCGCAAGCAGGATCGATAATTGTGTGCGAAGGGCAATCGGATCCCCAAGATTCATCGACCAGAAAGTCGCACACCCACTCAGGGGTAAACATCTGTGTGGCTGCGGCAAGGCTTGTTTCGTCCTCTGGGGAGCGCAAAGTGTTGGGGGATCGGCTGCTATCCATGAAGACCTGGTAGCCCCAGCTGACGAACAGAGCGCTTTGACAGGCTGATTTGAGCCTATCGTCTTTGATTACGTCTAAGACCGCTTCCTCTATCGCCTTGATTTCACCTGGCTTGAAGCGGACGTCCAGTAAAAGGTCCATTAAAGTGTTGGCGAAATTCGATTGATCCAGACGGACTTCTTCGTGGCCCCAGGCTCTTTCGGACAGATCTTCGACAAGGGTGCCAAGATGATTTCCCTTCAGGCAGGCGGGAAGGATGCCGCGGCTGGCCAGGGCCGTTGCAAGGAGCACGCCCAGATAAGGCAGGGGCTGACCGTCGCCGATGCTGGTGAGTGCTGGGCTGAGGCGCTTTTTCAGCTTTCGCGCCACCTCAATTTGTGCCTTGTGGCTTGTTTTCAACACATCAGCTCCGCTCCCTAACGATGAAGATAAGGCTATGGATTGGGAAAGCGGGTTGTCATTTGGTGTATAAAGGCCATAACTGTATTCAAATGTCGGGAGCTTTCGTATGGTCAATAAGGGCCTTGAAGATATAGTAGCCGGCGAATCCACTATTTGCGATGTGAACGGCAAAGAAGGACGTCTT
>QCWB01000227.1 GCA_013114715.1 Nitrososphaera sp.
AAACTCTGGAAAAGAGAATTCTTTGTATGCGCAGACGCAAGTCCGTGTAATGAAGGTACTTTTGTACGATATGGAACAAAGTCGCGTGATGAATTAGACGAACAATTCCAAGAAGCAAAACTTGATGATGCCGAATTTATCGATAAACTACTTGGATAAAGTCCTTATCATTACAGATTGGATTTTGCTATCTTTTGGACAAGATATTTGGATGAACTTGTGCATTTTGATGTAGACAAACATCATGAAATGTTCTTGTTTCTGCTGAACCAATTAACAACGTTTTAAATAACTTGTATCCGGTATTGCTGGCATGAAAGACCGCCGGTCTAGGATCCTGCAGCATGCAGGGCAAGTAGGATGCGACGCCGTTGCCGCTTTTGAGCCTGAAAACGTGTTCTATCTTACCGGCTTTTGGGGTGAAGCCATCGCCGTCTGCACAAAGGACGGGACGAAGCTAATCGCGCCAAAACTCGAATACTCTAGAGCGTTGCAGTCATCAATCGACTGCGACGTCATTGCCACGGAAAGGGGAAGCGAGCTTTTGTCTACCTTTGCCGAGAATACAAAGAAAAACAAGGTCTGCACGGACTGCAGCGACTATTCTACTATAGAGCAGGTAAAAAAGAAAACCAACATCAAAGTTGACACCGAGCCGTTCTTTTTAACCCGCAGGATTAAAGACGAAAAAGAGATGCGGATTATTACAAAGGCCTCGCACATACTTGACCGACTCTACGAGATTTGCACAGAGCAGATACGGGTTGGCTTGTCGGAGCGAGAACTGCAGGCCAAACTTGTCTTTGAGGCCATGAAGATGGGCGCCAACCCGCCGTCTTACAAATCAACATTAAACCCCCTGATAATAGCAGGCGGGCCTAATGGAGCGCTGCCGCACGCCGAAGTAACAGACCGGAAATTCAAAAACAAGGACATGATAGTAGTCGACCTGACTCTGCGGCATGCTGGCTACATCGCCGACGCCACCAGGACTTTTGCCCTCGGAACTCCTGGCCAAGAAGCAATGGAGGTCTACGAACTGGTCAAGGAATCGCAAAAGGCCGGCCTTGATGCTGCAAAGCCTGGAGCTACATGCGGACAAGTTGACGCTGCCTGCAGGACAGTAATAGAAGAGCGCGGATTTGGCAAGTTCTTTATCCATTCAACAGGACATGGAATCGGCCTTGACGTGCACGAGCCGCCCTGGCTTAGAAGCAAGAACGCCGAAGTGCTCAAGCCTGCCATGGCCGTAACGGTAGAGCCGGGGATATACCTTGAAGGCAAGTTTGGTGTAAGAATCGAGGACAGCATACTTGTCACGGATGGACGGCCCAAGATTTTGAACCGGTTCACAAAAGACCTTGTGATACTCTAATCTTACTTTTTTGTGCACCGAGTTACAGGACGCAATGGCAATGTCCTACAGTATGCCGCCCCTTTCAGAACCTTGCGGCAGTTTGGGCTTGCCAAAGTATTCTGCAACACGTTTGTACCAATCCAGTTCCTGTACAGACATTGGCTTTACTTTCTTCATTGCTTCTTCGATGTGCCTAGTCTGAACAAACAATTCACTGGCATGGCTTTCTGCTTCTGCTGGATCACGGTACTTGGAAATGTGCTCTCTGATGGCAAGCATAACTGCCGATGATACAAAAGAAGCAATGTCTGCTCCTGTGTATCCATCGGTTTTGTCAACCAGACTATTAATATTGACGTCGCCGGCCAGTGGAACATTTTTTGTGTGAATCTGCAGGATCTGCCTTCTTGATTCGTGGTCTGGTGGAGGTATGTACAGCAACCTGTCAAATCTGCCGGGCCTTATCAGTGCGGGGTCGACTATGTCTGGCCTGTTCGTAGCGGCTATCACGACGACATCTTCCAGGACTTCTAGGCCGTCTAGCTCTGTCAACAGCTGGCTGATGACGCGTTCAGTCACATGCGAATCTCCAAAATCACCGCCCCTGACAGGCGCAAGAGCGTCTATCTCGTCAAAAAAGACAATGCAAGGCGAGGCTTGCCGTGCTTTTCTAAATATTTCTCTTACTCCTTTTTCAGATTCGCCGACCCATTTTGAAAGCAGTTCTGGTCCCTTGATGCTGATAAAGTTCGCCTCACTCTCGTTTGCGACGGCCTTGGCCATCAACGTCTTTCCGGTTCCCGGCGGGCCGTAAAGGAAAATCCCCTTTGGTGGCTTTGCATTGGCCCGGCTGAACAATCCGCGATACTTTAGCGGCCACTCTACTGCTTCCATGAGTTCCTGCTTGACTTCTGCCAGTCCGCCAACATCGTCCCATTTGACGTTGGGGATTTCAATGAACACCTCGCGCATTGCAGAAGGCTCCATGTCCTTTAGAACGTCCATGAAATCCGACATGGTTACCTCTATTTTATTTAAGATTTTACTTGGGATGCTCTCTGCATTGAGGTCTATTTCAGGTAACACGCGTCGCAAAGCTCGCATGGCTGCTTCTTTGGCCAGCGCCTGCAGGTCAGACCCCACGAACCCGTGGGTAATGTCCGC
>QCWB01000228.1 GCA_013114715.1 Nitrososphaera sp.
GATAACAGGGAGATGTCCATGAACCTGAGGTCGAGTGTTCCCGTGCAACTGTACAGGATAAATGCCCCGTAGATGACTAGAATAACTTCTACAATACTTATGGCAAGGTAGATGTAGGTGGCTCTTATGGCTCGCTTTGTCCTTCCAAACAGAATGAGAACGGCACTTGTGACGGTTGCTGCTTCAAGGAGCACCAACATAACGAGCACGTTGTAGGTACACGCCATGCCACACATCATTCCTGCAAGAACTAAGTAGATGATAAAGAATGTCGAGTCAAAATGATTGTTTTTGCGATAGATGAACGAATATACGAGGATTAGAGTTCCGAGAAAGGTCACAAGACATGAGATGAATATCCCGGGAGCATCAAGAACAAGCGGTCCGGCTGCCGCTGGCTGAATTGTCCCATTCTGCAGTGCGATGAGGTAAAGGAGATTCATCACACAGAGAAGGCCCATGAAGCATACGATAAAACTCCGCTGAATTTTCTCTGAGAATCCAAGCAGAAGGTAGAGGATAAGGCCTCCGAGAATGGGGAACAGAACCGGAACAAGGGCATAATAGTCTATCATCTTTATCCTCCCAAATCAGAACATTCTCACTGCTTTCATAATTCCTTCGACGATTGCTTCTGGTTTTGGTGGACATCCAGGAATTCTTACATCCACAGGGATGATCTTCTCTACCGGGCCTGCGATGGAATAATTCTCATTATCAACAAATACCCCGCCTGAACACCCGCAGGCACCCATTGCTACAACTTTTTTGGGAGATGGTGTCTGGGCATAGATTCGTTCAAGAAACGGTTTTGTGTGTAGGGGAACCGGTCCGGTGACCAGAAGAATGTCTGCAAATCTTGGAGATGCTACCAGTTTTATTCCGAGACGCTCCAGGTCATACCTTGGGCCGAAACTAGCGAGTATTTCTAGATCACACCCATTGCAGCCTCCGGCATGAGCATGATACACCCAGGGGGATTGTTTGAGAAAGGTGCCAGAAAGACTCATATGAACTTCCTCGGGTGTGTGTTCCATTTCACGCTGAACTTCTGCCTGCAGGAGATGCAGGCTGTCAGATACAACTCAAGATCCTTCCTGACAATGTCAGCAGTTTCAGGTTTGAGATGAGACAGCATCCGTTCTGCCATCACCTGCAGAAACTTTTCAGTGACCGGCATCTCCTCGCCGCAGAACCTGCATTTCTGCAAGGGAAGGAATGTATCGACAGTCACACTCCTCTCGTCTATTTTGTGCGAGAGACTGATCGCTTTTGCATACTGAACAGATGCAGAGAGAGCGAGGTCATGGTCATGCAGACACTGCCTGCTCATATCTGAACCGGCTTCAGGATTTATCGTCCCTGCAGCCCCGCTCATATCTTTCTGGTGATGAACGGTTCCAAAATACAGATCCAGGGCACCTTCAGGACAGACATCAGCACATCTTGCACAAAAGATACACCGAAGACTGTCGATGGACACGTTTCTCATGCCATCAAGGTCTGTGATGCTTGTCGCCCCGCTTGAACAACGCTCATTACATGCCCCGCATCCGGTGCACCTGACGTCATCACGCCTGGGCAGTCCCCTTGAAAGGTATGCGATAAACCCGAAAGATTCCCGGACTGTGACCGGTTTGTGAAACAGGTTTACAACAAGAGTGCCAAAGGCCCTGGCCTTTTCACTAAACTTCATAGCACATACCTCCACATTGCTGCCCAGACCACAGCAATGACTGAAATGACCAGTGGAACTCTGAGCAGCCACCAGGTTGCCTGATCTATCTTGAACCTGCCAAACAGGGAGTGGACAAGGGCGATCAGAACGGAGGTTAATCCTACACCTGTAAAGAAGACCAGCCAGGCCATGAGTCCTGATGATGGGACCCACAGGAAGAGATCGGCAAACAGGGCAATCAGAACAAATATCATCATCACTTTTGTGACTTCAAGAATTCCAAGCAGTTTTCCGCTGTACTCGGTCGTTAACCCGCTTACAATCTCTGATTCTGCATCAGAGATATCAAAGGGTTTGATATGTAACTTCACGAGGATCGAGATGAATACGACAACCGCTGCAAACGGATTTGATATCAGGTTGAACCCCATCATCTCATTGATCGAGAGAGTATTGTACGAGATTGCGAGGGCAAACGTACCAAGGATGAACGGGATCTCGTTGGTAAGGAGCAACTCAATCTCCCTGACCCCCCCGATAACAGCAAACAGGGATCCGCTTGTTATTCCTCCGACAATTACACAGAGGATCTCACCCATAAGCAGGTAAAAGAGGACGACAAGACCAAATGTGTAATCAAATGAGATTCCTGCCACGGGAACAAATAGTGACGCCAATATGGCACAAACAAGGGCCATAACCGGGGCAATGATAAAGAGTGGACTTGCTTTTTCAGGGATAAAGGTATTCTTTGAGAACAGTTTGAGGATATCGTAGAGGGGCTGGAATATTTTAGTCCTGTTAATATCCCGCCAAGCAGGG
>QCWB01000025.1 GCA_013114715.1 Nitrososphaera sp.
CGGCAGTATATGGGCATAGTCAAACGCAAGTGAAGGATCTTCAATAAATATCGAGCCGCTCTGAGTCCGTTCCGATTCATCGTAAAAGAACATCGACTCCATTTCTTCTAGTCTGCCAGCGTACCGAGAATGGCCGATAGCCACGATATTTAGGCTAGGCATCTTTTCCTTGATTTTCTTGAATTTCATCACGTCTGCCTCTGAATCAATTACTTCGATGTACTTGTCTCCGACTGCAAAATCAACCTGGATGCTGCTGTCGTCTGTCTTTAGGCTAATGTTGTACTTGTATTGATTTCCAAGAAACGCAAGCATCCTGGCGATAGATAATTCGGTTCTGCTTCGAAGAAGGTTTCCCATGCTGTCAAGGTATCGCAGGTCGCTGTTTAGGACGACCCTTTCATTGACCATTTTGATATTTGTCTACAGACGTTGTTATGTATATAAATGGTATTTCGCCAAAACACCGTTCGTATTTATTCGGCTGCGCAGATGTATATTCAGTTGCAAGAGCTGAAAAATGCCCTTTATGCCGCTGTTTTGGAAAATGTACCAGAGAAAAGAGTAGCCGTGGCCTTCTCCGGCGGAGTGGACAGCTCGCTTTTGGCAAAGATCTGCCTGGATCTGGGAAAGGACCTGACTTTGATAACGGTCGGGTTCCCAGACTCTCATGACATGATTTTCTCTAAAAGAATTGCCAGTCAGATGGGCCTTGTGCAAATTTTCGCCGAATTAATCCAGCCGGCTTTTGAGCAGGATCTCAAACACATCCACGACTTGATTGGCTGCGACAACACCTCGCATATGGAGAATTGTGTAGCGTACCACTACGTCGCCAAGACTGCCAGGCAGCATGGAATTGATGTTGTGCTAAGCGCCAATGGCTGCGACGAACTGTTTTGCGGATACAACGGCTATCGTCTGGTCTACCACGCTGGTGAATCTTCCATCTTGGAGCTCATGGACTCCAAGATCTCAAACGAGCTGGTTCTGGTATCTGAAATTGCAAAGGCGGCCGGCGAGTTTGGCGTTGCGGTAAGGCAGCCGTTTCTTTCAAAGAGGTTCATAGACTTTGCCAAGACGATACCTGTAGACCAAAAGATCAAGGGCCCTGACGACATGATGCGAAAACACGTTCTAAGGCAAGTCGCGCGTGCAATCGGCGTTCCAGAAGAATCAGCAATGAAGCCCAAAAAGGCGCTGCAATACGGTTCGCAAATACACAAATATTTTGTTAAAGCCCAAAAAAGCGCCTAGAAAATAGGCAGCTTATTCCTTTATCAGGATTTCCCTTAATTCCTCGTTATCAAGAAGAGATTCCATCAGCTTGCGCTGCTCTTCTTTTGGAAGCTCGTCTGACATTTCCAGCGAATCGATGGCCTTTAGTTTCCAGTAATTGTTGATTGCCTTCTCTATGATTATCTGCGAGTCGTGGACTATCTTGCCAAACGCTGTAAGCGTGTATCTGCCGTTTCTTTTCTTCACCAGGCCGACTTTGGTCATTCTTGATAGCCTTGAGTAGTATTGCTTGCGTGTCAGCTTTGTCTTGGCTTTCAAACTGTCGCTGTCGCTGTTGTCCTGCGAGATTATCTTGAAGAGATCCATTGACTTGTCGTCTGAAATGGTCCTGATCACCGCAGCAACTGTCTGTGACGGAGCCTTCATCCGGCCTTTTAATAACAGGATCCTATATTTAATGCTCTCTGTTTTCGATACAAATCAAAGAAAATTCCTCAAGTCTGGATATATAGTCATAATATCCTAGTCCTATCATACCGATAAGTTAATTGTCATTCTTTAGCAAACTTTGCTATTATGGGCATGTTTTATGAAAGTTATCCATCTCTAGCGTCTTGAATCAGCTTGGGAATGACCGCATCTTTGGCTAGTATATTGTAGTAGGAAATGAATCGTTCCGCCAGGTATGGGTCGTCGTAATGCGATATTCCTAATGTAAATTGCTCAGGATTTGAATTGGTAACTATCTCGTAACATACCGAAGTGCCGTCCACCACCATGAAGCTAGTCGGGACGTCTTTTCTTCTTAAATCAAATTTTGGAGACTTGATAATTTTTTTTACCATGGCCAAAGTATCCTTGTTTGGCGGCGTCCTCAGCACTGCCCCAAGCCTGTTTTCCACAGAGATCTGCTCTGGCAGGCTGTCAATCATGTGAACGTTCAAGCCACTGGCAATTTTCTTGAATAACCTTGCAGAGAAACTGGGATCGTGGTATCTGGTGGCAAGGTATACTTCTTTTTTTGCGTTTTCCAGCAGCTTTATTACTTCAGCTATGGTCTGGTTGTAGTCTTTGATCACCGAAAAGCCTGAAAGGTGAGTGGCGTTTACCACGTCTCTCAAGTTGCTGTTCCGGATAATTTCTTCAATCACAGATTCCTTTTGCCGCAAAGGGAAGTCCTTTTTGGCCTTTAGTACGTCAACCGCCTTTAGGCTCCAGTAGTTCTTGGTAACAGTTTCCATCATATCGATAAAGCCGTTACATAGCAGAGAGCCAAGCGTAGTAGTTCTGTAAAATCCGTCACGCTTGTTTATCAAGCCCATGTCTTTAAGCCGCTTGAGCCTTACATAGAACTGCTTTTTGCTTATGTTGCCGTGGTAGCTTGACGGAGTTGCCTTCAATCCCGAGTAGGCCGTCTTGAGTATGTTTACCGAATGCCTGTCTGATAGGATGGAGAACACCTCCTCAATGGTTACCTTGCCTGACAAACCTGTCAAAAAATACTCCATTATGTATATAAATTTTAATTATATTAGAACATTGAAGGGTAGTTCCAGACATTAGTATCCATTATAGGAAACTATCGCACTAAATTGCCTTGATCTTTCAGATTGGTATTGTAACTTTTTCTATCATGTCAGGATGGTGTTCGTTGTAATGCTTTACAACTTCCTTTATGGATCCAAAGGTGAGCTTGCATTCATCGCAGATCTCTGCGGAAGATAATTTTGAAAAAGAGATCAACGGTTTCTTGCTGACTCTGATTATTTTGTCTCCGGGAAGGGCTATAGCGATAATTCCGCCATCCTCCCAGCTTTTCAGGTGTCTTTCAAATTCCTCGTATATTGAAAGGTTGAAACACGCAACGGGGTCGTTTTCAAAATCACAGGCCTTCTTTTTTGAAATATATTCCTGATGAATTTTGTCCAGCCAACCATCCACTATCTCCGGATGTTCTGCCAAAATAGATTCAACAATCTCTGAAGTATAGATGGCTATCTTTGTCTCCAGGGCGTCGTTTGGCACAATATTGTATGCTCTCAACTTGAGCCCCAGAATCGGATCTTGAAATGCTTCACTCATACCCTTCAATAGCAAATCAAATAATTAAGGTTATCTCTGAAAAATAACAAGAGAATTATTTGATATCTACCAATAATGTAATTATAAATAACTATACCTCTACTTTATAGCAGATTCTATATTTTCGTCATGTCTAGCCGCTAGATAAAATCCGTGATCTTGGAAGGCGTACACTTTTTTTCTATCTTTTGCAGAATCTGCTTTTGTTTTTCTGTTATTTTTCCGGTCTTTTGAAGAAATTGAAGGGCGTTAGTTGGAGCACGGGCTTTGTAATGGTTGTTAAAGTAGCCGTAGACAAGCGGCACTTTTGTTTCGACCATCTTTATTTTTTCTTGCCAGTCGCTCAATTCCTTGCTGGAATAATCATAATCGTACCAGATCTGATTTCCGCGTCCGTGCCACCTGATAAAAGAATGCGTCGTTGCCGTGATTATAGGCCTGCAAAGAAATTCAATCGGCGAATCTGTAATCGTGTTTGCAACATTGTATTTTTTCAACAATGACCACGTTTCTTGTCTGTTCCACGAGTCATGCCTGAATTCCACGGCAAACTGCAATTTAGGAAAAAGGCTGAAAAACTCTTCAAGCCTGCGCATCTCCTCCGGCCCGAAAACAAAACTGGGCGGCAGCTGAGCAAGCAGGCATCCAAGCTTTGCCGGGATAATTGGGTCCAGTACGTCTAGAAATAATTCAAAATCCTTCTTTACTCCTGCAAGACGCTTTTCATGCGTTATTGTTTTTGGCATTTTCAGCGAGAATTTAAACGAGTCACCAACCGACCTGGCCCAGCCCCTTACCATCTGTTTTGATGGAATCTTGTAAAACGACGAATCCACTTCGACTGTGTCAAAGACCTTCCCGTAGAACGGCAGTTTTGCCACCCTGTTGTCCGGATAAAACAGGCCGGTCCATTCCTGGTAGCTCCATCCGCAGGTCCCAAGCAGCAGTGTCAATGCATCTTAGTTTGAATAAGCAGCATTATTGCTTTTGTTCTTTTACCAGCTCGTACTTGGATGTGTATCCTCTCGGGTTTATCATCAGCCCCTTGTAGTTGTATGTTGACGAGTTGCCCACAATGATCGTTGTAATCATGCCAAGCATGTCCTGATAATCAAGCATATTTTCTAGAGTTGTAATCTGGACCTGCTGGCTTTCCCTGTATGCCCCCTTTATGATGGCCACCGGCGTGCTTGGCTTTCTGTGCTTTAGGAAAATGTCTCTAGCATCGCGCAGCTGATGCACTCTTTTCTTGCTCGCCGGGTTGTAAATGACGGTAACATAATCTCCAAGAGCTGCAGCTTCAACCCTTTTTACTATCATGTCCCAGGGAACTAGAAGGTCGCTCATGCTTACGACTGCAAAATCAGTCATCAGCGGAGATCCAATCAGTGCGGCGCAAGAATTAAGCGACGATACTCCCGGCACACATTCTACGTAGATGCCCTTTTCCGCGTTCCAGCCTTTTTCAGCAAGTATCTCGTAGATAAGGCCAATCATTCCGTAAATCCCTGGATCTCCAGAAGAGACCAAGGAAACTATCTTGCCTTTTTCAGCAAACTCTATTGCCTGGTTTGCCCTGTCCACTTCCTGGGTCATGGCATACCTGTATACTTCTTTGCCTGAAATAAGGTCTTCAACTAGGCCAACGTAGGTGTCGTAGCCAACGATTATCTGGCTTTCTTCGATTACCTGCTTGGCCCTGTAAGTCATGTGATCGTGGTGACCAGGCCCGACTCCTACAACGTACAATTTGCCCCTGCCGGCAGATTCGCTGGCCATAAGAGCGCAGCAAGCAGCAGGAAATTTATCTCTTGCTACTATTTGCGCACGCTGCCAAGGCCAAATTCGTCATGAAGGGCCCTGACTGCCTGCTCGCAGTCCTTGTCCTTGACTACAAAGGCCAAGTTGAGTTCCGAGGATCCTTGTGCTATCATTATCACGTTTATGCCACATCTTGCCACGGCTCCAAATACCTTGGCTGCCACTCCCTTGATGCCGCGCATTCCAGAGCCTACAACCGCGATGATGGCAACGTCGTCGCTGATGTTGACCTGCTTTATCACCTTGCCTAGCAGGTTCAATTCCAGCGTGGTTGTGGCCTTGTCCAGGTCGCTTTTCCTCAAGACCATGGAAATGCTTGATTCAGACGGGCTCTGGGAAATCATCATGATGTTGACCTTGTTTCTTGCCAGGGTGTCAAAGATTTTTGCAGCAGTGCCAGGTGTGCCTACCATGCCGCCGCCGCTTACGTCAATCAGCGCCGTGTGACGTATTACATTTATCGACTTTACTATTTTCTGCGAAACCCTGCCTGGATTCTGCTTGACAATGGTCCCGGGATGCTTTGGGTTAAACGCATTTCTAATCCTGACCGGGATTCCGGTGTCCATCACTGGCTCAAGAGCTCTTGGATGCATGTATTTAGCTCCAAAGAGGGCCATCTCCATCGCCTCTGCAAAAGAGACTTCCCTTAGTATCTGGGCATTGTCCACTATTTTTAGATCCGCAGTAATCAACCCATCAGTATCGCCCCATAGCCAGACCTCGTCCGCGTTGATGCTTGCAGCCACTATTGTTGCCGTGTAATCAGAACCGCCCCTTCCAATAGTTGTGATGCTGCCGTGCTGGTCAGCTCCGATAAATCCAGTTATCACAGGGATTTTTCTCTGAGCAAGCAGCGGCTCTATTTTGTGGCTGACTCGCAGTTTTGTCGTGTCCATAAGCGGCTTTGCTTCTCCAAAGTTAGAGTCCGTGAATATCCCTGCTTCCTTGCCAGTCATGTGCTGCGCATCAAGGCCAATGTCCTGCAGGGCAAACGAAAAGATGGGCACCGACAGCCGCTCGCCAAAAGACATCAGGTAGTCAAGGGATTTTGGCGTGACTTCTCCTAGCAGGACCATTCCTCCAAGTATGTCTTGAAGCTCGCTGATGGTCTTTTCCAGCTCTGACAGTGCTTTCTCCTTGAGGGCCTTGTTAGAAATCGCGTTTTTAGCGATATCTTCGTGCTTCTTTTTTGCTTTATCTAAAAACTCTCTTATCTGTGGATGGTCGCCGCGCCGGACGCTGTCGGCTATGGAAACAACCTCGTCAGTCATCCCTGCAACGGCTGAAACTATGCAGACTATTTCGTTGTCCTTGTAATTCTTGACAAGCCTTGCGACATGCTTTACTTTTTCGGGGGTATCAACAGCGGTACCACCGAACTTCATTACTATCCGCATAGGTCAATCCTGTACTCTCGGCGCCAGATAAAAGTGAATCCTACCTACGTTTGCAATCTTGAACTCTAACCTAAGAGGCATCTTGTTTGAATATTCTGCAGCTACCGATCCGCCCATGGTCACCACGGCCTTGGTTATCTTGGACAGGTAATCCAGGCTGTATGTGGCCTTGCTCTCTTCTTTGACTGCAAGGTCTTCCAGTCCCTCGTTGCCAGCTTCTAGTAATATGCTTGCCTCTCCGCTGTCGCCGCGGCCTGCAAAGACTATTCTGCCGGATTTGGACTCTAACGATACGTATTCTGAAACGACCTGCACGTCTGATAGCACTCTGTCAAATGCCGATGCTGTCAGGACTGCCTTTGAGTTAAAGCTAAGCTTTGGCAGCGGAGTCGAGCTGGCCGTGCTTTCTATCAGCCGCGTCTTGTATTCGCGCTTGTATCCGTTCTGCATCTTTACATGAAGCATGCTATCTTCGCCAAGACTTATCTCCACGGTATCTTTCTTGTCGGCCCGTTTAATGACCTTGGAAAACTCGTCGACTTTGATGCCGAACTTTATCGCGCTGTCACACTCGTATTTCTCAAAGGCATGATTTGGCCAGTAGATGTCGATAAGCGCGATATGAGACGGGTCCATGCCGCGAAAAGATATTCCTTCAGCGGTGGCCTCAAACGTGGCCTCATCGACCAAGGTGGATATGGCAGAAGCTATAGCTTTCCATTCTTCTGGAGATTTTGTCTTGGCTACAAATACCAAATTAACAATCTGTCGGGATCATCTACTTTTAATCATTGCTGTCAGGCGTAATTCCGCCAGGTGTGGCTGCATTTGGTGCACCTGTAGAACTGCGTGGTCGGCTCGTCGGCGGACCTGGTCTGCAGCATCCACCAAAAAGCTGTCTTGTTTTCGCATTGCGGGCAGTCTATGCTTGTGGTAGGAAGAGTATCAACTGCGTTGGATTCCTCGTCCATCACTTTTAGCGATACGTCCTGCGAACTTTTCTTTGCTTCCTTGGCAGCACTTTTTGAGCTTGAGCCCTTTAGTTTTGATCCGCATTTCGGGCAGGTGACGTCTTCGTCTGGCCTGGCTCGTAGACGCGTATTGCAATCGGGACAAAATCGCAAGTGGCAAAAATCTCCTACTTAATTTCAGACTTTACAAGGCTGGCAAAATCTTTTGCGTATTCTGCAGCTGATGCAGCAGCTTCCTGAATAGTCTCGACAGGGTCCTTTCGCTTTGTCACGACCCGCATGATATAGTCCTTGACTAGCGGGTGCTTGAGCATCACTCCTGCAAAGTCGACGCTTTTTTCCTTCAATAACTCGTGCTGAATGATATAGAGAATAGAGATATCCTCTTCGCGTATTTTAAGCTCAAGTTCGTTATCTTTGAAATCTGCTATCTCTGCATACATGACGGCATTACAGACAACTACTTATTGAGGATATAAACGATACCATGACGGATTGTCATCCGCTGAAGAGAGCTTTATCAGCAGCGTTCTGCTTGAAAAGTCTCAGGACTCTGTCAAGGGCGACCAGCCGCTTACGCTCAGCCTTGGCTTCAAGATAGACGGCGCGATTAGGCAGGCTTTTTCACAAAAGAACTGGGAGCGCGCTTACAACAAGCACGACAACGGCTTTAGGATGACTATAGAAGTCGATCTGAAATCCGGCAGAAAGGCGATAACCCATCTAAAGTTCGTAAGAAAAGCAGCCCTGTTCTGGACTAGGAATCCCAAAATACCGTTTCGGATCTGGGTCTCTATCGTAAAGGACGACACTCCGCATTATCCGCTCAGCGTAGAAGAAGCGCAAGCTCTTTTGTTTGATGTTTCCAAGGTAATAGAGCTTGATGGGCGCGACATCCCGACTGGAAACCACAAGATATCTGCCAACGTTCGCGTGTCATGGGGCAAGCACGAATACACTTTACCGACAGAAATAACCGGCAAGTCAAACGAGATCGAGATCAAGTCTGCGTAAATGTAAATAATTATAAGATTATTCTGCAAATACTATCTGTGCAGTCAGAGCTACCCGGCAAGGATGCGGAATTGTTCGTACCATTGCCAAATGGCCGGATGAAATGCACCGCCTGCGCCAGATACTGCGAGATCCCGGAAGGCAAGGTAGGCCTGTGTGGCATAAGAGGCGTATTTGGTAACAAGCTGCGACTGCTTTCTTATGGCCGAGTAATAGCAGGACACATTGACCCGATAGAAAAAAAGCCAGTCACCCATTACAACCCTGGCTCAGAAATTTATTCGATAGCCACGACCGGCTGTAACTGGCTTTGTAAATATTGCCAGAATTACGACATCTCGCAGCGCCGCAAAATAGAAGGCGTGGAAATGACGCCGGCGCAGGTTGCGGAGGCAGCAACAAATTATGGAGCGCAGGGAATCGCATACACCTATAACGAGCCTTCGATCTTTATCGAGTTTGCACGGGACTGCGGCCTTGAAGCCCACAAGCGAGGGATCTTTAACATCTTTGTCTCAAACGGCTACGACACGCCTGACTCTGTCAACATGATGAGCCAGTTTCTAGACTGCATCACGGTCGACTTTAAGGGCAGCGGCAGGCAAGAGTTCGTTCGGCGTTACATTGGCATCCCAAATTCTGATCCTATTTTCCAGACTTTGCTTGAAATAAAGTCAAAAACCACGATCCACATTGAAGTTACTGATCTAGTCGTGCCTGGGGCCGACGACGATTTACAAGCTGCAAAAAATCTCTGCAGCTTTGTTTACGACAAGCTAGGGCCGGATACTCCAATACACTTTTTGCGGTTCCATCCCGACTACAAGATGATGGATTTTGAGCCAACGCCAGTAGGTCTGCTTGAAAAACACTACGAACTGGCAAAGAAGCAGGGCCTAAAATACGCCTACCTTGGAAACGTGCCTGGTCACCCGCTTGAAGACACTTATTGTCCAGAATGCAACGCGGTTGTGATAGGCCGATACGGATTTTACATTGATGAATGGAATTTGGACAAGCAGAATTGCTGCAAGAACTGCGGCGCCAGAATACCCATAGTTGGCAAGCTTTACAAAAAACACTCCAAACTTCATTAGGTTAAAATTGCGCTCCACATTCGCCTTCCACAGGGGGTCGTTGTCTAGCTTGGCAGGATGCCAGCCTTGGGCGCTGGAGGTCGCTGGTTCGAATCCGGCCGACCCCATCTTTTCTAATCATCAAAGTTGCGAGAATTTCTGATACTGTGTGCGCTTAAAATCTGATAGATGTTTAAAGAAAATAAAAGAAAGAGAAGGGGTTTTTTAATCCCACTTGCTCCACGCGGCCATCCATCTGTATGTCCACGTGTTGAGTTTTGCTCCCAACGCTGCCATAGGGACTGTCAGTACTGCTCCTGCGCCTGAACCAAGTGCTACAGGACTGTTGTAGAACTTACCTACCTGGGGCTCTATTGGTGTCATGTACGCTGGCAATGTTGGTCTCGGATACTTGAAGGCCACCTCGAGCGGGTCTCTGACGAGCAACAAGTTGACCATGTTGAACAACGGAAGTGAAAGTCCAACCATAGTTCCACCAATCAGTATGGCGGCGTGCTTGTTACGTCTTGTAGCCCAGTACGAGAGGTCTAGCAACATTGCTGATGGAATCCACACCGGCACGACGACAAAGTCGTACGGATAGCCTAGTGCGAACCATGCACCTTTTGCGACCCATGTGTAGATGGTCATGATTGTGGCGTAGTATGTGGCTGTACCTGGAACCCCTGTGAAGAGCATGTAGTATATCGCGCCGACCGCAAGCATCGTAGATTGCGAGACGGAGAATACCACAAAAGAGGTCCACATCCAGTCTGTGTAGAAGATGTAGTCTCCTGCGTTGATGGTTAGCAGCGTGCTGTTTACGGCAACGACTACTATGAATAAGTAGTGCGTTGTACGTCTAAGCCAGACCATTAGACACCTAGACATTAGCCTACTATATAAAATTTTTTGATCTGGCAGAAGGGAAGAGGTTTCAAGTCAAATTAAGTAAATACTAGGTAAAATTGTAGATAAAAGAAAAGAGAAAAAAGGGAACTATGCCCTATACGGTTTTTCGTTAACGATCTTTAGAATCCAGAACAGACCGAGGGCTTCGATGACAGTCAACACGGAGAGTGCGTAAACGCCGCTAGGCAACGGATATGCCCATGGATACACTGTAATCCCCACGAAGACACCACCGGCAGTGCCAGCCCAGCAAAGAGCAAATCCTAGGTAGTAAATACCCTTCATGTGTTCTACTCTTTTGCCAATCATGCGTTCGATGTCATCGCGACTTTCGCCGCCACTGCCACCACTACCACCCTTTCGTCCACCGCTTCCGAATCCCTTTGGTAATGTCATTTGCTTTACAATCATAACATGCCTTTTTAAATTTTGCTGTTGTCAACCTGAATAAAGACCTTCAAAAGAGGTTTAAAAAAGAAAAAGAGGGTGGAAACCGCCTAAATCGGGCTTCTTCCACTAAACATGCTTCCTAGGCCAGTTCTGCGAAGCCTAGCCGCAACAACCACAAAGCTTATTGCGACACCTGCTATGATGGCTGCAGTTACCGGGAACTCTGGCACTACTACTATGTTAAAGTCTGCCTTTTCGATGAATTCGCCTGTTGTCTGACCAGCAGCCGAATTAATCAGGACAGATACAGTAACAGGCCCTCCATTCTCAAAAGTGTGCTCTACTGTTGCATAACCGACCGGGGCGCCTTCTACGACGTCAGTATTTAGACGCTTGAACTCCTTGATGACCTTGCCAGTTACAGAGTCAATTATGGTAAAGTCATAGTTGACCTTGAACAGTGCTTTTCCGTTGTTGTCCGTAAATCCAACTCCAAATACGACTTTGTTGCCCGGCTCGATTGACTCTGGTGTCCAATCCAAGTCAACTACATAGGTTCCGCGGCCAGTAGATTTTTTCAGCGGCGGATTGGGTACGTCGAGGAATTCTGACGGCGGAGACGGCTCACCAGTTCCTGTCTTTAGCAATGTAAACGCAAATAATGTGGGCGCTCTGCCGGAGGAGATTTCTACAAAAGTCTCTGCCTTGATCGGGTATGGGAAGTCGTTTGCCACCCATATCCTGTTGTCTACACCTTTGTGCCAACCAAGTATCGTTGTTTCATAAGATCCTGCGGGGACGGAAATTGTCTCCTTGCCCATTGGCTTTACCTCTTCTCCTCCAATTGCTGCTATTTTTCCCCATGAGCCCTGGCTGAGTGAAAGCGGCTTCGATACTGCGGTAAAGGCTTCAAGCCACTGCAAAGATCTGCTGTATCCACCAACAAACGGTCTCATGTTGTCGGGAACATCAGATCCGCCAAGCACTGCCAAATTATTGCCAAGTAACAGAGTTCCTGTAAATACCCGACCCTTGTATTCTACAAATGTCGGTGCAGTCCATACACCATTTGCATCTTGTTCCTTAAAGTAAATGGTCATTTCATAAGGTTCGCCACTATTTACGTCGTATTCTTTGATAACGTATTTTACATACGTGTTTGCTTTGGCACCTTCGCCTATGTACCACTTGTCATCAGATTGCGCATACGCCGCATTGGTGTTCAAAGCTGTTGCAAGAACGCCAAACATGAGTATCGATGCTATTGCCAAAATGGCAAAAAACCTGGAATCCATTAATGAGATTAAAAGGTGCAAATTGATAAATGTTTATTTTGAGCTGACAAAGCTTGCGATAAGCAAATAAGTGGAACAATTGATTAAAATCAGTAAATGTGTAGCTGCGCCAAGGTTACATTCTACGAAGTGGAATTCAAACTAGAAGGCCTGAAGGTTATTCCAACCCACAAGAACTGTGGAAACACCCTGAACGATGACCAGTTCACTTCCTTTGAAAAAGAGCTTGTAAAATACTGGGGTCTGGACGCAAAATAGAGCCTTATATTCAAAAATCACAAGCTGTTTAAATGCTCTAAAATCGCTGAAGGATACCGTCACGTCAACTTTATTAATATCTGTACAAACTTTGTCCTTAGTGGTTTAGAATGACCAAAATGCTTAATGTTACAATCGAAACGACAGGTGTAGACGCAGCGGAAGCCAAGGAATGGGTCAGCGAACTGGCAAACATTTACGCAGACATGGAGGTCTCAGACGTAAACGTCTCTGGTAGCAAGATCTCTTTCAAGGCTGGCTTTAGCGGCATGGATGATACAGAATCAGATGACATCAAGATGAGACTTGATGAATACCTCACCATGCACGAATCGATCTCTGCAAAGAAGATAGATATCCGCTAAAGGGGCCATCCTGCCTTTTTTTCTTGTTTTATATATAGTTCTCATCATTCATTGTTACTAATATTAAAATACAAATTTCACAAATTAACAATGAAAACAATAAATGACTTGCAAGGGAATATGTGTACGCCACAAGGCTCAGAAGCCAGTCGGTTCAGGAAGGTACGCAAGCGGACAGAAGCGCTGCCAGATTTGTGAGATATTCATAAAATGGGATGGCCTCTGGTGCCCGTGTTGTGGTTATCGCCTTAGAACGAAACCAAGAAACTTGAAGTACAAGGCAAAGCTGCGAGC
>QCWB01000026.1 GCA_013114715.1 Nitrososphaera sp.
GAAATAGAAATGTCGCGCGAGCTTTACGAGTTCATAACCTTGACCTTCCTGGAATATTCAGGCAACGACTCAATTGAGAATTTCATAAATGACAGATTCTTGGAGCGGATGAAGCAAATCGTGTCGGACCCAACCGAGTTTGGCAAGCTGATGCTCGGTAACGTTAAAACAGTACATATGCTGGAGTAAGACGGAAAGTCTGATTGGCGACCAGACGGATCTCCGAGACATCCTTAAATCACTGAGTAGATGGCCTCAAATTTACTAGGAACGGAATCCTGACAATCCGACTGCAGAACGAATTATCCACAGAAACATAAAGCTTGCTTATAGGACTTTGAACGTGAATCTCTTAGGGTCGATTTTTCAGAAACAAAGTATTAATTATGTTCTTCTAAACTTTCGTATCGAGGTCACGTAGCTCAGCCTGGCAGAGCGGCTGACTTGTAAGCCTAGCGTCAGGATATCAGCAGGTCGTGGGTCCAAATCCCACCGTGACCTTTCATCTAAATAACTTTAAACCGAATTCTTTTATTTTTTTGAAAATCGCTATCGAATGTGCACAAAATAGCGTCTTGGATGATTGCTATTGATGCTATCATGATGTCGGTCCTTTTTATTTTTATGCCTTTTTTCTCCAAATCAAACTCTAATCTGGCGGCATGCTGAGCAGCTTGCTTTGTAAAATCATAAACATGAAATGATAACAACTACTGGAACGGCTTGTCAAGCTTCATCAAGCCATAAAGCATTTCATAAAGCGTTATTGATGTGATTGCAACCTCGTCTCCGCCTGAAATTATCTTTTGAAATATCTTCGCCCCTTTTTGATCGCTTTTCAGATATCTCTATCAAAACGTCCGTGTCCAGGATTATCAAATCCTGCGTTCACTTCTCTTAGATGCAATGTCTGCGAGAATCTTTTCTTTTGCACCTTCCTCAAATTCTATCTAGCCTCTGAGTTTCTTAAGGGCATCAATACTGCTCTGTTTTTTATTTTTAATCAGCCTTTCAAACAACTCGCTAAAACTCTCGCCTTTGCCCTTTTCAACCACAAGTTTTCTGTATACCTCGTCTTTGATGGTAATCGTCTTTACCGTGTCTTAACTATGTTTAAACTGTATTTAAACATAAATTTATCGTATTTTGGTTCGATTGATATAACAAAATCTCCTTAAGTTCGAAGCTTGCTCTAGATAACATGGCAATAGTAAACAACGTCGACTTGGACAAGATCAAGGCCACGACGGAAAACGGCAAGCAAGACCGGCTGACGCTAAAAAAGCCTGTCAAGCTGCAGGGCGAGTGGAACCTGGACCCCAGCAAGGGATACCAGTTCAGGACAGAACTTGGATTTGAGAAAGGCAAGCAGGTAATAGAGATAGATTCACCGTCCTTTCTTGGAGGCACCGGCAACAGGCTAGGACCGATGGGCTACTGTGTTGCTGGCATAACATCGTGTTTCATTGCGACTTTTGTCAGCGTGGCGTCTGGACTGGGGATAAAACTAACCCGGCTAAACGTGGACGCGGAATGCCAGATCAACTTTGCCAAGACTTTTGACGTTGCCGATGAGCCAATAACTGAGGGCATAAACTTTAGGCTTGACGTGCAAAGCGAAAACGCTGACAAGCAACAACTAACGCAGGCCCTGCGGATGGCCGAAGAGCGCTGCCCTGCAATGTACAGCATGTCCCACGTAATCAAGGTAAGTGCCGAAATAAAATGATAAGATGCGCGGACTGCAACTGCCGGCCTTCCGAATGCAAGAAAAGTCCGTCTGCCAGGCATTGCCCAAACTGCACTAGGCAGGAATGTTGCTGCTGGGATACTATTCATAGTAACAAATAGCATTGCCAGCGACATGGCGTCCTACCAACCATGCGATATTTTGATTCTCTAAGCTAATAGGACGCGAGAATTCAGTGCACTGCAGTGCATCAAGTCTCGCGCCAGATGGCCTTGGTTTTGGCCAGAACAACAAACCCGACAAGGTATGCAATCTGCACAGCGTATCCAAATCCAAGCGACCATTCCGCCGGAGTCGGCAGGCCCATGGAATGCTGCAGCATAAGCGAGGCGTGAGTGGTCGGAACGGCATAAGACAAGTATCGCAGCGAATCCGGCAGGTTTGCTATCGGGTAGAAAACAGGCGGCAGCACGGCCAGTATCACGTTGACAAACGAGATTACCTGTGTCGCGTTTCGCATGTGAAGCATGTGCGATGACAAAAAGAATCCCATCGCTGACATTGAGCTCCACAGCAATAGTATCGTGGCAATAATGAGCGGTATGTTAAATACCGAAGCCCCGAAATACACCACAAGCGCTGCCAGGACGGTCAGAGCAGGCAGTCCAAAGAGCAGTTCCGATAATGCAAGGCCCATCATGTAGGTCAAAGGCGAGACGGGTGAGGCCACAAAGACGTCCTGAATCTTGTATTCTGTCTTGTAAAACGATATGTCTTGTCCTAAAGCTAGGCCGTACCCGACAAGGGCCATCACCAGGCTGCCGGCTATTGCAAACTGGCTGTACTGGCCGTTGCTAATCACAAACAGTACAAAGAGAAGCGAAAACGGGCTTATGGCGCTGAAAAACAACGAAGACGGGTTTCTTCTAAGCCACAGTATTCCTGTGGAATACGCAATCAAAAACGCCTGTCTGACAGGCAGCATCATGCTCTCTGGCCTCCAGATTCCAAGTTTCCAACCAGGTAGACAAAGACATCGTCTAAAGTTACCGGCGAGACGGTAAACGGCAGGTTTCTTTTGAGGGCCAGTTCAGACAATTCGCGGATTGATGATTCAAAAGTAAACACGCGCAGCGTTCCGGCGCCAGTGTCAACAACCGACCCGTACGACTTTAGCATGTCTATGTCAAGACCATCCTTGGCTACGTCTATTCGGGTGTTCTGCGGTATTATCTTGCGCAAGTCGTGAATAGTTCCCTCTGCCACCACGGATCCTTTGTCTATTATCGCTATCTGGTCTGACAGTATCTCTGCTTCGTCCATGTAATGCGTGGTCAGCAGAATTGAGCCGCCCTTGGCCTTCCAGTCCTTGATCGCAGCCCAGACCTGCCTTCTTGACACAGGATCAAGGCCTATTGTCGGCTCGTCTAAGAACAGCAATTTTGCGTCAACCGCAAGGGCCATGGCAACTAGTATCTTTTGCTTCATGCCGCCTGACAAATTCATGGCAGGCCGGTCTCGAAACTGCATCAGCTCCAGTTTCTGCAAAATGTCTTCAGTCTTTTCTTTTGCAATTTTTTTGTCCTCGCCGCGAATCTGAAGCCAGTTATAGACGTGGTCCCATGGCGTCAACGCTCGAAGCGGCCGTCCTTCCTGCGGCACAACTGAAATTAGCTGTCGCACTTGCTTTGCCTGCCTGACAGCGTCATAGCCAAGCACGCTGATGCTTCCAAAAGTCGGCATAAGCTGGGTCGCAGCCATCCTGACAAACGTGGTCTTGCCTGCCCCGTTTCTGCCAAGCAGCGTAAATATTCTGGCAGACTCGACTTTGATAGATACATCGTTTAGGGCAGCTATTGAAGAGCCCTTGTATCTTTTGGTCAACCTCTCCGAGTCTATGGCAAGCACGTCAACTTGATATCGCAGGGCTGTAATGTAGAGCTTTTGACTGATGCGATATGCAAATATGCCCCTGCCTAGGTACTGATACTACATGAAAAAAGAGTTCATCGTAGCCAGGATAGAGGCTTCGCAGGACGGTAGCCCATATGTCTATGTCACTTTCAACGATCCAAAGGACTACAAAGCCGACAGGCCGATGAGCCCGTTTGGTCCAAACGCCATGGCTTTCTCTTCTATCGAAGACATGATGAAGAATATGCCCAAGGTTATGGCTAACCTGCCCGGCATGCTTGGCGGTGGGATGACCGACTCTCCAGTCCTAAAGATGAGCATGAAGGAATACCAGGACATGTCAATTAAAGTCGGCGACAAGGTGTCCTTAGAGATCCAAAAGATAGAGACCAGCGGCGTCTAGTTTTAATGCTTTAAATACAGAAACTGGGATAGATAATTCGTTTGGAACAACAGCGCGGCAAGGTGCGGGCAGAAGTCAAGCTACCCCTGATACTAATCCATACACCGTTTGGTCTTGACTTTTTTGACCGCGTGGCCAAGATGCCCGGAGCAAAGGCCTGGGCCACGATAAACGCATACATGCTGCCAATAATCACTGTCTTTGCTGTTGTATTGATTGCAAGCTCGCTTGCTGTGCTATTTGCAGAGGCTGGCGCAAGGGAAGGCGTTCGTGCTGCAGGCCCGCAGGCAAACCTGCTGATTCCTGGTCTGAACCCGTATTTGCCTATAGGTTACGGCCTGGCGGCGCTGTTTGTCACTATAGTGATTCACGAGGCTGGACACGGAATCATTGCACGCATATACAACGTCCGGGTAGATTCTACTGGACTCGTGCTATTTCTTGGCATCCCCATTGGCGCGTTTGTAAATATAGAGCGCGACGAGCTGGGCAAAATTCAGCTAAAGCAAAAAAGCGCCATTCTGGCGGCTGGCCCGCTTAACAACATGATTCTGGCCGGCGCGTCCTTGCTTGCGCTTTACCTGATAATATCCACTCTTACACCTCTACCGCCTGACCCAAACGCCCCACAGTTTGGTGTCTTTGTCCTAAGCGTAAACGGCGGCTCGCTTGCAGAGTCTATAGGCCTTGAGCAGGGCTCTACTATCCAGACAGTGGCCGGCGAGCAGGTACGCGCACTAGAGGACCTTGGCCGGCTCCTGCGCGCTAACCTCGGGCAAACCATAAACATCACCTGGGTAACCGAGTCAAACCAGACTATAACAAAGGCAGTCACCTTGCCTGCGGCAGTGGAGCCTGGAAAAGGCATCCTTGGAATCGGCGTGACTGCAGTTACTCCAGATTCGTCGATGGTCCTGGACAGGTACAAGACGGCGTTTGGAACAAACCCGCTTGCCTTGTTGTTGCCGCCAACCATGCAGCAGGGCGCAGTCCCCTACTCTGACCTGATGCAGGACCGATACGAGTCAAGCCTCGGTCCATCGTGGTCTATTATAGCAAACATGCTGTTCTGGATGTGGTTCATCAACTTTAACGTCGGCATATTCAACGCGCTGCCAATCGGCCCACTGGACGGAGGGCAGCTGTACAGCTCTATAATTGAAAAGAAGATACGCTCGGCAAAATTAGCCAGAAACGCGGCAACGCTGCTAACCACAATCACGATAGCAATAGTGGCAATGTCGATTATGCTTCCATACGTCCTTTGAGCAGTAGGCTTTTATACTGCAATGGCCAAATAATAATCGGCTTATCGCTATTTATGCCGTGTAGTTTCATTGTTTATAATGCTCGGCATCAAGGTGTGGCCGGACTGACTAAAAGTTGAACGACAAAGAAACAGGACAATCTGTAGAACAAACAAGGAGGCCGAAAATGGCCAAAACTGCGCAGGAACCAAGCGTGACTAAAGTGACCGCGGAATCTGAGGATGCGGTGGCAAAGATAATCCTGCAGTCCATACCTGCCGAAGCAAAGATAACTGCAGTCCGGTTCGAAGGCCCGAACATTGCCCTTTACTCAAAGAACCCGAAATTTGCGTTAACTGAATTAACTTACTACCTTGGCTCTCTCTCAAAGACTCTGAAAAAGCGGTTCATCATAAGGACCGACCCTTCTGTTAGGATGCCTGAAGAAAGCACGCGGCAGGCAGTAGTCAAGCTATTGCCAAAAGACGTGCAGGTTTCCGCCGTATTCTGCGACGACGCGACCGGCGAAGTCGTGCTTGAGGTAAACAAGCCTGAAGCCGCGGACCCGAACATGATAGTGCAGATTGCCCAGTCCACAGGCTGGATAGCACACACTCGAAGGTCGCCGCACATCCCGTCTTCTAGCATAAGCACGATACACTCTACTTTGAAAAGCTCTGCAAAGGAGCGGACAGAGTTTCTGTCCATGCTTGGCCGAAGGATTTTCCGAGACTCCCTTGTAGTCCGGGACGTCTCTGAGACAAGCAAAGACCCCTCAATTCCAAGGCCGCCGGGCCTGTCCACAAGCAAAGAAGAAGTCATGCTCTTTTGCCTTGGCGGCGTAAAGCAGGTCGGCAGGTCCTGCTTTGTGGTCGTGACTCCTGAAAGCAAGGTCATGCTTGACTGCGGCATCAACCCCGGCGAGATGTCTGGCCTTGACGCGTACCCGCGGCTTGACTGGTTCAACTTTGACCTCGACGAGTTGGACGCCGTGGTCCTGAGCCACGCGCACATCGACCACCAGGGATTTTTGCCTGCGTTATTCAAGTTCGGCTATCGCGGTCCTGTCTACTGCACAGAGCCGACTCTTCCTCTAACCACGCTTCTGCAGATGGACTCTGTCAAGATTGCCAACGCTAACGGCACATACCTGCCATACGAAGGTCGCGACGTCCACGAAGCGATAAAACATACAATAACAATCCCGTACGGCAAGCCGACTGATATATCGCCGGACATCACGATAACTCTGAACAACGCTGGCCATATCATGGGCAGCGCCACGGTTCACCTGAATATCTCCGGGGCTCACAACATACTTTATTCCGGAGACTACAAATACGCCAGGACGCAGCTGCTTGACAGCGCTGTTGCAACGTATCCGAGAGTCGAGACTCTGATAACCGAGAGCACTTATGGCAACTCGTCGGACATCATGCCAGACCAGTCCTACGTCTACCAAACTTTTTCTGAGTCGATAAACCGGACCCTAAAAGACGGTGGCAAGGTCCTGATACCCGTGCCGGCAGTAGGCAGGGCGCAAGAGATAATGCTTGTCATGGCCAAGGAGATGAGCGAAGGCCGGCTTACTGAATCGCCGATATACATCGAAGGCATGATATCTGAGGCCAGCGCCATCCACATGTCCTACGCGCACTACCTAGGACAGGACGTCCGCAGGTCAGTCCAGCAGGGAATAAACCCATTCCAGTCTGAATACTTTACCGTAATCAGCGGCTACGGCAAGCGCGACGAAGTGCTAAACGATCCAAACCCTGCTATTATCATGGCTACCTCCGGCATGCTGGAAGGCGGTCCATCGGTGGAATATTTCAAAGAGCTGGCGCCAGAGCCCAAGAACAAGATAATCTTTGTATCCTACCAGATAAACGGCACGCTTGGACGTAGGGTACTTGACGGAAACGTATCTGAGGTAAGCATGATGGACAAGTCCGGCAAGGTTAAGGTCGTTCCGATTCGCTGCCAGACCCAAAAGATTGACGGCTTTTCAGGCCACAGCGACTTTAACCAGATAATGAACTTTGTAGCCAAGATAAAACCAAAACGCGTGCTTGTAAACCACGGCGAGCGGACAAAATCCGAAAACGTGGCCAGCTCCATCTACTCTAGGCTCAAGATCAGATCTGGAGTTCCAGACAACAGAGAGATTGTCAGGCTTCGCTAGCCGGAGAGTTTTTTAGCCTGTCTGTGTGATACCTTTGCGGTAGAGGCCATTGGCGATCAGATACAAGTGCTTAAAATGCAATATAGTTCTATCCGGGGAAGGGGCCTCAAGGCATTACCTTGCCAATCCAACGCATAAACTTGAGAAACTTCCGCCGCCCCCAAAGCCTACCAGGGACCCGGCGGCAAAATAGCTATTCTCTAATGCTTTCGAGAGTCGATACGACCTGCCAGAGCATGGTCCTGATGTGGGACTGCATCTGCGGACTCTGGGTCGCATTGTCCAGCAGGCTGATGGCGTTTGCAGCACGCACGGACACGCTGCCGCCCTTTTCGTCTTTTAGGGCCATGAGAACTTCTTTTATCATGTTCCTCACGCTTTTCTGGATGTCGTTGTTCTTGGCTATCGTGTCAAGCGTTTCAACTGCCCGTGCAAGGCGGTCCTGATTTTCCTTATCTTTTTGTTCTTTTTTTGTTAGTGTCAACCTGCTTTCCTCCAGCGAAACAGCAAGGATCAACTATCAGTTGCTTTTGAATGTTTTTGTTCTACTATTTCATGTATCGCGCTGTACTTTATAATGAAGCTGGACCAGCCCGCTTTCAAAGGCGGTTGATTTTATCAAAGTCATCTTGCACCGTTTGTGTATGTTGCTAAACAGTGGAATTCCCCTGCCTAGAACTATGGGATGAATGGACAGAATTATTTCGTCTATCAGGCCTGCATTGAGCAACGCGGTGACGATTTCCGAGCCTCCAACAAGCCAGATGTCTTTTCCCTGCGACTCTGACAGGCGTTTTGCAATCTTTGCAGCGTCTGATGCAAACTCGACGTCTCCGCTCTTGTCAGCAAGGCGTTGTGTAAAGACGTAGACCTTTTTTCCTTTGAACGGATATTTTTCAAATTCAAGGGCCTTGTCATACGTCTTTCTGCCTACAAGCACCGTGTCTATTGAATCATAAAAGCTAGAATAGCCATAATCTGCATCAGAAAACAGCCAGTCAATGCCTCCATCCTCAGAAGCGATGTGGCCGTCAAGACTTGAAGCAATGAACAACTTTATCTTTCTCAAGTTTGAAGCGCCCAATATCTTAGTCGTAAATCTCTGTTTGATGTTGCTCTAGGTATCGCTTTCCGTCGTCTGTCAGCGAGAATAGCTGCACGTCGCCGTCTTCCACTCCGTCTGGCAGCGTTGAAACTACATAGCCTTTCTCGAGCAGAAAGCCCACTGCTCTGACAAGTACAGCCTCAAAATACCTTGGATTGATGCTGTAGTTGTCTTCGTTTTCGGATTTTTGCGGGATAAACCACATCCTCATCTGGCTCATTGTCGCGCTGTGCATCTCTGAACTGGCGTCAAGCCTCTCGAGAATCAGCTGCGACGCAAGCTCTGTTTGCATACTCTTTGTATACAATCTGCGACATAAATGACTTGCTGTAGGTTTATACGTAATTCCAAAGACAACAAGAGCGTGGCCAGCCAAGAAAAACTCCGCTGCAACATCTGCAACGTCCTAGTCGACATGGACAAGGCCAAGGAGCATGCCCTGGCAGAGGATCACGCTTTTCTGAAATCAAGACTGGAGCAGGACCTTGCGCAGACAAGGGGGAAGGACTATGGCAACGGCGAATCCGTGGTCCTGCAGTGGAAAAAATCTGTTCCTACTTGACTACCAGCACGGGGCAGTGGGCGTAATGTATTACCTTTCTTGACGTGCTGCCTAGCATCATTTCCTTTATCTTGCCGAGGCCCCGGCTTCCTATGACTATCATGTCAAAGCCTTCATTTTTTGCATAGTTGATGATGTTTGACGCTGGATCGCCTTCCATGATAAACGCCTGTATCTTGATTCCTTGCTTCTCTGCGATCTCTTCAAACTGGTCAAGTACCTTGGACGACTCTTTGCGATAGTTGGCCAAAAGGTTGTCCAAAAGTTTCTGGGACTCGACATAAACTGTAGGTGGATTTTCAATGACGTGTATGGCAGTCAGGGTGGCGCCTGAATCCTTGGCCAGCGACAGTGCCTTGTCAAATGCGCGCCGCGAGTTCTCAGATCCGTCTACAGGTACAAGGATTTTTGAAGTCACGCCAGAAGTGTGTGTGACGCAGTATTTGTTCCTATGGGCTTTTTCTGGAAATGTAGTAATAGTTCAGGATGTCGCCTGGTATCTCCTTGACCTGGATGTCTGAAAATCCTGCCTCTGCAAGCATCTGCTCTGCTTTTTGCCTGCCCCAGACGGTGCCGAGGCCTTCGCCGTTGTATGCCAGCGACACGGTCATGCAGTGCATCGTAGAAATGGTGTAAAGCGTCGGCGCAAGCGGGTTGGCAATGTTCTCGGCAAGGTGGCTTGATGCTGCAATATCTTGCATTAGAAACGTGCCTTCGTCCCTCAGGGCGTTGCAGACCTCGGCCAGCA
The DNA here is from genome assembly GCA_013114715.1 of Nitrososphaera sp. Classification (GTDB taxonomy): domain Archaea; phylum Thermoproteota; class Nitrososphaeria; order Nitrososphaerales; family Nitrososphaeraceae; genus Nitrososphaera. Next base: position 9,855 of record QCWB01000026.1, read on the forward strand.
CTGCTGCAGGCTTGGCCTGGTCGTGGATTGTGTCAAAGGCTGTTATAAAGTCGTATTTTTTATACTCGCCAATCTCTGCAGCGTTTCTTACCTCAAAACACGCGTTTGTCAGCCCTGCGTTTCTGGCCTCGTTTCTTGCAGCCTCGATTCCCTGCGCTGAAATGTCGTATCCTGTAAACCTGCTGTTTGGGAAGGCCTTTGCCATGAGGTTGACTGCGCGCCCCTGGCCGCAGCCTATGTCCAAAACGTCCATGCCGCTGCGCAGCTTTTCCTCAAGCCCGCCTACAAGAGGGATTATCTGCGAGACCAGCCTTGCGTCAAACACCCTGGATGTTTCCTCGGCCTGCAGCTGCTGGAATCTGGGATACGCGGAATACGGCACGCCGCCTCCGTTCTTGAAGCACTTTACAATTTCCTGCTCAACGTTTCCCAAAAGTGGGATGTACTGCGCAAACAACGCCAGGTTGTCAATGCCTGCAGACCGCGTGATAAATGCCGCGTGCTCTTTTGGCAGAAAATATTTCTGGTCCTTGGGTTCGTAGTCTATTATCTTGCCTGTGACCATCGCACCAAGCCATTCTCTGACATAGCGCTCATTTAGGCCTGCAGCAAAAGCTATCTCGGCACTTGTTGCGGCCTGCATTTCTGACATGACGTCAAAAAGCCGGGTCTGGTGCCCCACGCTTATCATCAAGGAAAGCATGCCGCCGTTTAGGATCTCTAGCAACTTGCCGGAAAATGCTTCAGCCTTTGACTCCGTCATAGTGATAATTTCTCTGGCAAATATTTCAAGATTCAGGTATCTGTGTTAGTGGACCATTGGTTCATGCGGCAGCAGAAACTGTATTACCAAGCTTATCGCATACATTGCTGCCAGAACTATTCCGATTTTCAGACCCATCTCTTTTTTGAACATCGGTACCAGAGCTATCAGGGTAACAGTAGTCACAAGTATCATCTGGTACTGCAATATCTCAGTTGCGTGAATCACCTCAAAAAAGCCGCCGTGGGCCATCGCGCCGAATACCGCGACGGCAAGCAACAAGGTGTTGTTCAGCACTTTGGATCCAAGCACATTTGCCACTGCTATGGACGCACCGGCGGCTCCCTTGCGGGCCAAAAGTATCATGGATATCTTTTCTGGCATCTCGCCGGCAATCGGGCTGATTATCACTGCAAGTATGATGACTGAAACGCCAGAATCGATTGCAAAGCCTTCAAGGGAGTGGATAAACGGTTCCGCTCCAATAAAGATGCCCGCTGTTCCAGCCACAAAGGCCAAGACCGCCTTTAACATTTGCCTGTTGGTGACATGCTCTGTTTCCTCGACATGGACGACTTGATGACCGTCTACTTTGTTCTCTGTGGTCTTTTTCTTGTCTGCCCGAGCCTCCCTCAGGGCCATAGCAAGATACGCGACAAACAGGCCAGTGAAGATAAAGCCGTCGTAAAAGCTATAGCCGTCGATAAACATGACTGCGCTGGCAACGGCCGTAATTATCAGGAAAATCTTGTCCAGCTTAAAGGGTGAAACGTCTATTCCCTTGAGCGGAGCTTTTGAGAGCCTAGTCGTGGCCACAAGCAACATTATGGCCAGACCCAACGTCATCATGAGCAGGTTGCTTCCAAGGCCTGCACCGATTGCCGTGCCGTAAAACCCGCCTGCAGAAGCATAGACGACGATGGCTATCTCTGGCAAGGTGGTTGCAACACTCAAAAGCGTTCTGCCGACAAACTTGGCTCCGTATTTCTTGGACATGTGCTCTGCCCCGTAAGACAGGACAAAACTTGCTGCGGTCAGCTCTCCAAGCCAGAGCAGCATTGTCAGCAAGTTGTTTTCAGCCAATCGGCGAACGTTTCAGCTGATTTCGGCTCAAATATAAATTAAAAAGTCCTGGTAAAGATATACGGTGTGTCTTGTTCCTGGTCGCCGGTCCACTGAGTCGGAAGAGTCAGGGTGTCTATGACCGACAGGTCGAATTCATCGATTATCCGGCCCCAACCCCATTTCGTGTGGTCCCGGGAATACTTACGCATCCGATGGCTTCCCATGAACACAAAACCAGCCTGCTTGATGTCCGCAGTTGCAACTTTGATGACGCTGTTTGCAAGCATCTCGCCCATCTCTGGAAGGCCTGAGATAAGGAATAACGGCCTTGAGAGCTTGAGCGTCTTGTAGTTAAAACTGGTCGCATCTGTGTTTATTGCCGTATACCTGACTCCTGTCTTTTCTATTATCGGCCTTTGCATTTCAACTAACTCGCTGTCTATCTCCAGGCCAAAAGACCTGATGCCGCAAGCCTGACCGCAGTAGGCAATCCTGCCGTCTCCAGAGCCGATATCGACGATTTCAGAAAAACCAAACTCTTTTGCAGCCTCCGCCAGCGCGCAGGCAGAAAGCAGCCACGTGGGGTAAAACGGCTGGTAGCTGGTATCGTGCTTTATGCTGCCAAGCCAATAGGAGTTGATGTCGCCTTCATAGATTATGCAAGAATAGTCTGCAATCTCTGCTCCTTTTGACTTGAAGTATATCGGGTTGCTCCTGGCAAAATTGTGGGCAGATTTCAGCAATCCTGCGTCAATCGGGAATTGCGACTGCTCTGATGGCAGCACCTCGGAGAGGTGGCTACTGCCCTTGTACGTTTTTCTGAACTCGGACTTTAGTTTCACAATCTCTTGTACAAGTCTTGCGGTCATCAGTAGACAGACTCCGCGCTGGGCCTAAGGCCGCGCTTGAAACTTGAATGCTTGCACTGGCTGCAGACGTATTTTCGCCTGCGCTTGTACGTGTAAATTGCTTCCGGGTCCTCGACTACGTCGTGTTCGGTTCTTTGCATGCACTTGTCGCAGAACCGCTTTTCAGTAGACATCTGTAAATCTGTTTGAATGCAATTGTAATATGCCTTGCTGTTTCTATCTTGAAAGTAAAAGAGCGATGCCAAATTTGGCTTTACGGTATCCCGATGATGCTAAGTTGCAGACTAATGCGATATCTGCAAATCGACGCCTCTAAAATAAAATATGCCTGTTTGCCAAGCAGAGGCAAATGGCTGTGGTGTTCTCTGACCAGTTCCAGGACGTCTGCGAAGGCAGGCTAGGCATAACCAAGGCATCTGTAACGGAAGCCATCTTCCAACCAGACAAAGAACAGCGTGTACAGTCACAAGGCCTGACCA
>QCWB01000229.1 GCA_013114715.1 Nitrososphaera sp.
GGTGTCGATATCATTGACGAGCCGATAGAAGTCAGACCGGTATGCCATTACATGATGGGCGGTATACACGCCAACGTGGACGGCGCGACAGAGCTTCCAGGCCTATGGACTGCCGGCGAGGCTGCATGCAACAGCACGCATGGGGCAAACAGGCTTGGGGCAAACTCTACATCAGAGTGCATAGTCTGGGGCAGAATAACAGGCGAGCTTGCCGCAAGACACGCAGCAAGCAACAAGTCCATGACGATAGCCATCTCCCAGAACCAGATTGCAGAAGAAGAAAAGCGCATCTACGACGGCCTTTTCCGAGGCGCCGGCGATGTCAACCCCTATGAAATAAGAAAAGAATTGACAGACACCATGGACGCAAAGGCCTACGTCTTTAGAAACGAACAGGACTTGGCAGAGGCATTGAAAAAAGTCAAGGAGCTGAAAGGCAAAATGTGGAAACACGTCGAGGACAAGGCTGACGAGTACAATACCAACTTTATCAACGTCATGGAAATTGACTCCATGCTTCGGACAGCAGAAGTAGTCCTGGCAGGAGCCATAAACAGGCGCGAGTCAAGAGGAGCTCATTCAAGGACAGACTATCCAAACAGAGACGACATCAACTTCTTAAGGCACACATTGGCTTACCATACTCCGGAAGGTCCCAGATTGGCATATCATCCCGTCGTATTTACAAGGTACGCTCCAGCGGAGAGGAAATACTGATGGAAGCTACCGATCGCAACAACCGCGAAGGCCTAAAAGCTTGGCTAAACCCGTCGCGCTACGGAGCAGAGAGAATATCATACTGGCTGCAGAGGCTTACAGGGGTCGGACTGCTAGGATACTTTATCGGCCACGTGTACGAGACCAGCTCTCTGACGCAGGGCCCGGACGCATGGGCTGCAATGCTAGAACTGACTCAGACACCCATGGGACACATGATACTTTTGCTGGTAATAGGCATGAGCACGTTTCATTCTGCCAACGGCATCCGGCTCATCTTTACGGAGGGAGGCAAGGGCCTAGGCAAGCCAGGACGGCCAGACTACCCGTATGACGCTGTTTCGCTTAACTACAGGCAGAAATCCGGGATCTGGATTGCTTTGATACTTGCAGCGGCTGCAATGCTGTTTGGCGCGTCCGTATTGTTTGGAGGCGAGTAAGATGAGAGAAAGCCAGATTATGAAAATCCACTACGTCACGGGAATAGCTGCGCTGATAGTAGTGGCAGTCCATATCATGATGCGGCTCATCATGCCATACAACATGTCCTTAGAATACGAAAACGTGGTGGCAAACTACCATAATGTTCCCTACGTCTTGCTTTTAGAATCCATACTCATCCTGATTGCAATACACGGATTTAACGGACTTCGAGTCATCCTGCTTGAAATGCGTCAGGGCAGGAACTGGGAAGGCAGCATCACTGTGTTGACCATAGCTGCCATGATAGCCATCATAGGCTACGGGACTAGGACAATCCTAGTTGCCAACGGACTGGAGATGGGCCAATAACAATGAGCGAGACTATAGAAAAATTAGAACGTCTTGACAAGAAAAGAAAAGAGCACGAGAAAAAAGAGATCGAGAGATCTTCTATCTACCTAAAGATATTCCGGGCAAACAGGGCCACCGGCGAGCAAGCGCATTATGACACCGTTGAAGTGCCGGTGCAGCGCTCGACTACTGTTCTAGACGCGCTGCTGTACGCCAAGGGATACAAGGACCACAGCATTGGAATCAGATACTCTTGCAGGATGGCCTCGTGCGGCTCCTGCGGAATGAAGATAAACGGAATCCCAAGGCTTGCCTGCTACACCAAAGTATCCGAACTGTATGGCGATACCATTACCTGTGAGCCGCTTTCCAACTTTCCGCACATTAGAGACCTGGCAACAGACTTTACCCAGTTCTTTGAGCATCACAAGGACATGCAGCCGTATATCCAAAACGAAAACGCGGATATCAAAGACCCAAGCAAGCTAAGCGAGTTTGTGCAAAGCCCAGAAGACGTGGACAAGTTCTTGCAGTTCTCGTACTGCATCAAGTGCGGCTGCTGCTATTCTGCTTGCCCGACGGTTGCCATGGACACCAAGTTCCCCGGCCCGCAGGCGCTAGCTCAGGCATACAGGTATTTTGCTGACAGCAGAGATGCGGCCACCGAAGAGCGTCTGGAACTGGTAGACGACAGGCACGGAATATTCAGGTGCCACTTTGCTGGCTCTTGCAGCACAGTCTGTCCAAAGGGAGTCGATCCTGCCCTGGGAATCCAGCTACTAAAGGGTCACATGCTAGGCTACTCTAGCAACGAGAAAAAGATAGCAGACCTAAAAGAAAGGCTGATGAGAAAGTAATCAGGCCGTCTTGGCCGGATACTTGCTTTCGTTTACCTGCTTGTTTATTGCATCGGCCATGAAGTGGTTGCTGACGTTTACCTTCACTTCATTGATGTCCTTTAGCTTGTAGATGTTGTCTCTAACATCCTGGGCAATCTTGAAGCCAAAGACCGCGGGGCAGAACGGGCTTGTTAGGTGTATGTCTATTGCAACCTTGCCGGAATTAATGTCAACTTTGTCTACAAGCTCCAGTTCCATTATCGATACACCGATTTCCGGGTCAACTATCTTGGTCAGCTCGTCAAAGATCTTGCGTTTTACCTGCTGAAGATCATCAGTAGCAGTACTCATACAGGGTAATTTGCATATCAACAGTATTTAATCATTCATAAAAATGGGCTCTTACAGGAAAAACACATGTGCGTTAGAGTATTCCGGCGTCAGGGCTTTTGAAAGCAGGTCTTTTATCTCAATTTTGTCTTGTACTGGCTCTATCAAATCTTTAATCACAAAATCCTCTTTCTGGCCGTGGTAGAATCCAAGCACGACTATGAAGGCACGTGGCCCAATGTGCGAGCAGAGATACAACAGCCGTTTTTCGCCGACTTGCAGAAAATCGCATCCAGACAGGTCGTTTGGGTATTCTATCAAACGTGGCTGCACCAGCAAAGATTCCATGAAAGATTGATTTGAAAAAGATATAACAGCCGACCAGCTCAAGCTTGTTTACAAAATTATTGACTGACTTTAGCTGGTTGTAGGCTTGTCCTGCGCGGAAAACATCACTTCGCAGTCGCCGGAGCAGAAATGAAAGACCTTGCGCTTCTTTGCGTTGTAGACTGAAATCGGCTGGTCGCAATTGGCGCCACAAGTTGCGCAATTCATGAGAAATGGTTTTGCATTCCGGTATATCAGGATTTGAAAATTAAAATAAAACACAGGTCTAGCAGACAGTGTGTACCGATCTAGGCCCAAGGGCAGTCTTGACGACAGCGTTCTTGACTTTCTATCATCGATGAAAAACGACCAGCCGATATTGTATTATGACATAATCGGAAGCCAGGCGCACTCTATAATGCTGTATGAAATGGGCCACGTCAGCCAGGCCGAGTTGAAAAAAATACTGTCTGCGCTAGAGACGGCAAGAAAAAAGCCAGAATCCATAGAGACGCAGGGCGCAGAGGACATCCACGAAGCTCTGGAGGCGTTTGTAATCAAGCATGCAGGCATGGACGCAGGGGGCAAGATGCATACCGCCAGGTCCAGAAACGATCAGGTTGTGCTGGACATCAGGATGAAGGTACGCGACGACATCAATTCAATATGCAGTTCGATTATCGACTTGATAGACGGACTACTAGGAAAAGCAGCAGAAAACGTGGATTCTGTGATGCCGCTTTACACGCATACGCAGCAGGGCCAGTTGGGCAGTTTTTCGCACATACTGCTGTCGTATTCAGATGCTTTGTTCAGGGATCTTGAGCGGATTTACCAGTCTTTTGGCAGGATAAACCAGTCCCCGCTTGGCGCCTGTGCTATAGGAGGCACGAGCATCAAGATAGACAGAAAGAGGACCGCAGTTCTTTTAGGTTTTGACAGCCTGGTTCGCAACTCTGTTGACGCCACGACATCTCGCGACGCGTTCATCGAGTACGTTGCAAACCTGTCGATACTGGCTGCCACTCTGGCAAGAATAGCAGAGGACTTGATAATCTGGTCTACCTCAGAGTTTGGCTTTATCGAGCTTGCAGACAAATACAGTTCTACGTCAAGCGCGATGCCCCAGAAAAAGAATCCAGACCCGCTCGAACTTGCCAGATCCAAGGCACCCATAGTTTCTGGCAAGTTGCTGTCGATGCTTGGCATAGTAAAGTCCCTGCCGTCTGGCTACAGCCGCGACCTGCAGGACATCAA
>QCWB01000027.1 GCA_013114715.1 Nitrososphaera sp.
ATTCCAAGCGGCGAGTAGTTGCCAGTAGAGCAAGTAAAGCAGAGCTCTTCTTCCGGCATGCCTATCGCCATTGCCAGGTTTGTCGTGTCGTTGTAGGCCACAAAATCTGCCCCGATGGACTTGGCGACTTTGGTAGATATCTTGTCTGTGCTGCCCTCAGAGTCTTTCTGATATGCAATCAGCTCTTCTTGGGATGGAAAGTCTATTCCAGCGTAGCAGGGATACCTTATTGGCGGGTAGGTCACTACCATGCTTATCTTGCGAGCTCCTGCCACCTTGAGCGTGTTGATAATCGATGCCGAACTTGTTCCCCGAACAATGCTGTCGTCTACCACAACGACATGCTTGCCATCAATTACTTCACGAATCGGGATAATGCCTTTGTTGATTTCAAGCCGCGTGTTCTGGTACGGCTCGATAAAACTGCGCATGGAGCCTTTCTTGCTGTACCTGTCTTTTAGCAGGCCTTCCTCAAAGGGGATGCCTGACTCCAGAGCGTAGCCCAATGCAGCTGGCCTTGCAGAATCCGGGACAGGGACTACCACGTCTGCATCGGAAATCGGGAACTTGCGGGCCAGGAACTGGCCGATTCTTTTTCTGGCGGCATAAACGTTGATCCCTTCCATCACGCTTGAAGGGTGGGCAAAATACGTGTATTCAAAAGCGCAGTGGGCATGCGGGCTTTCAGTGGCAAACTGCTTGGACTCGATGCCGTTTTTGCCCATCTTGACAAGCTCGCCCGGCTCTATGTCCCGGACAAGGTGCGCTCCAACCGTGGAAAGGGCGCAGGACTCTGACGCCACCATGTACGTGTTGCTCTCTTTGTGGTGGCCAAACACAAGCGGTCGAAATCCCTTTGTGTCTCTGGCTGCGTAGACTGATCCGTCGTCAGTAAGAAAGGTAAAGCAAAACGAGCCTACCATCTCACTTTTAAGGATGTTCATAGCAGTAGACATGTCCTGCTTTTCGGCGATGTGGCTGACAAGCCGCTGCGCTGCCACCAAAGTGTCGCTCATTGTCTGCGGGGTAAATGTGCAGCCGCCCATCATGCCTGACAACTCCTCCACGTTTGCTATGGTGCCGTTGTGGGCAATGCAGAGGTCCTTTACTTTTAACGGCTGCGCGTTTTCCAAGTTGCTCTTTCCTAAAGTAGAATATCTGACATGGCCGATTGCCGCAGATGATTTGTATTTCCTGATAATTTGTTGAAATTCCAGCGATGCTGCAGAGACCAGTCCAATCTTCTTAAATGGGGCCTTGTTTGGCACTGCAATGCCCCAGGCTTCCTGGCCGCGGTGCTGCAGAGAACGCAGCATATCAATAACAAAAGGTATCACGTTCTTGCCGTCAAGTGAAAAGACTCCGACTACTCCGCAATTCTCATGAACCAACTAGATGACCTCCAGTCTGAAATGGACGCAGATTTCAAAGACACTGCTGCTAATACGCATTGATCTAAAAAATGTATCTTCAATGGTTCATGGTTTTTTCAAGTGAGGCAAATGACGATTCTAACTTTAAGCGAGTCAGGCCTACGACTGGCTTGCCTGACTTTGTGAATTCTGCCTTTATTCCTACTGCCTTGCCAATCTGGGCAAACACGACGCCTGCATCGGTCAAACTCTTTTCAACTTGCTCTGGGTCTTTTGTGCCAATGATGTATCTGGAGTGCGATTCGGAGAACAGGACTTCGTCTGAACGCTTGCAGCTGTTCGGGACTTTTTTGATATCGACTTTAAATCCCAAATTGCCGGCAATGGCCATCTCACAGAGGGCAACTGCCAAGCCGCCCTTTGAGCAGTCGTGGGCGCAGCTGACAAGGCCAGCTGCTATCAAACCTAGAACTGCGTCGCCGTTTTTCTTGTCTGTTTTTAGGTCGACTACCGGGACCTGGCCGCCAGTTATCTTGTGATGCTGCTCGTAGTATTCAGAGCCGCCCATCTCCGGGGCAGTCTGCCCTACGATAAAGATTGAATCTCCCTTCTTCAGGCCAGACCTGGTTATCTTGGCAGAGTCGTCTATCAGGCCAAGCGTGCCCATAACCGGCGAGGGTTTTATTGGCCCCTTTGCAGTCTCGTTGTAAAAACTGACCTTGCCTCCTACCACCGGGATTTCCATAAAGTTGCAGTAATCAACAATCGCGTTGATGGCCTGCGTAAAAGTCCAGAATACCTCCGGATCCTCAGGGTTTGCAAACTGCAGGTGATCTACCACTCCTACCGGATCTGCGCCAGTGCAGACAACGTTTCTTCTACCTTCTGACAGGCATCCTAGAGTGCCCTGGTACGGGTCTATGTAGCAGTGCTTGGAGTTTCCGTCCAGCTTTACTGCTGCAAATTTGTTATCCTCTAGCCTCAACACTGCAGCATCTGCGTCGCCTGGCTTCAATACCGTCCTCACACCTACTTCGTGGTCGTACTGCTGGTATACCCAGCGCTTGCTTGCTATGGTGGGGCTTGACAGCAGAGATAGCAACACCTTTCCTAAATCTGCAGGCTGCCTTGGCTGCCTTACGTTTTTGATGCTGTCTAGATACGCCGGCCTTTTTGCCTGCCTGTCGGCAAGTGGGGCATGGGCCACAAGCTCTGAGGGCATGTCTGCGACTACTGAATCGTTGTGCCTGACTATCAGGTTCTGGTGTCCTGCAGCCTTGCCTAAGATGGAATACCGCAGCTCGTATTTGTCGAGAATCTTTTTTAGTTTTGGTATCTTTTCAGCATCAGTTACATACAGCATTCGCTCCTGGGATTCTGATATCATCAACTCGGCAGAGCTCATGCCTGACTCTTTTGCGTGGACCGTGCCGATGTCTACTTCAAAGCCTCTTCCAAGGTTGTCTGACGTCTCTGACAGGCAGCATGAAAGGCCGCCGCCTCCAAGATCCTTTATTGCCTTGACGCAACCCTGCTGGACAGCTTCCATAGTAGCTTCAAGCAGCAATTTTTCCAAGAACGGGTCCGGTATCTGCACTGCCGACCTGTTCTCTGCTTCCAGAGCCCTTGAGGCAAAGGAAGCGCCATGGATTCCATCTCTTCCAGTCGAGCCGCCGGCCAGGACTAGTAAATCGCCGACGTCTGCCCTGTTTGAGATTATCTCTTCTTTCTTTCCGTAGCCGATGGAAGCAACGTCTACCAGGCAGTAATCCTCAAAGGATGGGTCAAACTCTATCTCGCCTCCAACAGTTGGGATGCCGATGCAGTTTCCGTAATCCGCTATGCCCCGGACTACGTGCTTGAACAGCCACTTCGAGTTTGACTTGTCAAGCGGCGCAAACCGCAGGGCGTCGAGCACGGCAATTGGCCTTGTGCCCATGGACATGATGTCTCTGATTACGCCGCCAACTCCGGTGGCCGCGCCGCCATACGGCTCCACAGCCGATGGGTGGTTATGGCTTTCAATGTGTATTGTAAGGACGTGGCCGTCTCCGACGTCGATGACTCCTGCATCGTACCCCGGACCTACAAGAACGCGCTTGCCTTTGGTCGGCAACAGCCGGAGGTATTTTTTTGACGACTTGTACGAGCAATGCTCGGACCATTCAGCTCCGACAATGTCCTGCTCCACTTCGTTGGCCTTTCTCTGCAGTTTGCCTTCCAGGTACGCTAGCTCGCTGTCTGTGAGGATCGCCAAATCATTTTCCCTTCAAATAGTCTGCAAGAGACTTGAAAATCGTTATTGCATCATTTTTGCCAGTCGCAGATATTATAGGCTCGCTTGCGCGCTCTGGATGCGGCATCATGCCCATGACGTTTCCGTCTTCGTTGCAGACGGCCGCGATAAGGCTGACAGATCCGTTTGGGTCGTCGTTTGAATACTGCAAGACAATCTGGTTGTTCTTTTTCAAATCCTTTAGAAGTTTGCTGTCTACCATGTACCTGCCCTCTCCGTGGGCTACAGGTATGTCAAATTCCTGTCTTTTTGAAAACTCTGATGTAAACGGCGTTTCGTTGTTCTGCACTTTGACCTTGGTCCATCTACAGACGAACCTAAGCGAGTCGTTCATCATAAGCGCGCCGGGCAAAAGCCCGGATTCTACAAGTATCTGAAAGCCGTTGCAAATACCGAGCACCGGCGTTCCGTCTCTGGCCATCCGCTTTATCTCCGATACTATGGGGCTGTGGGCCGCAATTATGCCTGCGCGCAGCCTGTCTCCAAAGGCAAAGCCGCCGGGGACTATCATTGCGTCGTAGCCTGAAATCCTGTCCTTTGTATGCCAGATAAAGTCTGCCTGAAGGCCAACTACGTTGTTCAAAACGTGGTGCACGTCACGATCGCAGTTGCTGCCAGGGAAAACGGCGATCCCGACCTTGGTCATTTTTCCGGCACTGAATTGACTTTGCTCGTATTAATATCTTGAGATTCTTGCAATCGCTCTTGAAAAATATAACGCGTTTTGTAGTGCCAAATATAGCCAGACAGCGCCTTTTGTCATGCATGAAGAAAATTGAAGTCGTCATTCCAGACCGGGCTCTGGGCGAGCTAAACTCGGTGTTTCGGGAGTTTAACGTCGGCGGCATGAGCCATTACCGAGTTGAAGGCCGCGGCCGTGGGCAGGCAAAGCCGGTCTCTGTTGGGCGGGGAACTAGCCATTACATTCCAGAGTTCATACCAAGGACCAAGGTCGAAGTAGTCGTTCCAGACAGCCTGGCAGAAGAGCTGATAAACAAGATTCTGGAAAAAATTGGCGGCCCGAGTTTTGGCGGCAAGATATTTGTCTCAGACATGCCGGTTGCAATAGACTTAAAGACCAAAGAGCGCGGCGAGCAGGCCCTGTAGGACAAGGATTAAATTTTCAGGGTTGCAAGTAAGCGCATGGTAGCCGGCGTGGTCCGAGACATCATGACCAAGGAAATAGTCATGATAGACGATGACAAGACGGCCCTTGAAGCGGCCAGGACAATGACCGAAAAGGGCATCAGCTCGATTTTTGTAGTCAAGGACGGAACACCTGTCGGTATTGTCTCAGAACGCGACTTTGTCAAGAAAATCTGCCTAAAGGAGCGAAACGTCGCAGAAGTAAAGATAGGCGAGATAATGTCCAAGATCCTGACCGTTGCCGGCCCAGAGACGCCAATTGAAGTTGCGGTCCAGCGGATGATAAACCACAAGATACGCCGGCTCCCGATATCTGACAACGGCAAGATTGTAGGCATAATCACTGTGACGGACCTGGCAAAGCACCTGAGGACTACGCTTCTGCTTGAAGGAACGCTGCGCGATACCGAGAGCATAGACAGCGTCATAGCAACAATGGACGGCGAAAGTCCCTAGTCCTGCCTGGCTGCCTTGATAGTGCAGACGCTGACAATCGGGTTGAATATCCGAAGATCGTCGCACAATTTCTGGACTGTTTTTTCGGCTTCTGCTTCTGATTCGGCGCTTACGACCATCTTGAGCATCTTGGCAGACCTTACCGACTTGACAGTAGAATAGCCGCCTTTGACTACCAGGTCGCGGTGTATGGTCTCGCCTTCAGGATCGTTGATGTACGGCTTGTTTTCAATGATAACCTGAACAAGAAACTTGCCAATGCGCGCCATGACGGTTTTTCAGCGCTGGCTGTAATTTAAATGTCAAGAGTATAATGGAAGTCTACTCTTCATCAAGCAAAAAGGTTTCAAATGCCACAGCTTTGTCTTGCTCTGATGCATAAATTACCTGATGATGGCTTTTCAAAAGCCCACTGATCCATTCGTCTCTCCTAGATTTTTCTATTCTGGAAATATCATAATAGCACATCTGTGAATTATCAAATTCTCCAAAATGTTCATGACCCGTTCTTTCCAAGGCCAATCCCAATTGCATTCCTTGTTTTGATTCAATGTCGGTTATCGTCCTGCCAACAAATCTGTAGGGCGGTTTCATGCCTCTGGTAGCTTCTTTTCTTAGACTTTTAAGAGTGCCACGAGTATCGAGTTTATTTGCATCGGACATTTCAATGCGATAAATGCGCAAAGAGTTTTTCTTCTTGTAATAGTCGACATCAATGCCTTGGGCAGATAACCTTTTTTCAATTATTTCAGGCTTGTCGGCAGTAAAGAAAATGCAAGATTCTTCTTTTTCAAGGCCGTTTAAGAAATAACGGGCTATGATTAAATCCGCATACTCCTGGTTATCGTACAACAGCAGAATGTGATTGTTCCCTTCCAGTCGGTCAAGGAACTTTATTGGATGATATTCACCCATAAATTTCCCTTCCCGAATTGTCAAAGTACTTTACGCCCATCTCCAAGAGAAAGTCCTTGATCCTATCGTAATCTCGCAAAAAGTCTTGGCCTTTCTCGGTTATCTTGAGCGGATCCTGTATGATCATTTTCTTGCTTTCTAATTCGTCTAAATATCTGACAAGTTTATCGTAAGCAAGGTTGCTTAGTGACTGCACCCTAGTAGGTTTTGCCTCGCCATTAATCAATTCCGTATTGATCGCACTGAGGATGTCGTTGTATATTTCCATCTTGTTTCGTTTCGGCTTCGGCAAATATCATCTGTGGCTCTTTCTAATTAATAAGCCTCCCCTTGGGGCGTAAGTCATTATAAACCATACACGATATTACGTATGTGACCAAAACCATTGTGCAAAAAATAACCCCGCATCTATGGTTCGATAACGACGCCGAAGAAGCAGCTAAATTTTACACCTCTATTTTCAAAAACTCTAAAATCATAGACATCGCCCGCTATGGAGAAGCGGGCTCGGAGGTTTCCGGAAGACCGAAGGGAACGGTAATGACCGTGACGTTTGAACTTGAAGGACAACGATTCATGGCGTTAAACGGCGGTCCAGTTTTCAAATTCTCTCCTGCTATATCGTTTTTAGTGAACTGCGAAACGCAGCAAGAAGTCGATGAGCTATGGGAGAAGCTCTCCAAAAGCGGAGAAATAGTGCAGTGCGGCTGGCTGAAAGATAAATACGGTTTATCGTGGCAGATAGTTCCCAATATCTTGGGCGAGATGCTGCAAGACAAAGATGTCAAGAGATCTGAAAGAGTCATGAAGGCCCTGCTTCAAATGAAGAAAATCGACATACAAACCTTAAAGCAAACATACGCGGAGTGATATAAGATGAACCCCGTAGTCCATTTTGAAATGCCAGCAGAAGACAGAAAGCGCGTGGCTGGCTTTTATACCAAGGTTTTCGGTTGGAAAACCGAACAGCTAGGCGAAGATATGGGAAATTATGTTTTGGCTATTACCACAGAATCTGATGAAAAGGGCCCCAAAAAGCCTGGGGCAATAAACGGAGGCTTCTTCCAGAAAACTAACGATAACCAGGCACAATATCCCTCTGTGGTTATTGCGGTGGAGAATATCAAGGAGCATATGAAAAATGTGGAAATGGCCGGAGGTAAGATCCTTGGCGAGCCATGGGATATACCGGGAGTCGGGATGTATGTATCGTTTCTTGATACGGAAAGCAATAGGGTAGGCCTGATTCAACCGGTTCGCTAAGACGGTGCAAGAAAAGTGTTACAGCGATATGATGGTTTTGCTATTTATAGATCCCACACAAAATTTTCTAGGCTCTCCTTGGGGAGTAACACCTTTTATGTCATTGATGAAAAAGGATGGCGTGAATGGAAATGAACGAAGGCAGACAGGCCTAGAGATAGGAATTCAACAAAGTGGAAATAGAGATTCAAGATGGCTAGTGTAGAGAAAGAAGATTTGAGTCGCTCAGGATGGACAACGCTCATCATCCTGAGCTGTCTGGGACTAATTGTTGTCTTTGATGAGACAATGATACTGCCGGCGATACCGGATTTCATTCACAATTTCAACATCTCGTACAGCACTTCGTCTTGGCTGCTTTCGGCTTACGTAATTGCGGCTGCAGTCATGACTCCAATCGGGGGAAGGCTGTCTGACATCTATGGCAAGAAGAAGATGCTGCTCATAGTAATGGCAGTATACATAGTAGGAGTCTTGGCAGGACGATTTGCAACCAATATCGAATTCATGATCGCGGCAAGGGCGCTTCAGGGCGTCGGAATGGCGATGTTCCCGATTGCTTTTGGAATTATCAGAGAAGTACTCCCTGAAAAAAAGCTGGCCTTGGGTCAGACGATTTTTGGCTCCTCATTTCCTAGTGGGGCCGTTATCGGCTTGGTAGGTGGCGCAGCCATAATCCAAAACTTTGGCTGGCAGGCAACATTCTTGGCGATACTCCCTGTCGCAATTGCGCTCTGGTTGATAATAGTCAAGTTCATCCACGTAGGAACTCCAGCAGCGATGGTGAGCGAAAACGCAGCCGACAATACCGGACTGCCGGATCGCCGTACAATTGACCTAAAAGGAACCATGGCCCTTGCAGCTACTATAATTTCATTTCTCGCCGGGCTCACCTTTCTGGAAGGTGATGCAGGTACAAACTATCAGGCTGCAGGACTCTTTATCGCTTCGGCAGTGTCATTGGCGGCATTTATCATGATTGAAAAGAGAGTAAAGTTGCCTTTGCTTGACTTGAAGTTGATGACCAGCAGAAACTTTCTTCCTCCGACCATGATTCTTATGTTGACGTTCATGTCAATTTTCATGGTATACCTTACCATCCCTATTATAGTGAGGAGCCCTCAGCCGCTTGGCTTCGGAGGAGATCCTGTTGCTGTTGCAGCCGTCCAGCTGCCCTTCATGGTTGTATTGCTAGTAGGGTCAATTACGTCAGGATTCATACTAAATAGAGTAAAGAACACCAATCTGTCTCTGATTGGCACCATAATCGCGGCCGCTGGATTTTTTGTTCTGCTCGCCTTCCATTCGACTACTGAAATGGTTTCAATCGGATTAACGATACTCGCCGTAGGTCTATCGCTTACAATTGCCGGCGCATTTAACGTAATACTGGTTTCCTTGCCAATGCAGGTAACAGGGATTGCCCTTGGAATGACGCTACTTCTCAACCTGGTCGGGATGTCAGTGGGTCCTGCTCTAGCCGGAATATTTCAAGAGGTGTATCAAGGGACCGTACCGGGAGTTGAAGGCCTATTTCCAACAGAAGACGCCTACAACTGGATATTTATTGTTGCGTCGCTGGTGTCGGTGGCTTCCGTCGGCATGGCAGTTTTTGTATCAAGAAAAAAATTCGTGCCTGCAACAACAACGTACCAGCGCGAGGCTGACGGACATGCCTGAAGTAACAGATTTTGCTGATATGATGTCAACAGACAATCATCGAACTTTTATAATTATACACTGCGCTGATAGCAATATAGCTACCCATAAATACCGCACTACCGCACTATGAATCACCCATGACTCAAAAGACACTCCATTGGGACGAGGAAGACACTCTAGCATTGGAGCAATTCAAGACTGATCTCGCCGCAGGTAAAGTTGAGACCGTTGTGGTGACACGAGAGAACCTCAGAGAAATCATTAACAGAGAAGCATAAAAGTTGTGGCAAGTCAGGCTAGACCCGAAGGTTATCAAGTATATTCGAGGTACTCCGCCAGATGTCTATGATTCATACATTAATGCCATAGATAGCGTTTTTGAATTTGCCGAGATGTGCGATAGGCACCCTATTACTATTTGCGCGGGTGGATTTCTAGTTGAAGTAAAAGGACAGAACGCGGCGTTACGTTGCATGATAGACGAAGATAAACACCAGTTTTATGTATTCGGAATCAAATTCCTAAAGTAATAATTCTGTAGCTTTTGGAGAACGACATTTTGTCGTTCTGGTTTAGCCGACAATTTGTCGGCAACAGTCAGTTTTTAGGACTTTTGCCGAAGTTTCTTCGGTGGGTTTGCTAGACATCTCACGAATATCTTGCAATGAAATCTGTCGATAGCCTTGCAACCTTATCCGTGAACTCGATCATAGTTCTCATGCTGGTTCCCCCAGGGATCCATTCTCTTAGATCACTAAGCAGCATCCGTCGTGTGTTCTCTGCATACTCCAGATTCCATGCCTGTATGTACGTGTTTAACCTATCTAATTTGTAAATGGTAGAAGTTATACCTTCTGTATATCCACCTCTTTCTCCAACTTCACCAAAAATTTTATTTTCCATCAGAAACCATTCTGCAGAAATAGCAGCATCTCTCAAGAATACAAGATCTATGGCTGGAACTTTTACATGATTTCTTATATCGATGATTTTTATTTCATTTGCTGTATGAAGCAAAGATTCTCTAACAAGTTTTATAGCTACTCTCAGTTTTTCGACTTCTGCTTTCCTTTGGTTCAGATTGCTGAAAAGATTGATTATTGTGGACCTTGATGCTGGTTCACTCGAGCTTCCAATTCTAACAAAACATTGACAACCGTTTCTGGTAAAGTATGGCTTCTTTAGCTCCGTCGACGCAATTGATAGTACTACATAGAATTTGTCGTCTTCTCTAATAATGTAGGAGTCATAGAGCGGGGCAGGTTCTACATTATTGATGGCGTGACTGATAGCTAATCCTACAATGTCTTCCTTCCCTTTTTCAAATCCTGTTTTCTTGTAACCTATTACGTTCCCTTTTTCATCCTTAGTCTGGTCTATGCCAACGATAATTATTCCTCCGTTGGTGTTAGCCATGGCACAAAAATCTTTGTAAATGTCCGATGGAACCGGGTTCTTCTCTTTATTGGAGCCGGCTTTGAATTCAAAATTGTCACGTTCAATGCCAGGTATGTCCAACAATGAATTCAGGATTTCAATATTCCAATCACTGGGCTTTTCTGGTAATTTAGGTAGGTTCATTTCCTTTTTGCCTTCACTCTTTCCAATACTACCATTGCACCAATAACTGCTCCCAATATTCCAATTGTTGCAATAGAGAATTCAGGTACAACCTTTGTTCCTATTATCGTTATTTCATGGGCCTTGTTGTCTGTATTTATCTGAATTATCCTTTCACCTGTAGTCCTGTCGCCAATAAACAAGACATCTTTTGCCTCAGAACCATCCACCATAACCGTGTGCGGGCCTTCCAAGACATCTTGTATGGAAATTTGTGTAACTGTGTTGGCTGTCTTGCTGTTGTCAATATCAAATGAAATCTGCTTCTTTTCTGTTATCAATGCAAAATTTGAGACATCAGAAGAACTGACTATTTTAACTTCGGCCTGAGTATCTTTCAATTCAACTTTGTGTACCGTAGTTTTTAGGTCCAAAATTGATGCAAGCGCGTCTCTAAAATTCTCCGAATTTGGTATACGCAAAGACTCTAAAACTGATGCAAAGTCGTCGGAATATTCGTCATAGTTTTGAGCAGAGGTTGCAGAATAACTTACTATTATGAGATTATCGTCTGTAATTACTGCATAGGTATCTGATTTGCTCTGGCCTGTTGATCCGTTACAATCATGGATCAAATGAATCGTGTTCATACCATTCAAAGTTGTATATTCTGCAGAAGAATTTACGCACGAATCCACATCCGCTGTATTATTTTCAAGATTGCTAGGGTCAAAGATTGCTTCTCTGTTGAGAATCAAAACAGTAATTGATGCCGGATCCTCTTCATCACCAAAGTTTAGGCCACCAGGATAAGAAATTAGATTGCTACCAAGTGTCAATCCTTCCCATCCTTCTGGCAGAGTAATAGAAAGCCCGCTTTCGGGATCAGAATACGTTCCAGTTATACCACTTGGAGTTATGTCTTCTGGCTCTTTAGGGGATGGCTGGTTACTGGTACTGTTGGGTAAATCAAGAGTATTATTTTTGAATATCCAATTGCCGGCACCATCGGAAACTCTTTGCCAAGTTCTTTCGTCATTTTTCTCATCAGAAAAAGGTCCAACTTCATCAACTTGTCTGCCGTTATTGTCCTCTAACACAATGATTTCATTTTCGTTGTCAAGCCATTGTGAACTTGCCATTATCACAACATGTCCTTCTGGATCTATCGTCGTACCTTCATTAATGGTCACAACAACCGTCCTTCCAGAGGTTGAGGAAAGAGTCCACCCTCCTATATCCACAGGTGAACTTGAATTATTGTATAGCTCTACCATCTCACTTCCGGCATCGGTACCAGAGGGATTGAGCTCGATTTCATTAATCAGAACTTCCCCCGCTGCAGAAACTTGGGAGTATGGGAGAGAGACTGCCAATAATAAAATTGCAGAGATAATAGACAGAAGATATCTTCTCGACATCTATTCAGACTAAAAGACTGGTCTGTTATTAGATTTTCTATTTTGCCTTTTTCCATTGATCAACGAGCAGTTTAACCACATCTTCTAATGAACGTTCTTTACCGTCTTTAACAGAAAGCTCCGCTCCGATCTTTATCAAATCACGCTTTGTCTCTTCCGATATACGCATCGTTGAAGTCGCCATTTCAGACATGTATGCTTTATATGCAGTGTAACTTATATTTAATTGTATGCAATGTATAGTCGGTATACTTATATAATGGATATGTTGTATACAATGCATGCAAAAGACACTAATCGTCAGACAAACTCTCTCAAGACTGGTACCAATGGGATATGAAGTCGCCATTACTTTTGAGACAAACAAGGGCCTCGAGTCAAGGCTGGAAAGGAAGGACTACATCAAGGCCTTCGTTGACTGGACTGTAAACACCGTCTACCTCCAGAGGTCAAAATAATATGATCAGACTCTATGGTGATAAGGCAAGTCAGGTCCAGGACGGCCAGGTTTTCAAGGCCGTCGTCCGGAGCGTTGAAGGCAGGAAAGTAGTGGAGTTGGTAGAGGTAGAATGACGACTCTGCATTTTGATGAATGTGAAATAGAAATGTCGCGCGAGCTTTACGAGTTCATAACCTTGACCTTCCTGGAATATT
>QCWB01000028.1 GCA_013114715.1 Nitrososphaera sp.
TAAAAGAGCGAAACATGATTATTGATTCTGGACTTATGCCGTCTGCTGCTATATACAAGCTCAGCTTGGCTTGAATTACACGCAGACTGCCACAAAAAGGAGGCGGATTGATGGCTACAGCCACAAAAGAGAAAAAAAGATCATCGGCCACAGCGGTGGAAATATCCTACGAGCAAATATCCGAACGTGCCTATCAGCTTTGGGAAGCTCGTGGTTGTATTCACGGCTACAATGAAGAGGATTGGTTCCAGGCCGAGAAAGAATTGCTCGAAAAGACCGAGAACCAAGAGGTCTGAACCATTGACCCGGCGAATAGGGGCTGAACTGGCGAAGCTGTCACTACCGGAAAACGTTTGCTGGAAATCAGGAAGTTCCGACTTTCAATCTGGATACGGAACATCGGCTTTTTCCTCATGCTGGCTGGGACCTCCGCATGTTCGCCGGCACTGATTTCGAAGGCAAAAGTTCCGACTCTTGTTGAAATAGGAACTTTTTCTTCCATAAATTTGCCCTGGAGCTGCTTCGCGTAAAGAAATTCACGGAACTCGGCATCCAGCGCTGATTTCAAGCCTTCAAAACAGAGTGGACCGCACAGCGGCTGGCAGCTACCGGAGACGCTCTGATTATCATTGATTCTAGAACGTTTTCCGCTCATAGCACTCATAGCACGTTCGCTACTTCAGCCCCGAATAGCCGGATAGTCCACTCAACCCAACCCATCCATCCACACAGCTCTCTCATTCAGACCTCGCTAAAAGGTCGAATGCGCGATATCCCTTGGCACATGGTCAAACCAGCTTGCCATCGCGTTTCTCGATAATGCTGTTGTTGCTTCTTTTATGTTGAAAAACCGCTCGACAGTCCACACTGCAGAATCGCAACAACTGACCATCAGCGTTCAGCGTATAGGGAGAACTCGCTGGCACATGCATACCACACACAGGATCAACATCAGGAGCCATTTTCTCAAAGCGCTCCTGGCAGTGTCTACTGCAAAATACAATCAGTCCATGACAGTCTTCAAGCACATAAGGAGAGTCTGCTTTCACCTGCATTCCGCAAATTGGATCAGTTGAATACACACTGCCATTCTTCTTCTCTTTCTCAGTCAATCTTGATTTCTCCAGTACTCAATGCCATAAGGACCACAGAGGAACGCGCTGTTGCCAAGTAGCGATCATCAGCCACCGCGATTGCTGACTCAGGTTTCTGAATACTGAACGGTGCTATCGCTGTGTCAATTATTCTATGCCAATGCTTATGCGCTGGTGGATCGGGAAGCTCGAAAGTCAGTGATTCCCAGAAAGAATTGAAAATCACATAAAGATGCTCATCAGCCTCGGGATGAGTGATACTGAAAGCCAGGCTATGTGAAAAGTCAGACCAGTCTGGCTGATCCAAAGTTGTACCATGCCACTGTATATGAGGGCAACAACATCGACCGCACTTTGTGCAGAGCAAATGATCCTGCTCGAATAACTCGAGTGATTGAGTAAATGAAATCAGTCCCTGCGTGAATTTCAAGAGATCCTCATTCTGATTCACCAGGCCCCAATCCATCCATGACAATTCATTGTCTTGGCAATATGCATTGTTGTTGCCATCTTGCGATCTGCGAATTTCGTCGCCCATAAGAATCATCGGAGTTCCCTGGGAAAAGAAGAGAATACAAAGGACATTCTTGATTTGCCTGAGTCGCAATTCTTCGATCGCCACATCACTACTCGGACCCTCTACGCCGCAGTTCCAGCTCCAGTTGCAATCGGAGCCATCTCGATTCTCTTCACCATTAGCCTCGTTATGCTTCTTGTCAAATGACACCATATCATTGAGAGTAAAGCCGTCATGGCAAGTGACAAAGTTTATACTTCTATTGGGCTCTCTATCTTGCTTCGTATATATATCTGAGCTGCCAGCGATTCTACTGACAAGGACCTTTGCAGTTCCTCTATCACCTTTCACAAATCGTCTCACATCATCACGAAAGGGGCCATTCCATTCGGCAAACCAGTCACCATCATTGATGAATGTGCCGACCTGGTATAAACCCGCTCCATCCCACGCTTCGGCAATCAGCTTCGTGCCTGCCAGAATAGGGTCTGCTTCCATCATCGACAAAATACCCGGTAGCTCAATGGACTGTGGTTTTCCAAAAATGTCTCTCGACAAAATCGACGCCAGGTCAAACCGGAATCCATCGACATGCATCTCGGAAACCCAATAGTGCAGGCAATCCATAATCAACTTCTGACCGACAGGGTTATTGGCCTTGAATGTATTTCCACAACCGCTATAGTCGGCATATCGAGCAGCGTTTTCCTCTTCGAGCAGATAGTACGTGCAATTGTCCAAGCCCTTATAGCAAAGAGTCGGACCCAATTCATTTCCTTCTGCCGTATGATTAAATACGACATCAAGAATCACTTCAATGCCCGCCCGATGCAAGGCTTTCACCATGTCCTGGAACTCTCTTACCGGACCCAATGGATCTTTTCGTGAGCTATATCCGGCATGCGGTGCAAAAAAGGCTACTGGACTGTAACCCCAATAGTTCTTAAGCCCGAATGCCGCGTCCTGCTCATCAAACTGACTAACCGGCATCAATTCCACTGCCGTCACCCCTAGCTCTTTCAAGTAAGGGATCTTTTCAATCAAACCGGCAAAAGTACCTCGCTTCTCCGGTGAAACACCAGAATTGCGATTTCTCGTGAAACCTTTGACATGCAATTCGTAGATAACGCTTCTGGCATAAGGGATCCGCAAAGGAGCATCGCTTTCCCAGTCGTACTTGCCGCTACCTACAACAACACTACGCATCGACTGGGAACAATTGTCCCCGGGTCTGCACGCCCTCTCACGGCAATAATTCTCAGAGTTCACCACGGCCTTTGAGTAGGGGTCAAGAAGTACTTTGGTTGGATCAAAACGCAGTCCTCGCTCGGGTTCAAAAGCACCGTGCACTCGAAATCCATAAACCTGACCTTCTCTGACGCCCTTAACCAATACGTGCCAATAGTGAAAAGTCTTATTAGCTATAGGATCCAGCCTAATTACCTGCGACGGCGACGGCGCGCCAGTAGAGTCGAAAAGCAAAAGCTCAACTGCCGAACAATGTTTCGAATACAGGCTGAAATTCACTCCATTGCCCGTTACTTGAGCGCCTAAAGGGTAGCTCAGACCAGGCTCTGCAGTCTGCTGTCGTTCATGCCGTCCAACTGTCGAAACCAAGTCTCGTTTCATGCGCAAAAAGCTTTATCCTCAATACAGGCACACAGCAAGGCAGCGTCATCTTTCAGGTTTTGGCATGGTCTAAACGGTCCTGCCAACCCATCTTTACAGCAATCGCAAACACAAGAGTTTGTCGTACAGACCAAATCTGCCTGCTCTAAAATCGAAGCCAAGTCAAAATCAGCCATAGGAGCAAAAACCACGAACTCACGAATACTCTTTACTCGTCTACTGTCGACCAGCTTCGCCTTTACTAGCAACCTTCTTGCTTCTTCTTCGGTCAACTCTTTCGACCAGCGGGACGAATTTGTCTTTGAATTGTCCTCAAAGATGGTGATACCGGGAGGATTGAGGCTGAAAAGTATCCTGGATTCTACCATTTGGTCGCCTCCTGCTTTCTTTCCATGAGTACAGACTAACTGAACGGGAGCCCTTTGACCTCCTTCAAACGACTGAACAAGATCGCGCATCTCCCTCCATTAAAAGTACGGACCGTACATGAATGGTTCAGGAGCGGGGGTTTTAAACATGCTATCGAAGATGCTCAGCTCCTTTTTTACCTTCTCCACATGTCCTTTAAGCTCCCGATTCCGCTTCTCCATTACCTCCATAACGCAAATCGTGCCTTCACTCTGTTTTTTTAGCGCATTCAACACCGAAACAGCCTTGTCCAAAGCCTCGTCCTTGTCTTTCTTCTTCTTAGAAGCTTTGGCCTTTTCCAGAACTACAATCACCTCATCGATGCACTCTATGCCCTTCTTCTCGCTATCCGCACACTTTTTTGCCAGGTCGGGCAATTCACAATGTGCCTTACAACTAGTATCACTGGTAGTGTCGGTTCTATCTGCTTGCTTGCTTTCTGTTTCCCCTGCAAATACTGGTCCTAACGACAACACAATCGTAAGACCTAACAGTGCCGATTTTAAAAAAATGAGTTGTCTCATAATAACCTCCTTGTCGGTTAATGCTTATGGATACTGCTTTTTGCCAGGTCGAATTTGCTCCTCGACAGAAGACTATTTGTGCCAACGGAAAAGACTCCAAAAAGAATCACCATCAAAAGGCTCGCAAGCCATAACTCCAAATCGTCGCCCAGCGGTGTATACGAATGACTATGGTGATACCAGAGAAAATACATTCCAGTAAAAAGAGCGCCGAAAGCCAGAAGATTGAAAATCCAAGAGTACTGTTGAATAGCAGGCAGAGTGACGATATCGGAAAACCCTAATCCAGACAGAATCATCGGAATCGAGCAGCACAGGCACGATATGATAGCCGTGAAACAAGCTATCAGATAGGCTCTGTACCGCTTTCTTCCCCGGTACTTCGGCGTCTTATCTCTTTGAAATTTTCGCATCAGTCAACTCTTCCTGCTGCCGCTCATATTCTTCCAAAAGCGTTATTGCCTGTGAATAAAGCCTTTGGGCGTCATCAACGCGATCGTTCATCTCGCAAAGAGTGGCTAGATTTTGCAAAGTGGTGGCAAGTTGTTTTCTTCTTGGAATCATATCGTACTGAAGAATCTCCAATGCTCGCCTGTAAAGCGGCTCCGCCGCTTCACATTTCCCTTGTCGACAAAGGAGCACGCCCAAATCGTTGAGACACCTGGCTACAGCCGGATGTTTAGGACCTACTGATTTTTCCCACTCTTCCAAGACGTACTGATACAAATCCTCGGCCTCTTCAACTTTGCCCTGCATGAGATAGTGTGTGGCAATGTTTCTGAAGTCCTGTTCCAGATTCGTATGACCCTCGCCATGCACCTTCTCATCGATAATCAAAGCCCGAGAATAAAGTGGATCTGACTCTTCGTGCCTTCCCTGTTCGCACAATGACTTCGCCAGTCCGGTCAGAGTCCGCGAGAGCCTCAAATCTGAATCCCCGAACTTCTCGGCAAGCTCGAGCGCCGTTCTGAAATTGCCTTCGGCTTCTCTCAGATTACCGTTAGCCAGGGCTGTTTCCGCTATCCATACGAGACTAACCCATTGCTTCCTTAACGCGATTTCTTCGCTCGCAGCAGTCTCATCAGAAGCCGTATAGGCAGCGAACTTCTCATCGAGCATATGAGATTCAATTGCCAACCGCTGTTCTGACGTACCGTATTGATGCTCCTCTACTGACTCGTCGCGAAGCACAGGTAGCGGATGCTCACCCGAGTAATAATAGCTCCAGAAATTGGCACCATGATGCTCTACACGATGAGCATGCTCGCTATCGCTTTCCCGAGCCTTGCTCAGAAAATCAGCATGAGGCTGTTGTTCTCTCTCCTCCCTATGAGCCTTCATCTCCTTAAGACGTTTCTTTTCAGACACATGAAACAACTTCTCTTTCAATGCTTCGATCGCTTCTAAAATTGATAACTGAGCCATTTCCTTTACCTCATATCCTTTAAAAAGTGTCTTGATAGCTGCTCTCTATTTCGATGAGCTCGCTGCGGCTGCCTGGTTGAGCGAATTCACAATATCAGCGTAGCCTTTCCAGCTCATCTCTGTATTCTCAAGAGTTTGTCCGTACAGCCTCATGCTCTCTTCATGCCGTTTCTTGATTGCCCTCCCGATCTTCTTGGCGGTGTGTATGGTCTCTTTTGCACTCTGAGATTGAGACAGCAGCACTTTTGCATCAGCGATACCGCGGTCTGCGGCTAAATGAAGCCACCGTTTTGCTTTCTTGAGATCTCTGGGGACGCCATCCCCTTTCAGGTGCATTCGACCGATGTAATACTGGGCTTCAGCTACTCCCTGTTCAGCTGCCTTGTTCAGCCACTTTGCGGCTTCCTTCGGATCTCTTTTTACATCCTCACCAATGTAATACAGCTGACCAAGCCGGAATTGCGCATCAGCAAGACCTTTCTCTGCTGCTTTCCGATACCACTCAATCGCCCTGTCTATGTTCTTCTTGGCGCCGAGTCCCTTCTCATACATGATTCCAAGCAAGCACTGGGAATACCCACAATCATGATCAGCCATTTTGCACAACTGCTTAAAGGCACCCCGCAACTGCTTTTGTTGAATAGCATCATGCAAACATTTCATGCCCTCTTCGTCTACAAGTTGATCTGCCTGTACAGACGGACAAAAAATCGTGCCTGTTAGGATAACGCTTGTCGATATCACAAAATACGCTAGAATGCGGCTAATGCTTCTGTTTCCTTGTGTTCTCACTTGTTCTGCCCTCGGAAGGTGAAACTATATTTAGTGAATGTGATGTCATCTCTCATGGTGGTTGTGAAAGTTGTCGTTTGACGAAGACCGAGCAGACATCGTCTTCTCTAAGATGGCTGTCATGCCAAAATAAACTATCAGCATGCATACGAACGGTATCCAGAAGTGTTTGTCTCGCAGAATACGAACATCCGAGCGCCTGTGCTGATGCCACATGTAGAGGACAGCTCCCAGCATAATCAGCCATCCTCCTGCCTGGAATATCAAATGATATTTGTGAAACCACTCGAATTGATTCATCGTCGCGACGCCCAAAGCTATCGCCACGACCGGAAGACAGCAGCAGACGCATGCAACGATCGCGGCACCAATAGCACCAAGATAGGATCCGACTCGCGATGACGCACTGGACTGTTTTTCTACGCCAACATTGTCGTTGATCTCGCTGTGACAACAGGAATGCGGATCCTCGCTCGATTTGCCTTCTCTATTCATCTCTACCTCAATGACGTAATTCAAAAATTGCTCTTCTTCTTAAAGTGCTCAATGTCGTCTGCGATCCTGCCTTCTTCATCTGTTTTGTGGGTCTTCTTGAGGTACTCCAGATACAACTCGTAAGCATCAGCCAATTCGGGAGATGGACCGATTTGATAACCTAACTGCGGTATACCTTCTTCAAACAAAGGCTCTGCTTCCTCGCACTTTCCTTGCATACATAGATTGGCTGCCAGATCAACGAGGGTTCGTGCATATTCTTTGCTCTTGTGACCGAAGAGTCGGCCTTCCATCGTTAGTGCTTTGCGAAAAAACGCTTCTCCAACACAACAGTCTCCTTGAGCGCAATACAGCAAACCCAGATTATTCAGGATTGACGCGATCTCAGCGTTAGATTCATTCTCGTCATAAAGGCTAAGAGCCTTTTGGTACAGCGGTTCTGCTCTATCGAATTTTCCTTGCTTTCGATAATGAGTGCCCATGTTATTGAGATCGCTTGCCAGGGCTGCTTTGTTTCGCACCGTCTGATCAATCTCTAGCGCTTTCCGATATAGTGAATCCGATTCTTCATGCTTGCCTTGAGCACAATAACAAAGAGCGAGCCCATTCAGGTTAGACGCTAATCGCTCATCATCGATGTGCATCGACTCAAGAAGCTCCAGGCCCTTCTTGAATTTGCCGGCAGCCTGCATGTACTGCCCCTTTTCATAAGCCATCTGCCCCATCCACATCTGCATATTCCATTCCGAGAGCTTTCTTGATTGCATCGTTTTTTCTCCCATGGCTTCATCCTCCACTTAGCTATTAGACGTTTCCGCTGGACCAAATAAGCTTTGCCTCCGCAATGCGGTATTGGTAAATGGCTTCCAAAAGTCGAAGCCGTGCGTCGAAGTATCGAACGCCCGATACGAAATAGTCGAGCTCGATTGCTTTCCCTACCTGGTATCGTCGAAAGAACAGTCTCTCATCTTCCCTGGCTGAAGTTACCTCTGCTTCTGCCAATGAGACATTACGCCTGGCCATGTCCAAATCGATCCACGCTTGAGACACCTCTTTTGCTACATTGAGGTGGACGTTCCTTCGATCAATCTCGGCTTGCCGAATCGCGACCCGGGCGGCCTTAAGCTCATTAAGCCGTTTACCGGAATCAAACAGTGTTATCCCGCCAATCACCGATATCGTCCCACCCCACCGTCCATTTACTGACTCATTGACACCCGGAGTCTGTCCTGTGGCGTTGCTTGCAATCCCATAGGCTCCGAGCTGAGGAGAATACTGACTTCTAACAACCATATGCTTGGCCTTTTCTTCTTTGACCTTGTTATCGGCTTGCATGATCTCCGGCCGATTTCGCTGGGCCTCACTTAGAAAAGAAGAGTACTCCTCCGTTATGGACACATACTTCAATTCATCCCTCAGACTGATTTGAGAGCCTACATTGACACCCATAGCAACTTTCAACTCAAGAAGCGAAGTGTTGTAATCTCGAAAACCGTTGTTTACTAACTGCTGCGCTTTAGCAAGCTCGGCCTGCTCACGAAGAAGGTCAGCCCGTGGCACTTTTCCCTCTTTGTATCGGGCTTCCATAAGCCCGACGCTCCACTTCCGGTACTTGACATAGTCTTCAGATACTTGCAGCCTTGCAAGATCCCAGGCGGTTTTCCAATATGCTTCCTTGATAAGCAGAGCGGCTTTAATCCTGTCCGACTGATACTTGGCTAGAGTCTGACGCTCAATAGCTCGAGCAGCTTTATAGCCGCCCAGCAGGCGACCACCAGTGAATATCGGTTGATAGCCGGCAAACAATAAATGCAACGAATTGCCTCGCACAATTGGTTGCATCGGCGCCGGGCTTATATCTCTGTCCATGAAGAACAGCATCTGGCTGATGCTCGACGACGAATAGAACGTGCTGAACGAAGCCTGTGGACCGAAGCGCGCTAGAGCGGCCCTGGCAAGATATTTAGAGCCGGACCACTCCTCTTTTGATGCAAGAAATTCTAGGTTGTTTTTCAGCCCAAACTGAACGGCATCTCCAAGAGCCAATGGCTCATCCAGTCGAGGCAATTCAGATGAGAGATCATCTTTAGTAACCGTCAGTTTGATCGGATTGCCAGACAACACTTCATCCGTAGTCGTATGCTCCGCCGGTTTCTTTGCCGATGAGTCTTTGATTGCAGGCCGCAACTCCTGGGCTTCAGCAGATTGTAGAAATGCCAGAAGAAGCACCACCAGTGAATATCTGACAAGAAAAGATACTTTCATATTGCTCCTTCCTTGTCGTTTTGCTTGTTCTTCTGCTTCTCTACACGTTCGGTTACTCGCCTGAATAACTGGCCCGCCTGGACTCTCTGTTTCTCAGAAAGCAAGTTCTGAGCTCGTTCTCTATACCTCTCCAACAATAGACGTTTTCTGCGGCCGGTCTCAGTTACTGGCTTTGCCTGTTTGAGAAGCTCTTCCATTGATACTTGTCTATTCCTGTGAGACTTCATGAAACCATCAAAAACGGTTTGTCTAGCCCGTAGTTCGTCCTCTATTGGCAAAAGCTCCTTATAGGCTTCTTCCTGAAGCTTGCTGAGCGAAACAACCTGCTTGTCGGACAGACCAATCTTCTCCGTTTCTCTCAACAGAAATGCAATCGGTAGCAACCTTTGTCTGGATTCAATCGATTCACCCTCAGTCCGCACAATTACTGGCTTTACCTCTTGCGTTTTGGATGCCAAGACAATTACACTTATTCCGACCAGCGCGACCAGCAGCTGCACACCGGTAACTGTCCACCAGCGTTGTCTTATATCAACGGACCGCTCTATCTCTTGCTTACTTGTCATGATGCTGCTTTCGCCCTACCCAGTTAACAAAGTCGTCTATGTATGCGTGCATGATTGGAATGTCGAAAAGGCTCAAAATGGTGCCCACTGCAAGTCCTCCTATCACAACTGTTCCTAGCGGAGAATAAGCGTCAATGCCAGTCTTCGGAAAGAAAGCAACCGGAATCATAACGAGAATGGTAATCGTCGAGGTCATGAGAATCGGCCGGAGTCTCTCCGGACAAGCACGAACAATCGCTTTATCCCTCGGCATTCCTTCATTTCTGTATCGCAAAATATGATCGATCAGGAGAATCGCCGTGGTGATATCCATGCCCGTGAGCACGATTATGGCCATTATTGAGACACTGGAAAATGTCTGATGAGCCAGCCAGAGAGCGAAAAACACTCCTGCCAACTCTAGTGGTAAAGAGAAGATCATCTGCATGGGCTGCAAGAAACCCCTGAACTGTGCAATAAGGACCAAGAAAATGAAAAGCACTGCTAGGCCCAATCCAGCAAATAACCTCGCAAATGAATCCATCATCTGGGTCATATCTCCACGCATCTCGAGCGTGTATCCTGGCGGAAAGTTGAGCTTTGCCATAGATTTCATCATCACTTCCATCGCTAAATCCATCGACGGTGGCCCGTTCATTCGGTAGAAACCCATAACGGTAACGGCTCTTCGCATTTGGTCATGATTGATAAAGTTTGGTGCGCGACGATACTCAAGATGCGCCAGTGTGTTGAGCGGAACTTGTTTACCGTCAGGTGTTGTAACCGTCATCAAAAGAAGATCCTCTGGATCTCGTCTGTCGGACGTTTCATATCGAACTTGAATCGTTCTCTGTCGCTCATTTGGCAGCCGATAGTATTCATCAGTCAAAGCACCCGTGATGGCATAATATGCTTGCTCAGCTATCTGGGCCGGAGTAAGACCGACCTCCATCGCTCGTCTTGCATCCACTTTTATTTCCCAGTCTGGTTTGCAGAGATCCCAATCTGTTGCCACCTGGTACATTCCCGGCGTCTTTTTTGCTACATCTTCGACTTGATTGGCAAGTTTCGTAAGTATCTCCATGTTCTTGCCTGTAACCAGAATCGATATAGGCGCCTGTGATGTCGCCATTACATCAGAACCCATCTCCTTTATCTGAAAGCGCCTGATACCAGGTATGGTTCTAAGTGCTTCTTCCTGGACCGTATCGATAACGTCCCAGATAGTCTTTTTCCTTCTGTCCTTATCGCTCAGTGTGACCATGAACGTCGCCCAGTTCATGTCTCGCATGTTATAGCCGTTAAAATAGGTCCCGCCCGGATCAAAGCCGATCTCTGTCGACACACGCTCGATTTCCGGAAAGCGAGACATGATCTTCTCGACCTTAGTGACAATGCGTTCCGTTTCTTGAAATGACGTTCCTGGAGCGACTTCTAGCATGCCATACGCCTGCCCGATATCAGCTAAGGGCATCATCTCGCTACCGATGAAGTAATAGAACGTGAATCCAAGGATGATGGTGGCGAGAATTCTCGCCATGTTCACGAAACGATGCTTCAGCATCCAGCGGATGCAGTCCGCGTACCACCGCTCAAGACCAGTTAGCCACCGATCGACAGGATCAAGCACAAGGATTCTCAGTCTGCGCTCAAACCAATGCTCATCGGATTCCTCTGGATTTTCTGGCTTTGCCTTTAGGAATTTCTCCGCCAGTACCGCCGTCAGGGTAAGTGATACGAGAAACGAAGCTAGAAGCCCGAATATTATTGGCCATACCAGACCTACAAACATGAGCTCGACAATGCCACCACAGAACAACAATGGAGACAGCGCCAGGACCAGCACGATCGTGGATGCTGCAACCGCCAATCTGACTTCGGTAATGCCATCAATGGTCGCTGTTTTGGGATCTTTTCCCATGCGCAAGTGACGCTCTATAGCGTGAATATCTATGATCGAGTCATCAACAAGCCTCCCGATAGATAGAAGCAGGCCGATCAAAGTCGAGCTGTTGAGCGTCATTCCAAGCGGTAGCAGGCACAAAATCGCCATTGCCATGGACATTGGAATCGTGATCATTGAGATCAATGTCCCGCGCCAGTTGCCAAGGAACAACAATACCGCGACCCCGGTCATGACAATCGCCATGACCAACTCATGGACCATGTTATCCATCAGAATATCGACAAAATGGGAGTTATCGTAGCTTACCTCGAACTGCAATCCCGGATTCTCTTTCCGAATTTGGTCGATGACCTTGTTGCATCCCTCGATAACCCATGGAGAGCTAGCATCTGGCTCCTGAAGAACACTGACCTCAACGCCCTTCTTGATCTTCCCATGGTCTATAAAGTGATAGCCTGAGCGCAACTCCCAGAATGTATCGCTTACTCTGCCCACGTCTTTGACATATATGACCCGATCGCCAACTGCTCCGATCGGATAATTCTCTACCTGCGTTTCTTCTTTGGCCAGCGAATCGATACGAACTATTGCTTCCGTTTTGTCATAGCTGAGCCTGCCAGCGGGTTTTGCTACATTCTGCTTGTCAATGGCATCCCGCACGTCAAGAATTGACAGTCCATAAGCTGCCAATTTCTTCCGGTCTAGAATGACCTGCATCTGCCGTCTGTAGCCACCGAATGAAAATGCCGACCAGACTCGATCCACTCTTTTGAGTCTGTTGACAACCTCATTGGCGCAGAACTCTCGCAACCTGACAGGGTCCCAGCCGGGCGCAGTCACCATATATGAGATAACAGGCAGGTTTAATGGATCGATCAGAAGTACCCAGGCTGGTTTGAAATTAGCCCCGGTTGGAGGAAGGTCTGCTTGAACAACAGACATGAGAGCCTCCACTTCGACCAGCGCTCTTTGCA
>QCWB01000029.1 GCA_013114715.1 Nitrososphaera sp.
CGCAGGCTAATTGAAATCCTTTAAAGGATGTGCTTATACAATATTTTTATGGTTAGTGCAAAGGACAGAGTAGCTATTATCACTGGCGCTGGTGGCGGCGTGGGCAGCGCGATAGCCAAGCGATTGTATGCGGATGGCTGCAAGGTTGTTCTCGTTGGCCGGAACCTAAAAAAACTGACAAAAACGGCGACTGAAATCGGAAACAAAAAGAACGTTCTCACGGTTTCTGCAGACATTACAAAAGAGGCTGAAGTCCTAAGCGCTCTGGACCAGACCCTGTCGTCATTTGACAAAATAGACATCCTGGTAAACAACGCCGGTTCAATAAACGACCCGACGCCCTTCCACGAAACAAACGACGATCAATGGAACGAGCTAATCAACACAAACATCGTTGGCACTTTCCGGATGACCAAGGCCGTGGTGCCAATCATGATAAATAACAAATCTGGCAATATCGTCAATATATCCTCTGTGCTTGGCATGAGGGCTATCCCCGGCGTGCCGCTGTCCGTCTACGGCGCGACAAAGGGCGCGGTCATCACATTTACCAAAAGTATCGCAATCGAGTACGGCCAGTATGGCATACGCTGCAACTGCGTATGCCCGTCGACCATCAGAAGCTCGTTGATAGAGCCGTACCTGCAGGATGAAAACGCAAAACGAGTATTGGAATCCTCATTTCCGCTTCGCCGGATAGGCGAGCCGGAGGATATTTCAAGCGCAGTATCGTATCTATGCTCTGCCGACGCCAGCTGGGTAACTGGCACAGCGATGATGGTAGACGGTGGAATCTCTGCCACGCAGTGACATCAAAAATAATAAACAACATACTTGCCGGTGTATGGTATGAAGCGCATAGACCTGATAATCCCCCACGAGCGTCTGCAGGAAGTAAATGAACTGCTCCACAAGCACGAGGTTGGAGGCATGTCCTTCTACGACATCAAAGGCCGAGGCAAGGCAAAACGCGAACCTGTGGCAGTTGGCAGGGGCGTGATGAGGTATATTCCAGAATTCGGATTTCGCACCAAAATAGAAGTGCTGGTTTCTGACTCAAAGGTAAAAGAGATAGTAGAAGACGTGCTAAAGACCATAAGCACCGGCTCTGCGTCAGACGGCAAGATCTTTATCTACGATGTTCTGGAAACCTACGACATCGGCACAAAGGAAAAAGGCGACGCTGCAGTCTAGAAAGAGTTATAATCTTGCGTCAGGTATCAAACCGCATGAATCATACAGATAACGGCGAGAGGACGATGCCGGTTTGCTTTACTCCAGAACAGCTGAAAGTAGTTGAGGAGTACGCCAAGAAGAGAGGTATGCTCAACGCAAGCCAAGCAATCGAAGAGCTAGCAAACTAGTCTTTTTCACTTTTTTATGTTGCAACGTCGCCACGTTTTCTTGAGCCAATGTCTACCATTTCATCAATGTCCGAGATAAAGATCTTGCCCTCGCCCTTTGTTCCAGAGCTGGCTCCTTCCAGAATCTTTTCTACTATCTTGTCTACCTGATCGTCGTTGGCAACAATAACAATGGTTGCGTTCATGTTGAATTCTGGAGTGAACGTGCCCGTGCCTCTTCCAGAGTGAACCTGGGGGCGTGGGATCTCTCCTCTGCCCCTTGACTCGTAATAAGTGAGCCCGCCAAGATTGATCTCTTTTAAGGTAGCAAATGTCCGTTCAAGTCTGGACACTGGAACAACAGCCTCGATTTTCTTCATAAAGGATACCCGATTGCCCTAGCAGGCGCTTTTATTAAAGGATTTTGTAGGTCTTGCTGCAACACACAGATAATATCAGAGTTTTTGAAATTCTGGATCCATGCGCATACTTTTTGTACTCCTTGATGGCTTGTTATCTTGTTGAGGATCCTCGGCAGCAAGCAGCAGGTCTTCTGTTCGCTCTGCAAAAAAGAGCTGAAGCGGAAATACAAGCCGCAGGAGGAATGGAAGATAGAAGGCTTTTTGTGCAGCGATTGCCACATTGAAAAGACAAAAGAGTTTGCGCTAAAGAGGGACGTCTGCGCCATCTGCAAGGGCGATCCGGGAGACATTGCACTCAAGCCTCGCTGGCAATGGAACATGGAGCCCGGTTCCGTTCTCTGCCAGACATGCTTTAACAATAAAGACGCCGATTTTAACAAAAAACTAGAGTTCTGCATAATCTGCAACAGAAAGATGGGCTTTGTCCGGTACAACCCAAAGCCGGCCTGGAAGATAAACGGGCAGATGTGCCGCAGCTGCTGGGATAGCAGGAATGAGAGAAAATGACCGGCCTTTTCAAAAACCATGAATGCGATAAATGCGGAAGGAAATTCCGGAAAATAGAGGAGCTGATGCAGCACCACCAGGTCATCCATGGCAAGGATCTGCTTTACGATTGCAAGGAATGCGGGGTAGGATTTACCGGCATGGAGCAGATGCGAGACCATGCAAAAAAGTTCCACTCATACAACAAGATGCTTGAGGACCGAAAGAAAGAGCAAAAAGACTAGAGTGCCTTTACCTGCTTTACTATGGGCGGCCTTGCCTTGCGGAATACTCTAAACCCGCAGATGCATTTTATTTCTGGCAGTCTTGACAATTCCTCGACTGTGACAGGGGTCCCACATCTCATGCACTCGTAGATGACGTTTGCCCCAGACGAATTTTCAGAAGCCAATACTGCAGATTCTTCCGGACCCACATTTTAAGCTTTAATCCGTCAGGAATCTGGACAGTCGCTTGCCCTTGTTGCTTTTTATGGCAGACTGCGCCGCCGCCAAAATGGCAATCGGTATTCTCTGCGGAGACACGCTTACGTAATCCAGGCCGACGTCGCTGCAAAACTGTATCGACCGGGGGTCTCCTCCATGCTCGCCGCAGATGCCAATTTCCATCTCTTTTTTGACCTTCCTTGAGAGGTCTATGGTCAGCCGCATCAGCCTGCCGACGCCCTTCTGGTCTATCGTCTGAAATGGGTTGACAGAGATGATGTTTTTCTCTAAGTAGAACGGAAGGAACTTTCCCTCTGCATCTTCACGGCTAAAGCTGAACGTGGCCTGGGTCAGGTCGTTCGTGCCAAAGCTCAAAAAGTCGGCCGCCTGCGCTATCTCGTCGGCCACAAGGCAGGCCCGCACAACTTCTACCATGCTTCCAAACAATATCCTTAGCTTTATCTTGTGCCTGTGCTCGACCTCGCGTTTTACCGACTCAAAAATCTGCCTGATTATTATTATCTCGTTTGCAATTCCTACCTGTGGCACCATTATCTGCGGCTCCACTTTTACTCCTTCCTTGACAAGCTCTGCTGCAGCCTCGCAGATTGCGCGGATCTGAGCCTCGTATATCTCTGGAAAAGAGATCCCGACCCTCACGCCCCTGTGCCCGAGCATCGGATTTATCTCTGACAGCTCGTGGACTCGCTTGAGCACTTTTTCTCGCTCCAACATCTCTTTTTCAGTGCTGGGATTTCCGGCTGACTTGAGCTCAAATATCTCCATCAACAGGTCTTCTTCTTTTGGAAGGAATTCGTGAAGCGGCGGATCCAAAAGCCGTATCGTTACTGGCAGTCCCTGCATCTCTTTTAGTATGGCCATAAAGTCAGACCTTTGCAAAAGTTCCAGCTCTGCAAGGATCTTTCTTCGCTCGTTTTCGTTTTCAGCCATTATCATCCTGATGAACAAGGTAATCCTGTCGTGCTGGTTGAACATCCTTTCTGTCCTGCACAAGCCAATGCCTTCTGCTCCGTACTTTCTGGCCAGAGCAGCGTTTTCAGGCGTATTGGCGTTGGCCCATATCCCTATGGATTTCATGCCCGCGGCCCATTCCAACATCTCCTTGAATTCAGAGGTTATCTCTGGCTCGACTGTAAGGATCTCGCCTAGGTATACCTTCCCAGTAGAGCCGTCAATCGTTATTTTCTGGCCTTCTGTGACTGCTACTTTGTCTGCGACGCTAAAGTTCCTCTCTTCCGCGTCTATCTCTATCTGCGAGCAGCCAACTATGCACGGCCGGCCCATGCCCCTGGCCACTACTGCGGCATGAGAAGTCCTGCCGCCCCGGCTCGTCAGGATTCCAGCAGCTTGCGCAAAAGCCGACACGTCGTCTGGCTTTGTGTCCTCCCTTATCAGAATGACCTTCTCACCCTTTTTGCCAAGGGCCTCAGCCTTTGCCACGTCAAAAACTGCAACACCGCTGGCAGCACCCGGCGAGGCGGCCACTCCAGTAGCTATTGGTTTTTGCCTGACGTTTTCATCTATTCTTGGGTACAGAATCTGCTCAAGGACTTCCGGATCTATTCTTTGCAAGGCCTCAGTCTTGCTTATCAGGTTCTCGTGGTACATGTCTACTGACGTCTTGACGCTGGCAACGGCGCTCATCTTGGCCGTGCGGGTCTGCAGAAGGAAAATCCTGCCCTTCTCGACGGTAAACTCGACATCCTGGCATTCCTTGAAATAATTCTCCAGTTTTTCACACATCTCGTGCAGCTGCTTGTAGACCTGGGGCATGTCAGAAGCCAGCCCGTCTATGTGGCGGGGCGTGGCCTTGCCTGAAACTAGGTCTTCTCCCTGCACGTTAACAAGGTAATCTCCGTAAAGCCGTTTCTCGCCGGTCTCTGGGTCTCTGCTAAATACAACACCAGTGCCGCTGTCCCTGCCCATGTTGCCAAAAACCATCGCAACTATTGTGACTGCAGTGCCGTTGGCTATTTCCGGAGTTATGCCGTGCTGCCTTCGGTATTCCAGGGCCCTTTTTCCAGTCCAAGACCTAAAGACCGCGTCAATGGCCATCTCCAGCTGCTTGAACGGATCTTCCGGGAATTTCTTGCCGGTTGCTTCAAAGATTGACTTGAAGGATTGCGTTATCTGCCGGAGGTCCTTTTCGGAAGAAAGGTCCTTGCCAGACAGAATTTTTTCAAACTGCCTGTCGTCTATTCCGAGAACCACCTTTCCAAACATGTGGACAAACCGTCGATAAGAATCCCATGCAAACCTTGAATCCTTGGTTCTTGTGGCAAGGCCCTCGACTGTCTGGTCGTTGAGCCCAAGGTTAAGAATCGTGTCAAGCATTCCCGGCATAGACACTGGAGCTCCAGAACGCACAGAGATCAAAAGCGGGTTTGCAACATCGCCGAATTTCTTGCCTGTCAGGTTTTCAAGGCGTTTTATGGATTTTCGGACTTCGTCCATCAGGCCGTCTGGAAGGCGCTTTCCGGCGTCGTAGAATTTTTCGCAAATCTCTGTAGTAATGGTAAACCCCGGCGGCACTGGTAGCCCCAGCTTGGTCATCTCTGCAAGGCCAGCTCCCTTGCCTCCAAGAAGTGCCTTATTGCTGCCGTCAGCCTCGTCAAAAAAGTAAATAGGCTTGATAAAGCTCATTTTGAGACACTGATAATTTGAGCCCGTGGTTTAAAATGTTGTGCAAGCCCGATAATTTCAAATCAAAGCAGGCCTGAAGACAAGCGGTTCGTTGTCGGATCAAATATCTGCTATTCAACTGCTCATACAGTCCCTCGATCTGGTCGGAACTGCCGCATTTGCCATCACCGGAGCTCTAAAGGCAATCGAGCACAAGTCAGATATCGTGGGCATCATAATACTTGCTACTATCACCGGCGTGGCTGGCGGCGTCCTGCGCGATATCACGTTTGGAACTTTTCCTCCTCTTGCTATTTCAAACCCGCTGTATGCTGCGACTACCATTTCCGCCGGAGTGGCCATGTTCTTCCTTTACAGGGTAATCCAGAAACACTGGAACCTGCTTTTGAAATTCGACGCAATCGGAC
Source organism: Nitrososphaera sp. (assembly GCA_013114715.1). Taxonomy (GTDB): domain Archaea; phylum Thermoproteota; class Nitrososphaeria; order Nitrososphaerales; family Nitrososphaeraceae; genus Nitrososphaera. Next base: position 5,769 of record QCWB01000029.1, read on the forward strand.
TTGGCGTGTTTACCGTCATCGGATCAACGTTTGCCTACCAGATTGTCGGGCTAAACTTTCTTGCTATGGCCTTTGCAGGGCTGATTACCGCGGTCGGAGGCGGCATACTGCGCGACGTCTTTGTCAAAGAAATGCCAATAGTGTTTGTCAAGGAGCTCTACGCCACGGCAAGTTTTGCCGGAATAGTGCTTTTCTTTTGCCTGCTAAGCGTTGGGCTGGACCTGTACAGCGCAGCAGTGCCAAGCATTGTATCTGTCACGCTGCTAAGGTTGCTTGCAATGAAATACGGCTGGAATCTTCCAAGGCCGAAAATCTAGGACATACCTGCCGCAAGCTCTGATATCTTGTCTGGCCAAGACTTGGCTTTCACAACGCCGCTGGCAACAAGAATTCCCAAAGACCCAAGCTCCATGGCCCTGGCAATGTCTCCCTTGTCGGTTATGCCGGCGCCACAGATAACTTTGGCCTTGCCGCCGGCTGCATTTATGGAGTCAGTTATTATCGCCGGGTTTTCCTTGGATACCGCACGTCCGCTACCGATGAGTTCTGGCGGCTCTATTGCGATAAAGTCTGGCTCAAAATCGGCTATCCTGGCAACTTCGTCTGGAGTCTGGGCGCAGACAACTGAAATCATTTCCAGCTTGCGAAGCCTCTTGACCAATCTTTCGATTATTGCAATATCGATTCTGTGCTCGCTGTGGTTTATCAGCGAACCAGCTGCCCCGTACAACTTGGCTATCTCGGGGACAAAAAAGCCGGTGGTGGAACCTTCCTGGGAGTCGTCAACATGCTGGCATAAAACCGGAATATCGACTGCCCTGCAGACCATGGCCAGCGACGGCTGCGGCGGGGCAAGGACTATTTCCAAGTTCATTTTCCTGGCCACGTCCTGCGCAGCCAAGGCAAGCTCCAAGGTCTTGCCGGCCGCTGCGTCGGCGTAGTTCTTGAAGTTGATGATAAGCGGCCTGTTCAACGCTTGCCAGCTTTACCCTTGTATGGCTTTTTCTCTTCAAGATCCTTGAATCTGGACTTTAGCTTGTCCATGCGTGCGTTGTATCCCTTCTGGTATTCAAGCTCGTCTGGGATGAGCGTGGCAGGATGGATAAAGCCCTGGTTGCGCATTATCATTGCCATTTCTGAGGCGCGTGTTCTCTGCAGGTCCCAGTCTGCTGTGCCAAAGCCGTCGTGAGGGCCGGTCAGCTTGCCGTTGTGCATGCTAAACAACAGGCAGGATACTATCGGTATCGAGTAGTTCAGGCTTGCAGCCGAGTTGAGCTTTACTGGCATCAGCGGCATGTGGTGACTTCCTCTTGTATTGCCTGCAACATAATGCGGTGTGTTAAAGGCGCTTCCAGCTTCTTCTGTTGCCGGAAAGTTCTTTTGGGTCCTGACTATTGCTATCGGGTCGTCTTTTCCGACGTACGTGCCTGCAATGTTGTGCAGCCTGTCTGTGGATGCAGAGACAATCTGCTCGCCGTCCGCAGAGTAGATGGAGTGTATCACATACCTGCCTGGGTACATCAATGCTGCTTCAAGCTCCGGCTTGTCCTGCCAGAGTTTCAGGTCTGCTACCTTGCCGGCCTCTACGTCCATAATCCTGAAAGTGACTCCCTCTGCAAGCTTTTCGTTAATCAAAAGCCCTGTGTTGCTGCGTGCATCTACGAACGTCCTCCATAGCGGGAAGTTGAACGCTCCCGGCTCTGTCTTGTCTGCAGCAAAGATGCAGAATACCTCGCTTGGGCGCTCTTCCATCTCTATCTCTGCAACGCCTGGACCCATGCCCTTTACGTTGCCGGAAAACGCGTCAACAAGCAGGTCCTGGCCAGCGCCATAAAGGCCCTGTTCTTTTGCCAGCTTCGTGCCCTCGGTAAAAGCATCCCATGCAAGCTTGTGGATTTTTTCGTTGTCCACGCCATGGGTATGGGTCATGATTATGTGTATGTCGTCACCTGTGTAACCGATGTAATAATCAATCAGGAAACCTTTTGCGCTCTTGGCAACAAATTTGCGTACTGCTTCTACTAGTTCGTCGCTTGGGCGAGTGTGACCGCCAATACCGCCGATGTCGGCTTTGATGGCACTAAGTGTGATCTTCATATTAAAAGACTCCTTTTCAATGGTTTAAAAATCTTCCTTGTTTTTGGAAAACTATATCATTCATATTCAAAATTGGGCCAAGACTTTAGATGGCAAAAACCAGAAAACGCAACTCAAACTGACAGGCTGAAAATTTGGAAAAAAGATCTCTGTTACACGAAGAAAATGGCGAAATATAAATAAGACCCATGGAGCGTTGTTGCTTTATGAGCGCTAGCAAAAAGCCACACCTTAACATTGTGGTTACAGGCCACGTTGATAATGGTAAATCTACTACTGTAGGTCACCTGTTAGTCGATCTGGGTGCTATTGACCAGAGGACCATCGACACCTATGCAAAAGAGTCCGAAGCTACCGGCAAGGGCGATACTTTCAAGTACGCCTGGGTCATGGACAGCATCAAGGACGAAAGAGAAAGAGGTATCACAATAGATCTCGCTTTCCAAAAGTTTGAAACTACAAAGTACTTCTTTACACTAATTGACGCTCCAGGTCACAAGGACTTTATCAAGAACATGATCACTGGTGCTTCAGAGGCTGACGCAGCAATCCTGGTCATCTCTGTCAAGCCAGGTGAAACCGAGGCATCAATTGAGCCGGGAGGACAGGGAAGAGAGCACGCCTTCCTTGCAAGGACGCTGGGTGTGAGCCAAATAGTGGTTGCGCTAAACAAGATGGATGATGCTGGTTACCAAGAAGCTCGCTACAAGGAAGTCAAGGAGCAGGTAGAAAAGATGCTAAAGTCCGTAGGCTTTAACGTTGCCAAGATAAACTTTATCCCAGTATCCGGCTGGAAGGGAGACAACCTGGTAAAAAGGTCCGAAAACATGCCATGGTACAAAGGCGTTACCCTTGCTGAAGCTCTTGACGCATTTGACCCACCAGAGAAGCCAATTGGCAAGCCACTCAGGATTCCGGTACAGGATGTTTATACAATCACCGGCGTTGGCACTGTACCAGTAGGCAGGATAGAGACTGGCAAGATGAGACCAGGAGAAAAAGTCATAATCATGCCTTCCGGCGCTGCGGGCGAAATCAAGACCATCGAGACTCACCACACACAGCTGGAATATGCAGAAGCCGGTGACAACATTGGTTTCAACCTTAGAGGCGTTGACAAGAACCAGATAAAGCGCGGTGACATGATTGGCGCAGCAGATAGCCCACCAGCAGTTGCAAAAGAGTTTGAAGCGCGTATAATTGTCATTCACCACCCAACGGCCATGGCTCCAGGCTACACGCCCGTGTTGCACGCACACACTGCGCAGGTGGCAGCGACAATCTCTGCCTTTGTCTCAAAGATCGACCCGAGGACCGGCGCAACCACAGAGGAGAATCCAAAATTCCTCAAGACTGGCGATGCCGCAATCGTGAAAATCAGGCCGGTGAGACCACTTCCAATTGAGACGTTCAAGGACTTCCCAGAAATTGGCAGATTCGCACTTCGTGACATGGGCACAACCATCGCAGCAGGCGTAGTTCTGAACATCACAGAAAAGTACGACCCGAACAAAAAGTAAGTGAATATAGATGCCGCAGGCAGCAAGAATCAAACTAACCAGCACGAACCTGACCACGCTTGAAGGCGTGTGCACAGAGATACGAGGCATTGGCGAGAAAAGCGGAATCAAACTGCGCGGCCCGCATCCTCTTCCGACAAAGAAGATGAAGGTGGTAACGCGCAAGTCACCATGCGGCCAGGGAACAAACACCTATGACAAGTACGAACTCCGGATTCACAGGCGCATAATCGATGTCGGAGCCGACGACAGGGCAATCCGACAGCTGATGCGGCTGAAAATCCCTGACGACGTATACATAGAAGTGTCGCTCACCCAGTAATTCTTTTAAAGGAATTAGCTGGGACCTTAATCCTTTTTGCCTCTTTTGGATGAATTATTTTTGCCATTATCTCCAGCCCGGTGATGGTCCGGGGGCTAGGCTTGCTAAAGTACGACCCAGAATCAACGACGTAAAAATTGTTTTTTACGGCCTTTAGCGAATTCCATCTCTGGTTATTTTTCAACACTTTCATCTCTTGCAGGGTGCGCTTGATTCCAAACCCGCAGGGCATCATCACTATTATCTCTGGATCAAAATCCTCGATTTCCTTGATATCAAGCCGGCGTGACGGCTCGCCTGTCCTGCTGATTCCGTTTATCCCACCTGCATATTCGACTATCTGCGGCACCCAGTGTCCTGCGGTAAAGAACGGGTCGACCCATTCTATGCACAATACCTTGGGTCTGTGCTTGACATCCATTGCTCTGACAGCGTCTATCCTGCTTTGAAGGGAGCAAACCAGCTTTCTTCCCTGCTCTACTCTGTCTACCTTGTCTGCGATGTCCATGATGCTGACTAGAATGTCGTCCAGGTCGCGGGGGTCAAGAACAATCACATCTGGCTTGCCGCCTAGTATGTTGACGGCCCTTGCAATCTCTTTTGTAAACGGCGAGCAAACCTCACAGAGGCCCTGCGCGACTATCAGGTCCGGCTCTGCATTTTTCAGCATCTTCTCGTCAACAAGGTAGATGTCTTTTCCTGACCTGACAATCTCTACTATCGTGCTATCAATCTGCCTGCCAGACATCCTTGTCGGGTCAAACGAAGGCCGGATAACTCTGGGCTTTCTTTTGGCGGCCGGAGGATACTTGCATTCATGGGTTACGCCAACGATTTGATTTCCAAGTCCAAGCTTGTAAAGCACTTCTGTGGCGCTTGGCAGAAAAGAGACAATGCGCATGGCGGTTTGACAAAACCATTACATAAAAACTTCGTCTGTCTTGAAAATTTCAGCAATAGAAAAAACCACAAACATTTTATTGCATCGAACCTGCTATCTCGAGCAATGAACTCGAAATTTACGTTTGCCATCGTCTTGGCGGCAATACTCGCTGTCGTAGCAGTTCCGACGTCTGCTTTCGCAGCAACTGTAAATGCGAGCATAGTTCCAGGCGCATCTACCAAAACCAATGATGCTTATGATCCAAATCCAATCGAGATAAACAAAGGAGATGAGGTAATCTGGACAAACAACGATAGTGCCCTGCATACAGTAACTTCTGGCAGCAATGGCGAGCCAACAGGCTTGTTTGGCGGAACCGCGTCTGCCCCAGCCCTTATGCCACCCAAGAAAACACAAAGCTTTACCTTCACCGAGGAAGGAGAATATCCATACTTTTGCGTTTTGCATCCAGCAATGGTGGGCCTAGTCAAAGTGTCTGCCGGCGGTGGATCAGGAATGCAAGAGACCTACGCAACGACAGAGTTTGACGGCCAGACATACACAGTCGAAGCCACATCAGCCGCAGTAAAGGTCACAGGACTAGCTATCGATGCAGGAAAGGCAGTCAACGTCAACCTAAGCGGCGAAGGTGAAGTTGAACTCGAACTTCCAACGGCAATGATAAGCGGCATCTCTTCTGTCATGGCTGGAAGCACTGATGTCAGCTTTACACAAGTTGAATCAGACGACGACTCAACTACGATAAAGTTCACAGTTCCAGCTGGCACAAGTTCAGTCCAAATAATGGGCGCCAAGGTCATTCCAGAGTTCGGCGTGATCGCAGCAATAGTCCTTGCAGCATCTCTGGTTGCCGTTATAGGCTTTGCCAGATTCAAGGGCGCATCGTTTGGAATCGGAAGGTTCTAACCTTCCCTTTTTCCTTTTTATAGCTAATCCTAACATTACAAATTCAAAAGTATCTTATGTTAAAGGATTTATTTCGAGTATGAAGACTTTTTTTAAACGATAGGTGGGGTAAAATTATTCGTTAAGAGACCCCTGCCAAAAAAGCTCCAATACAACTTAAAATACAAATCGTTGCCTAATTTCTGACTGCCAGAAATATGCGATTGCTGATTAGACTTCGATGCACAGAAGATGGCCCTTATGAAATGCAGTACCACTACCACCTGCAGGGCTTTATCTACAAGCTTTTAGAAGGCAGCAAGTACCATTACGTACATGACAAGGAAGGCTACAAGTTCTTTTGTTTTTCAAATATTTTTCCGGCCTATGACCTGAAAGCTGGAGAGAGCCGTACATTCATAATATCGTCACCCAACGGCGAGTTTATTGAATATTTGAAGAGTATTTTATCAAAACCTTGGAACCAACAGGTTACAGTAGGTAAAATGAAGTTTAGTGTTGAACATGTAGACGAAATGGCCATCAAACTTCCTGATGCTGCGCCGTACAGTCTGATCACTGGCACTCCAATCGTGGTTAGGATTCCTAAAGAAAAATATCTAATGCATGGTATTGCTCCTAGACATAATTACGAGTACCTCTATTGGAGGTCTGAATATCCGCTTGAACTGTTTACCTCTCAAATAGAAAGTAACCTGATGAACAAGTACCGGCAGTATTGCAATGAAAACGGACTGACACCACCACATGATATTCATGATTCAATGTTCCAAAAATTCAAGTTCAAAAAGCAAATTTCAACAAGGGTGTTAA